>NZ_JABZFS010000038.1:0-262404 GCF_014237355.1 Desulfosporosinus sp.
CAAACAGACAAAGGCATTGTGCTGGCCAGCACCCTTGTTCTTCTTCCTCTACGATACCTGTCACTAACAATTCTCCAGTGCCCGGTGTCACAGGAAGAGCAGTCACTTCCAACTCTAGCAGTCTCCCCATATTTGGTCCGTAAACCGCGAGACCATTGACAACACCAATACAGGGTTCTGCCGGAACTTTTTTATCGGGACGAGGCGCATACTGTCCAGTTGACACAACCCATTCTACGATCTCCACGTCGATTTGTGACAATTGATCGGTCAGTGCTACTCCTGCAGCAAGTTGAACCATATTGACGGCTTCACGACCGTTGCTGGCAAACTGTTTGACGACATCAACTGCAGCGGGGGTTATAGGCATTTCCATTTTTGCTGCAGCTACACGGGCAATTTCTGCGATTTCATCTGGAAGTAAGCTTCGGAAATATACCTCCATACAGCGTGAGCGGATGGCGGGTGGAATTTGTTCCGGACTTCGTGTCGTGGCCCCCACAAGGCGAAAATCTGCTGGAAGGCCATTTTGAAAGATATCATGGATATGCTGCGGAATATTTAAATCCTCCGAGCTATAATAAGCGCTTTCCAGAGTAACTTTGCGATCCTCTAAGACTTTGAGAAGCTTGTTGATCTGGATGGGATGAAGTTCTCCTATTTCATCAATAAACAAAATTCCACCGTGTGCTTTTGTAACTGCTCCTTGCTTGGGCTGAGGTATTCCCGCCAATCCCATAGCTCCTGCCCCTTGGTAAATTGGATCATGCACTGAGCCTATTAAGGGATCTGCGATTCCCCGCTCATCAAAACGTGCTGTAGCACCGTCGATTTCTGTAAAATGAGCCTTTGTTTTAAAGGGTGAGAGAGGATTTTTCTTAGCCTCTTCTAAGATTAACCTTGCTGCGGCGGTTTTTCCCACACCGGGAGCTCCATAAATTAACACATGCTGAGGATTCGGACCGCATAAAGCAGCTCGCAAGGCTTTTATCCCCTCTTTTTGACCGATAATCTCCTCGAAATGTATGGGACGTGTCTTTTCTGATAAAGGGGTAGTTAAAGCGATC
This sequence comes from Desulfosporosinus sp., assembly GCF_014237355.1. Classification (NCBI taxonomy): domain Bacteria; kingdom Bacillati; phylum Bacillota; class Clostridia; order Eubacteriales; family Desulfitobacteriaceae; genus Desulfosporosinus; species Desulfosporosinus sp. The sequence continues at coordinate 1,068 of NZ_JABZFS010000038.1, forward strand.
TTTCGCATGGTTTGCAACTTTTCCAGTTCCTTGCGGGATTCTCGCTCAACTGAGATTTTGTTTCCCTGTTGGGATTTAAGCATTCCCCAAAAGTAAAGCCCTATTACAACAGCGAAGACTAACTGAACCATCATAACTATTCCACTGAGTCCATTCATGCACTGATTTCCCTCCTAGCAATCTCTACTTTTTAGTATTGCCACAAAGTGGGAAAAAAACTCTTGGATAAAGAAAACTTAGCTACTCTAATAATAAGTTTAGGTTAATGTTCCTGAGCGATAGCGAAGGATCTAGGGCTTAAGTTTCTTCACTTGGTTCAGAATTCCCATGCGTACCCGCGTCACGATAAACGAAAGATTACTTATACCATCCTGAGCTCACGGATCTAGATCCTTCGCTGCGCTCAGGATGACATGAGTGAAAGAGGATAAGGTTAATACAGGAATGCTTTCTGAAACGTTAAAAAAACACCGGGAAGCTCTTTTGAACTGCCCGGTGTTTTTATTAGCTTATTGTATTTAAACTTGCTTCATATTTAGCGCTTCGTATAAAGCATAGTCAAATCAGCAAACTACGCGGTATGTGATCCTGCCTCGAACCTCGCTTAAGCGGATTCTTCCTTCTTACCTTTTTTGACTTTTTCGGTCATAACAAGAAGGGGCTCTTCTTTTTTCAAGACGACTTCAGGTGTAACAACGCATTTTGATACATCATTACGTGAAGGTAAATCATACATGACATTCATCATGAGATCCTCAAGAATTGACCTGAGTCCTCGTGCCCCGGTATTCCTTCGAATCGCTTCCGCAGCAATGGAGGTGAGAGTTGCGTCTTTGAACTCTAAAGTGACACCGTCTAGCTCCATCAGCTTTTGGTACTGCTTAACTAAAGCGTTCTTAGGCTCGGTTAGAATACGGACTAGGGCCGCTTCATCCAGGGCCTCAAGAGTTACAATGACAGGTAAACGCCCTACAAATTCCGGTATCAAGCCAAATTTCTGAAGGTCAACGGGTAGTATACCCTTCAGGACTTCACCGACATTCAAATTGACCTTATTTGGGATGGTTGCACCAAAGCCCATGGTTTTTTCTCCTGCTCGGTTTTGAATGATTTTTTCAATCCCGTCAAAGGCTCCACCAACAATAAATAATATATTTGTTGTATCCAACTGAATGAATTCTTGGTGAGGATGTTTGCGGCCTCCTTGTGGGGGCACGCTAGCAACGGTTCCTTCAAGAATCTTCAGCAAGGCTTGCTGAACTCCTTCTCCTGAGACATCCCTTGTAATAGAGGGATTTTCTGACTTACGGGCAATTTTATCGATCTCATCGATATATACAATACCCTTTTCTGCTTTCTCAACATCGTAGTCCGCCGCTTGGATTAATTTCAAAAGAATATTTTCGACATCTTCACCCACATAGCCTGCCTCAGTTAGGGAGGTGGCATCTGCAATTGCAAAGGGAACATTAAGGACTTTAGCCAGCGTCGAGGCCAGCAAAGTCTTTCCTGAACCTGTGGGTCCCAACATAACGATGTTTGATTTTTGCAATTCAACATCGTCGATTTTCATGCCCAAATTTATCCTTTTGTAGTGGTTGTAAACCGCAACGGAAAGTGCCTTTTTCGCTTGCTCTTGGCCAATAACATACTGGTCAATAATTGCGCGGATTTCTTTAGGTTTCAGAATATCCCCAATTTCAACCCCTAAGTCATCTGTGAGCTCTTCCTCGATAATCTCATTACAAAGTTCAATGCATTCATCACAAATGTATACCCCCGGACCAGCAACTAATTTTTTTACTTGCTCCTGGGTCTTACCGCAAAATGAACACTTGAGTTGATTTTTGTCTTCGGTGTACTTTGCCATCCTCTCACCTCTATACCTCAGAATTCCCCCCAAGGCGTCGGGTTTAGGTGTTCTGTTCTACTAAAAAGTTGACCGTCTTTTGACTAATCATGCTTTGTTTATAGAACGGGAGCTCCCCACGCGCTATAAGGGTCTGTTTTAGTAATGCAGCGTCTTGACCATGACGCTCACTAACTTTCTTGATCTCTTCGTCTACTTCGTCTTCCGTGACGTCAATTCCTTCTATTTTGGAAATAGTTTCTAAAACTAAATCTGTTTTGACGCCTTCAGCAGCTTGAGGACGTACTTGCTCCTGCATAGCTTGCTCCGTGGAGTTGGTAAATTGGTAATACTGCTCAAGGGTTAAACCTTGTTGGGCAAGATTACGACTTAGATCCTCCATCATTGCTTTAATTCTTTCAGTAATCATAACTTCTGGAATCTCGACACTTGCGTTGTCAACCACTTTAGAGACAATCGCCTTAAGATGTTCGTCTTTGACTCTCATTTCCGTAGTCTTCATTAATTTATTCCGCAAATCATTTTTCAATTCATCCAGAGTATCAAATTCGCTAACATCTTTTGCAAATTCGTCATCTAAAGCGGAAAGTTCCTTGCGTTGGATTTTTTTAATGAGTGTTTTAAAGACGGCTTCTTTTCCAGCTAGCTCTGCACTATGATATTCAGCTGGGAAGGTAACGTTGACATCAACAGGTTGTCCGATTTCAGCGCCAATTAAACCCTCTTCAAAACCGGGAATAAATGTACCCGATCCGATAACAAGTTCATAGTTTTCAGCTTTACCGCCTACGAAAGGAACTCCGTCAGTAAACCCTTCAAAATCTAGGGTGACGGTATCATCGTTTTCGACTTTACCCTCTTCAAGGGTTACGAGGCGGGCGTGTTGCTGCTGTTTACTGGTAAGTGCTTCCATCACTTCTTCTTCTGTGATAACGGCTGCATTTTGTTCGATTTTAAGTCCTTTATACTCTCCAAGCTCAACTTCTGGCTTAACCATGACTTTCGCTTTGAAAATAAGGTCTTTTCCTTCTTCGATTTGTACCAAATCAACGTTGGGGCGATCGACTGGATCAATACCACTTTCTAAAACTGCTTCAGCATAGGCTGGTCCGATCAAATGATCCAAGGCCTCATCATAGAGGGCTTCTTTCCCAATATATTGTTCAACCATGCGACGAGGTGCTTTACCTTTACGGAATCCTGGAACATTTACTTTTTTCGCCATTGTTTTGGCAGCTTGATTCACCGCATTAACAAATTTTTCGGCTTCAACGGTAACTTCCAAAGCTACGACATTTTTTTCTACTTTTTCAACTGAGACTGACATTAGGTTCTCCCCCTTAAACACTATTTAGTCTATGTGCAAGGCAGCTGTGGATACTTCGATAGTCTTACCGTTTTTTAAAGACTACAAACCCCCGCTTAAGCCAAATACATCTAAAAAAACTACGGGCACCCCGGTACCTTAGAAAGTAATAACGCAAGTCTATACTTCTAAATTACTACAAAAAATTTACTAATCAATTATAACAGACTTACTTCTTGTAATCAAATTACTGACGCCCTAAGGAGTTTTCAACGGATAACTCTTTTTTTTCAGGGTAAAATAACCTTTACGAACGATTAAGAAAGGGGAACAAGTATGCTTATTGTTGTAGTTAGGACCCTTATTCTATACGTAGTGGTCATCATTGCCCTGCGCTTAATGGGGAAAAGGGAAATTGGGCAATTACAGCCTTTTGAGTTGGTCGTTATTCTTATGATTTCCGAACTCGCAGCTGTACCAAGTGAAAACGTAGGGGTTCCACTCCTCAGTGGCATTATACCAATTTTAGTTCTCCTATCAGCAAGTATGACCTTTGCTTACGTTTCCTTAAAAAGTGAAAGGGCTCGAGATATTATTTGCGGCAAACCGAGTATCCTCATAGACCGGGGGAAAATTTCTGAAAAGGAACTCAAACGAAATTGTTATAATATCAGCGACCTTCTAGAAGAACTTCGCCTTAATAACATTCCGAACATAGCCGATGTTGAATTCGCGATCTTGGAGAATAACGGGCAAATCAGTGTTTTTCCTAAAGCCCACAAAAGGCCAACCATTCCTGAGGATTTTCAAATAACACCCCCCTACGAAGGGCTGCCCTTAACGATTATTATGGATGGTAAACTTAAAAAGAACTACTTAGAGCAAAGCAAAAAAGATATCCACTGGTTAAACACTCAACTTAATACACAGGGAATACAAAGGATTGAAGACGTCCTTATAGCAAGCCTTGATTCCTCGGGAAATCTCTACGTACAAGCTAAGGAAAATAAAAAGCCGACCAAAGTAAAGAATAGTGTGAGGTGAAACTGGTTGCGCACCCTATTAACCATTATTACTATTGTTCTATTATTATTAGGAGGGTCTTTTACTTCCTATCGTTATATTCAAACCACGACTCATACTACGGGGATACGCCTTGAATCTGTAGAACAATTCGTCTCTCTTCAGAATTGGGAGGGAGCTAAGAAGGAATTGTCCGCTGTCCGGGAAAGCTGGGATAATAATAACACTTGGTGGAGTATTCTCCTCGATCATCAAGAAATTGACCGGATTAATCTCAGCATGAGTCGGTTAGAAAAACTCCTCAACCGTCAAGATGTGACACTTTCCCTCGGGGAAGTATCAACCCTGAAAGTTTTGTTTAAGAACATTTATGATAACGAAAAGTTCGTTCTGGAAAATATTCTTTGATGTAAAAACCTAACACTTGTCATATCTCCATTATTATGATACAATTCTCTCTGTTGCAAGAAATCTTTGCGAGAGTGGCGGAACTGGCAGACGCACTGGATTTAGGTTCCAGCGGGAAACCGTGGGGGTTCGAGTCCCTTCTCTCGCACCACATCAGACTTACAAGCGTTTTCGTGCGTTACACAAAAAATAGCAATACCGCACAAATACCGCACAAATAATAAAGGCTAAACAAACAAGATCCCTTCCTATATAAAGGACAGGGATCTTGTTTTATAGTTCTAGGTATTTGCAATAAGCGAATTAGGTGACACCTTATAGAGATCGGCCAGTAATATTATAAGGTAAAGCGGCAGCTTTGATGGATGTTTTTCGTAATTAGTAATCGTCTCTGGTGATACATCGCAAATCGTTGCGACCTCATCAACGGAGTATCCCTGGGATATTCTTGTAGCGCGTAATGTAAATTGCATATCTCTTCCCCTCAACCCCTTTGTTGCTACCTATATTAGGACGTTAGCCCTAAATTTCTCAATTGATTTAGACAATTATACATTGACCCATTGGTCGAAATCGTTAAAATCGTGTCGAACAAGTTGTTAAGATTTATTGGTAGTGACATATATTTTATGTAGTAATACCCTATATTCATCATAGCAGGAATTTTAAGGAAACATGTTGAAGGATTAAACTTGTGGTGATGACTTAGGATGAACCGAATAAAAGAGATCAGGAAGAAACAAAAGGTTACGCAAAAAGAATTATCCAAAATGACTGGGATATCTCAAAGCGAACTAAGCCTCATAGAAAACGGCAAAAAGACATGTATAGTTGAGACAGCTAAGAAAATTGCAAAGGCACTAGGGTTCTCGGTGGAGCACGTTTGGCCAGACTGATAAAAAAATTATTAGTTTGGCCAAAATTTTTTATCTATTTTTTTAAGCATAAATATTGGTGATCACTAATATTCTATACCATGAAGTAACCCACCAGCCCCCTACCGACACCCAGCCTATACATTATAATACGTCAGTCAGACAAAACTTTGTGGAGGTGGAAGTGTGAATATTCCTAAAGATGGGAAGGAAGTCCCAAAAAGGAAAGAAACCTTTCTGGAGAAAGAAACCTTTAGGCCAGATCCACAGCTTAAGGAAAAACTTAATACGATTCCTAAGGGTGAAAAGAGCTTTATTATCCGAATGGTGCTCAGGGATTATTTTGGTCTAACCGATTCAAAAAATGGGGTTGTTGGATACAAGGAAGGAGCGGGTAAGGAGTGGAAAAGGCATTAGCATTGCTCAAAAAGTACAATGTCACTGAATACGAGTTGGTCACGTGGTTAGCCAGCTCCCTGGAGAACAGAATGGGCAACGAGGATTGCACAGAAAGAATGGAAAATCTCATGGATGATCTCAATGACTTGTCGTGGCATTAAGGGTGAATCAATAAGAAGGAGGAATGATTCATGGATATCACCAAAATCCAAAAAATAATCCGTAAGGCCATTAAGGACTACAACATCAAGGCAGTTATCGACGAAGAGGCTCTTGTCGCGTTCTTGTGCGTGGATATTTATCGAGAGATCGTCGAAGTGAAGAAACCGTGAGCAACTCAGTTAAGCCCGACATAATCGGCGTGGCAGCATCCCTTATAACTTGGTTAATTCGTCAATTCAAGGGCAAAGGAGTTCAAGAAGTTATTATCGGAACGCATTTACAAAACAAAGAAGGAGTAAGGCCCAGACTCATGAAAGCGCATCCAACCGACTCGGGAAAAGATTACGTCTTTGCCCTCCCGGCTGGGGTCGATAAGTCAGATTTTGAAAAGAACCGGCACTACTTTGAAAGCTATACTAACTCAATCGTTGAGATCGAAGCCACTGGAAGAAAGCTGGTCCTTAAAACTTACAAAAGCGAATTCCCCACAGAGATCAAGTTTGAATTCGACCCATCGTTATATTAAAGGAGGTTGGCCCAAATGATTGCTCCTTTCCCTGTTGGTAAAACCCCGGACGGAAAACTAATCGTCGAAGATTTGTACCGATTACCTCACATGATGGTCGGAGGAATGACTGGCTACGGAAAAACGTCTTTTCTTCTCGGCCTGATGGTTGCGACACTACTCAAGGGGAATAAGGTATCTGTGATCGACAGAAAAGGCGTAGACTTCCCCCGGTTCTCTCCCTGGGTAAACTTAGCACTAACAGATGCAGAGACGGAGATACTACTCCAAAAACACATTCGAGAAATGCACCGCAGACAGAGAATCCTCCGAAAAGCCGGGTGCCAAAACTTCGAGGAATACTGCGAAGAACACGATGACTTAGATTATTTAGTTTTGATTCTCGATGAACTGACACAGATCAGAAATAAAAAGTGTTTCGAGTACATTGGGGATATGTCGGTTTTGTCCAGGGTATCCGGGATAAGTATGGTCCTCGCCACTCAAAAACCTAACGCTAAGATATGGGATGGATTCACGGATGTCAGATCCCAACTTGCTGGGGCAATGTGCTTTCACGTTAGAGATCAGATCGACAGTCAGATCGTGCTAGGGTCCGGCAATACAAGAGGGTCCGATCTGCCCAAAATTAAAGGCAGGGCGATTTGGAATAATGATAATGATGTGATGGTGCAAGCGATGTATCTCTCGGCTAGGGAGGCCTATGCTATTCTCAACGAGCGAGTACCAAAGGGGGCGTATAAATTTGCAGGCAATGACGAATGCGATGAAAGGATCGATACGTGATAGGTCTATCCTTGAGACAATTGAGTTATGCGGCGTAATGAGCACCGATCAACTTACAGAGTTATTTTTTAAATTCCCATCCGGTAAGCGCAAGTGTCAGGCCCGCATGAAATCTCTCTACGACAGGAAGCTAGTAAAGCGCACGCGCCTCTCTCTTGACGCTCCAACGGTTTACTATCAAGGCAAATATCCCGGGCAAATAGAGCACTCTCTGGCGTTGTCATGGGTTTATGTATGGTTCATGCGTAAGCAGGGCGAAACGGTCCTTACATGGGAAACTGAGGAGCTAAAGGAGTTTGGTTTACGAGTTGATGCTTTATGTTCAACAAAGATTCTCATGACCGGAGAAATACGCTGGTACTGCATCGAGATTGATCGCGGATCAGTTAGCCGGCACAAGTTTCGTAAGATCGATATCTACGATGACCTTTACCTTAAGGAAGGTGTCGCCGGTTCCAAGCTCATGAAAAAGTTGGGTAATCCGGCTCGATTCCCAAAGGTGATCATTGTCACCGATGATCCTAAGCATGGGCAGAAAATTCGGCGATTGGTTGCAGAGTCGAAGACTAAGGTCAGGTATGAAGTCCATTTATTAAGCGCAATAAAGGAGGGCTTAGCGTGAGAAAACCAAGTGCTAAAATACTATCCATCGTCCTCATTGGGAGCCTTTTGTTTATCCCTATTAACCCAAAAGAAGCACACGGCAACATGTTGGCAAGGATAGTATCAAAGGTGGCCTATGGAACAACAAAGGCTGCAATCAATGGCTTTAAGGCGAATAAAGCGAAGAATAAGCTACCGATCATAGCCGGCTATAAGAAAGGCCGTGATCCGCTTCCCAAGGGAACCACCCCCGCAATGGTTCGGGGCAAAATATGGGAATCTATCAAGAGAGATTTGGGCCTCAAGTGAAAAAATTCGCGCTCGGCGCGGCAGGGCGGGACCGCTTCACTCACTCATTTTCATTCGTTTCGCTCTGCTCTTTTCTAGATAGTCTTATCTTGTCCTCCCTTCTCTCATGTCGATTACAGGTGTTTTTATTGTACGTTAGAACGAACGACCCAACGATTGTCCAACGAACAGACCAGCGAATGAGCGTTGCATTGAACGTTAAGATGTTCGTTTGCGATTGAACGCTAAGTAGTTCGTCAGCAATAAGTCGCAAAACCATTAATTCTGTCGGAAAGCAGGAAAAACGCATTAACCCAGTGAAAGATACAAAAACAAAAGAAAGAGAAGTGAACGAGTTGAAAAAGATTATTTATCTATTATTATGTATCGGCCTCATGGTTTCTATGCTTGGATGCGGATCACCTACCGCTACGCCACCAGCCAAGGAAAATACATCGAATACCTCGACACCTGATCCTACGCCACCGACTACGCCGGCTCCAGAGCCAAAAAATAAGAACTATGCAATTGGTGACACCTTTAAGCTCGGTGATCTCCAGTATAAAGTAAATGGCATCAGAACCACGAATGGGAATCAGGTCATGAAGCCCAAAGACGGGAATACATTCCTTTTGATTGATTTAACTATCGAGAATCAAGGGAATGTAGAGTCCCAAGTCAGCAGTATGATGTCTTTTAAGTTGGTTGACAAAGATGGTCGAGGTCAAGAATATAGCATAGGGGCAATGACTGACGGTAAGGGCCAGCTAGACGGATCTATTGCATCAGGAAGAAAGTTGTCTGGCGAATTGGGATACGAGGTATCGAAAGGATCTCAGACGTATGAATTAGAGGTTATATCTAGTCCAATCAATGGCGAGACGGGATTTGTTGAAATACCAATGAAATAACTAATAAAACGCCAAAAAAGCCCTCGACCAATTAAGGCCGAGGGCTTTCGCTATGTCAATTATTAATCTTGTACTGTCTGTGGTACCGGATCACCTTCGGTCGATTTCTTAGGCTGTGGCGTAATAATCGGCGGGCTCACATCGGCCACCTGGGGCTTATAAATAATAGGCTCAAATGTATTTAGTGTTGTAGTAAGTTGTTGTGTGCTGGGTTGACTAATATTATGCGTTCCGGCCGCCGTGATCGCTACCAGAAACGAGTTAAGCACGGCCAGACCGATGGCCTCAACCGTAAAATTACCCGTCACAAACAGTGTGAAAAGTTGGATCGTCAGCGCAAATCCCACGGCCAAGATCCGAATCCACCAGTCGTTTAGTCGTTGTCTGATCGGCTCCTTGAAAAACTGGACCAGGAGATACGTCACGGCCACTAGTCCTGCATAGGACCCAAGGTATGATGTTGTAAATAAATCTGACGGCATTGGTTATCCCTCCATTAAAAATTGATTTTGGCAAGCGCTTGCGAATTTACATATCTACCTCTGGCAGATCTACCGTTTGACCTGAAAGCGCATGGGTTGAATCCGTAAGAAATTGTATCTTCCCGTCTGTGACGAAGCTGTGGCAGACTGTAGGAACTGGTTCAATGTGTTCCCCGCCCAGGATTCGTTCGGCCTCTTCGTCGCTAATCGGCTTTGTGCCCCTTACTAATATTGAAGGTGTGATAGTTGGCGCTTCCTGACTTCCATTCCATCCCCAACCACTAGGAGTGTTTACTTTGACAGCATGATACTCATCACATCCAGGGCACCAAAGCCAAAGCATATCGTATTCTTTGTCAACATCTTTGCAGGGCCTTAATTTTGATTTAGCCATTGACGTTCTCCTTTAACCTAAATGCTTTTTAACTTCAGCAGCAGTTCCGTATTTATCATGGCCCGACAGCAAGACTTCGCTTGGGTGCCCTGTCGTAGGCCCACCGACTAAAATCAGCCGCTTGGCGCTCATGGCGTCCTTTGGTACCGACCGATCAGCCGGCCGAATAAATATCCCGCAATTCCCATGCCTTGCCGCTACATCAGCCCCGGCCCAAAAATCGTCCTTAGTGTTTAATAACACAGCTACATCTAACACGTCTTCCCCTCCCTCCAGATCCCTAAACAGTCGTTCCCATGGGAACCCACTCCCCGGGCAATTGGCCTTATTAACGCTATCGATCCGGTAATGACCTATGATCGTATCTCGAGTCACAGGTATCCCGAGCAGCTCGATCAACCACCGATGCAAGGCAAGTGTTGCCTGGTACTGAGCCTCTGGCATAACGTCCCCGGTATAGCCCTCGTGCTCGATGCTGACTGTGTAATAGTTTGGGTTCACCCCGGTATATAACGGCCAATCTGGCTTATTTACGGCCCCGTTAGCCCATGCTGGGTAGTCAAGGCCAACATATTGATGTATATCACCATTCTTGCCTACGCCAAAGTGTGAGCTGGCCTTGCTGGCTGGGTTTTTAAACCATGAATCCGTGCCAGCTAATGACCCCTGCATGATGTGGTCGACGATGGCGATAGTTTTTAGCTTTTTAGACGCTGCGCTATGGTTAGGGGATCCGATCCACTTGATGCTTGGTTTGGTCATATGTATCACCTCACTTTCCAAATATACTAGCCAGAAACTCTGGATTGACGTTCTGCCCGATTGCGGCAAGCGTGAGGACAACAGCAATAGTTACTGATCCCTTAATGATCCATTGACCACCGGGAGAACTCCAGAAACCGTTAGAATCTTCATGGGCAGTTTCAAGAGTAGAAACTCGCTTTTCCATCGTTTCCAGAGCTTTTGTAGTAGTCTCTAATAATTGAGTTAACTGACCTACAATGATCTTTAAGTCAGTTATATCTGCGGAGTGTGAGTTTAATCGCTTATCCTGGACTTCTGCACGCCTATTTAATTCCCCGTGCTTTACTGAGCACACCTCTTTATCTACTGCCTCAGCCATTAGACACCTACTTTCCGGCTTTCGCCCCTTTCGTTGCTACCCGTGTGAGCCCCAGCGCCCTACTTCGCCGCCACCTCCTGCGACTTTTCAGGCTTAGATTTGGGGCATAAAAAAGACCGTCGATAGACGGTTGAGAAAAAGCATTAGGACTAATGGGAAGGTAAAAACAGGACATACTTCCCATTGTAGCTATTGCGTTACAGCGTTATTATCTAACACAAGGAGGTGTAAATATTGGCAAAGAAATCTACTTCCTATCGATTCAGTCCAGAGATCATGAACAGTCTCTCCGCTTGGTCTTTATTACTCAAAAAAGATAAGACTGAAATTATCGAGGACTCAATTAGATTTTGGGAAGCGAATCGTCCAATAGACGAAATAATCAGCGTCGAGAAGATCATTGAAGAACTTAAAAAACACCAATAGTAAAGCACCCGTCTCCGCCGGCCAGCATCGAACGAGTGCTTATCACGACACCGAAGTGTCTTGGTTATTATACCACGACGCTCCGGTCCAAGAAAGAGGAGCGAAAAATATGAGATATGTTCAAGAATTCCTAACAGCCCGTAAACTCGACGGCCTTGCACCTGGTACCTTAGAACAATACGAAATGGAGCTCCGGTACCTCCCGCCTTTCCTGGGTAAACCCACCATCGAAGCAACCAAAACCGATCTCAGAGCATACCTAGCTCAGTATAAAGATATGGCCGAACGTACCTACATGCGCAAAGTATCAATCCTTAAGGCCTTTTACACCTGGACGACATACGAGGCCAACATCCCCAACCCCATGCAAAATATTAAGGTCCCCAAAGAACCGACTAGCATGATCAAGTACCTGGAAGATAAGGAGTTTGAAAAGTTTCGATACGTCAAACGTTCTTTGCGCAATCGAGCGATCATCGAGCTGCTTGTTTCGAGCGGGATGCGGGTTAGTGAGTTAGTCTCTGTAAACATCGACGATCTAGACATGGAGAACAATGAAATCAAGATCACAGGCAAAGGCAATAAACAGAGGATCGTACATTTTAACACCATTGCCAAAGACAAGCTGCTGGAGTACTTAGACACTCGTAAAGATAAAAATCCAGCACTGTTTATCAACAAGTACGGCAACAGGATTTCAATTCGAGCTATCGAGCAACAGATTAAGCGTGAGGCGAAGTTGGCTGGGCTCCGGATCGAGGCAACACCGCATACCCTCCGACATACCTTCGCAACCCACTTGATCCAGCGTGGAGCTGACATCATTTTCATTGCCGAGGAAATGGGGCACGAAAGCGTTAGCACAACCCAAAAATATGCTAAGCTGAATCTCAAGGCAAGGCGCGAGATGTACAAAAAATTCATGGCAATTTAAAGACTGAGGACCGGGATTACCCGGTCCTTTTTAGTGCCATTTTACAAAACCTTCGCTTTTGCCATCTTTAGCGAAGGTTATTTAACTATTTGCGTCTGTAGGGAATTAAAAAAGGATTTTAGAATTTCATATAGAAAAATTAATAAACTGAAAGGACGTGATTTAATTGAAGTATTTCTTTACAAAAGAAGATACTGTGGCAACAAAAGGATTTGCTATTTTTCTACTTCTGTTCCATCATTTGTTTTATGAAAATCCCGAATTCTCAGTAAACGTCATGGGCGTTAATATTTTTAACAAATTAGCATTGGCATCAAAAGTTACCGTGGCAATTTTTATCATTCTTAGCGGCTATGGACTGGCTGAATCTGTAAAAAACAAAAAGCTAGAAATTTTAAACTTTTATATCAAGAGATTTTCTAAACTCTTTGTTACTTACTGGGTTATCTTTTTAATATTTGTGCCAATTGGAGTATTTATATTTGGAAGATCAATTCAATCAGTGTATGGAAACCATGCAATAGTAAAGTTGATAATAGAATTTTTCGGATTACAGGAATATGTTTTTGGTCACGGATACAATCCTACTTGGTGGTTCATGTCAGCAATTATTGCACTATATGCGGTATTTCCGTTCCTGTATTATTTAATTAAACGCTTTCCTGTCATTATATTTATTGCACTTACATTGTTGCTCTTTACTAGTTTCCCTGAACATGAATGGTACTTGCCCTTTGGTGTAGGTATTTTACTTTCCGTACATCTTACATCAGAATTGAAAACAAAGATAACTCAGTTTCTTTTTAATAAAACACTAATAGCAATACCTGTGATAATTGGTCTAATAGTTACAATTGTTTTCTTGAGATTCTATCACCAACCTTTCTCGGGTGTTCGCATTGACTCACTCTTTGGGTTGCTTCTTATTAGTTTAAATTGGATATTCGTAAAGAAATGGAACTTCTTAAACAAGGTTTTGGTTTCATTCGGCAAGGTATCTATGGAAATATTCCTCTTTCACACATTTATTTTCTACTATTTCTTTAAGGATTTCATTTACTCGCTAAAAAATCCAATCCTCATGTTTATTGTTTTGGCTTCGGTTTGCTGGGTTATTGGAATTGTCTTAAATAAATTGTGTTCGAGAATATACTCATTTCTATCCACATATGCTATTCGAAAATCCACCGTAAATAATGCGAATTATTAACACCAACCCAAAATAATGGACATTGTTAATATTAACAATGTCCATTATTTTATCTCCTTACGCTTGGTGAAAATAACTGTGATCTTAGACTATACAGATGGTCTTATTCCAATTAAAACCGTGAAATTAGGTTCCAATATTACGCTTCCGCCACTGACCCATAATCTTATAATAAATTCTGTTGGATTTCCGCTTTTCAGGTAACTTTTTGTAATAGGAACTGCGCTTAATGGTTTCCATCCTGTATCAATTAATTTACGCGAACCCGCACCAACTACCGCACTATCTACACTTGTTAACCAATTATCTGATAAGTCTTTAAAGGATAAACGTATGTTTAACGTGTTCGTAGTTGAGAATGTGCCGTACCCTATAACTCTAACAAACATCGTTGAATCCGGAACATCAGAATGAATTGGTGGCAAAAAACAATGGCAAATGTCGTCCCTTGTCGTTGCAACTGTATCTGTAATAGTTAAATTTATAGGGCTTTTATTTGGCAATGGTATCATTGACGAAAAAGCTATTGCTTCTAATTTGTCCATTTCTATACCCCCTGTTCCGCAATGGCAAGACCTATTTGTCTGTCACCATTGGCGTTATGTCCTGTATAATATAGGTGAAGTTTATTCCCTATTAATATCATTTCAGGATCAATTGTCCATGTCTCATCAAAATTACCAACGCCACCAAGACTAATAATAGGCATTGTTGAATATCTGTTAAAGTTTATTCCATCAACCGAAGATGCCACGCCAATTTGCTCAGCTAGAGGATTGACTGTGCCTCCTGTGTACCCCATGTATATTACGTTACCAATTGCAAAAGCGTGAGGGTCAAATACATGACCAGATTCCCACGGATTGGTTAATCTAGGTTCCATTACTGGGTTCAGTGGTGATTTTTTAAATGTAATGCCATCCTCAGAAATTGCAACTCCAATCCTCCAAGATGTGTCACTCGTTCCCAATCCCATATAATACAATAAATATTGAGTACCACGTTTAATCACCGATGGATACTGTATACGAACATCATCCCACGTTCCCGTTGCTCCTACAGAGAGTACGTCCGTAACTGCACCAAATTCCGTGCCATCATCATTAGAGGCTTCTCTACGACTTATTGTTGTTAAATTCTTTGAAAAATAAGCCACCAACTTATGGTCAACTTTTTCATCACGCATTACAAAGAAATCCACACCACCATTTACACTTGCCAATGGAGCACCTGCGTATTTTTCCCAATTAACGCCATCATCACTTACTGACAACCCGATACTTCCAACCCCGGGAGTATTGTTTTGAGATGTATTGCCTAGATAATAAAGATGGTACTTACCAAGCGTACTATCCGCTTTTACTATATGAGGTCTTGTTGCATACGCAGAATCGAATTTACCAGAGTCGTTCGGCACAACAATTCCTTGTTTAATAAAATTAAAGTTTAACTCACTGATTGCAAATCTGTTATCATAAAATGTACCTGAGTTTAATTTTAATTCAGTTAGTTGCGTCCCAACATCTGCCTGTAGGGAATTGAGTTCTTGAGGGGTAACTACCCCTTGTAATGGTGATGTCATATTAAATCACCTGCCATTTAACTTGCATTGTTGCACCTACAGATAATTTAAGATTATAGGTGGAGCTAGAAAGTAAAGATATTTCAAACTCGTACCATGCGTTAGCGACTAAAGGTTCTCCGCTGTTAAGAGTACCAGATACACCATCAACAACTAAAGATAAAACTCCTGCTGTATTTGTTGCTACTTGCAAAACTGATTTTGAATATTTTGACGGTGTATAATTTGATGCCAAAATATTTGCATTTGCAGTAACAACTTTATTAGTTTGGTTGTTCGCTAAACTCCCATTTATATACGCATTGACGTTTAATGCGCCGTTTTTACCCTTAAGTGCTTCAAAATCTGAGCCGTCCTCTTTGAGATATTGAGGAACTACAATTCCCTTAAGGTCTCTGATAAGATCCTTTAAGATTGCCATCCATTACACCTCTTTCTCATAAAAATAACGCCCTGTTAGGCGCTTGCGTTTAGTAATCCAACGAGTTCGTTGTATTGATCTTGAGTGATTCGGTTGTTGAGCAAAAACACATCCAACTTAATCATCATGTCTTCTTCGGTCCCGTAGGTCCCGTTTTGGATTACCTTTTTGCAGTAGATGTAAGTCATGGTTATTCTCCTTTCTATAATCCTAATTCGATCATGCAGATCCTGAAGTCTAAATCAAGCAAGTAATCATCTTGGTTAGGTTCTGGCGGAGGCGGACCTGGTTGCTCTGCTAATCTTTGCAAGTACGCCTCACTTGGCTCAATTAGCGTTTCCATTTTGATACCGTTATCCAGCTCTTCGACTTCCACCAGTCCATCTTCGGTGTTTATTCGGTATATCTCATGCAAGTTATTACCCTCCTTTGCTTAAAGCTTGCTACCAAAAAGCTGTATTTTTGATCCAGTTTGAAATGCACCCTCTAGTAGAATTGACGATATAAGAGCGTTGTCATATGGGTAAGTGCCCCCGCCTACGCAATTATAAAGCCCTCCACCCACAATCCAGTTTGCAACTCGCTTTTCAGTCAACCCATTGTTGATAAAAATTTGGGCGTTGGCTTGGTTCCCAAGAGATAGAGCGCCACCAACTTGTAGCCTGTTTGTCTCGGCAACACTACTCATGCTGCCATTAATGAGTTGGCTATACTTGTAATAATAACTATTTATGCCATTAAACGATATGTCGATTGAGTTTGAGTTACTATCGTAACGAATCGCATTTGAAACAATTTTAAGTTTTTTGTAATCAGATGATATTCCCGAAAACGTGTGATAAGTGCCGTTTGATGTAAATTCCTTAGTCGCTAATAGCTCCCACGCCTCGCCAAGTATTGACATTGCGGCCATAACATTGCCAAGGTTTGCGGTTGGTATCACTGGCAATTGAGCTGTGATGAGTTTGGCGCTGGAATCTAATGTAGCTACACCATTGGTAGCGGCCTTCTGATCCTTTGGAATAGCGTCAAATATCCCTTGCTCCATTTTATTTAGGTTCGTTGGGCCTAATGGCGTAACCTTGCCAATCCACTCTGTTTTTACATAATCAGGCATTAAACCACCACCCTAACAGTCCAGTAAATCAGTAGGCTTTGAGTATTGGTCTTAGTAATTGTTACGGTCTGAGTAGCTAATTCATTTCCATCTCCGAGCGTAATCGTGGCCCCATTACCGTAAAGAGACATACCAACCAGATCCCCATTACCCTCGTTTTCGGTCAAGTAAAACTCGTATTTTCGTTCAGTCGTGCTGATCGTCACGACATTCTGGGGAGTGATCCTTACTAACTCGCCTGCAATCGTCTTAACACTCAACGCATCTACATTGTCGATGCTTGTTGCTATTGTAGAGGCTAATATCAGCGCTCTAGCTGCGTCAGTTACGCTCATAATATCCTCTCCTCACTGCATGTAATCTCTGACGGCGGCTGCCAAGGTAACATGAACTCATTTTCCAATTGACCACAAATCCAGTATTGGTGGAGATAGTAAGTCATTTCGTCTTCCATGGCTAGGTTCACAAACTCATCACTAAAGGTAATAAGCTTAACTACAACCTCATTTTCACGGATAACCAGCTTTTTATTTCCTTGAAGCAGCGTCTTAAATAACTGCTCCCATCCACCAATACTAGCACCGTCTAGGCATCTAACCGAGTAGAGTGTTAGAACTCCGTCATTCCTTGCCGACACTGAGTCGATCAAAAACTTTCCGCTCAGATTGTGCTTGGTATTTGTAATCTGCAGGAGTTGCCCAGCCTTGAGGCCCTTCTCATACGTGTTAAACGTCACGATTTTAGGTATGATACCGTACTTCTCAAGCTTACCCTGAGCGAATTCTAGCGCTGCCTGGCGAGTATCAATGTTTTGCTCTTGGATAATGTTCTCGTGGACCCCCGAGCCTCCTTCTATTGCCTTCCGGGAGTTTATTTGCCCAGGTGAATCAGCGACAACCAGCAAGGGATAAAGACCTTTGTACGTCACCTCTAAGACCTGATTTGTCAGCGTCGCAACACTGTTATCTTGAGTTATAGCGTTAGATCCGTAGGTGAAATAGTATTTCTTCCCGGTATCAAGCCCATTAACTCCGATATCAGAGGCAATTACTTCTACCGAGTTAATAAATATCCTGGGCTTTTGAGCTATCGGCAACCTAACAACAAACGTTTTTGACACTCCGTCAGGCGCGGGAGTTGGTTTTTCGAGGGGTATTTCTCCCGTTGTATCTGTGCCAGCACGGATATACTGCCTATTTCGGTAGTCTGATCTTGATTTCTTGACGGTTAACCCCTGGTAATTGTGACTCGTGTTTGTTAACTCAAACGGCGCTGTGAATGTTGCCCTATCAAAGAAGTTCAATCGCTTAAGATTGTCAATCTCCCAGTTAAAACCGGTTGTGTCGGCCAGATAATTCATGCCGATGTTACCGCTGTCATAATTAAATACGGCTTTCGAGATTACAGGGCCATCCTGAACATTTCCGGCAGTGATTCCCTCTTCGGCAAATACTGTTGTTATGAAATCCCTGACAATATCACCGGCGAGTTCATTCTCGTAAGAGTTCGCAATGATCCGCTTATCGATGAGCTGAGAGAAGTCCACACAAGCCAAAGAAACATAGTTAGTTTTGTCTCCGCTTTCCAATGCGCTGTCTATAGTCCCTGCGAAGATGATATCTGCATCTTCCTGGACTATAACCTCCATGCCGATATCGACCTCAAACGCTGGATCAATGACAACAAATGAGCATGTCGTCCTGTCGTTTAGGGTGTCGTTGTAGCTTAGTGAGTTTTTCTGGATTGTCACTGTGTTGCCGGCTATGGTATATGTTCGCATCACTTCACCCCTTTGAGTGCCAGGCGATCCATAACCCGATCCATGAGGCGATCCACGCTGTAGTCATCCATAATCATAGCCCCCTCAAAGGCACCACGCTCAAAAACGATTGCTGAAGATAATCTCCCTGAGTTTCTTGCCATCTCCATTGATACGTCATGGGGGATTATTTGCGTGCCCCGAGGGAGGTTCATGATCTCCCCGCCTTCTTCGTTAACCCTGGTCCATCCTCCACGCCAGAAGTCGGTGCCTTTAGCGTTATTACCTAACCTTTCACCGACTGATTTGGCACTAGACGTTTCTTTGTAATTAACTCTTACAGTCTTCTCTTTTGCTGGGGTGCCATTCCAATCAAGGAGCCATCCAAGGGCTTTTTCGATTGCGCTTGATACCTTGTTAAATATACCTATTACTAAGTCCAAAGGTGGCTTGATAAAATCGTACATACCCTTTACGACCCCGAGGAAGATCGCTATAACATCCATAGCGATCTTCAGAGCTGTACCAACAGCTAACATAGCTACTTCAAAGATCACTCGTATTGTCGGCATTGCACTTTGAACAAGATCCCAAAAACCTTGAATCATAGGCAGAATATTAGTCTTTATTGATTCCGCCAATCTATCAAAGCTTGGTTTAACATAATCGTACATGGCCTTAATTGCCTCTTGAATTTGTGGCATGTTTTCAGTAATCATACTCCTAAAAGCATTAAACTGAGGCATAATAACGGTCGAAACAACTGCGCCTATAGCATCAAATACAGAACCAACAATGCTCATGGCATAGCTGATTTCGTTCTGAATAGCTGGCATATTATCTGAAATCCAACTAGCAAAATTATTTAATGCCGGTAAGATTTTCTCGCCAAGAGGAAGAAGTATTCCAGTTTGTAGATTGCGCCCGATACCTCGCATTGCCTCGGCGAAAGTGTTGTACTTTACTTCATTGATCTTGCCGAGAGCATCGACAGTTTTACTTATTTCACCTTGAGTATTAACTAAGGCCTCAATACCCTTAGCTCCTACGTCTTCCCACTGGGTACCAAAAAGAGCGACCCCTGCAGCTTCTCTCGCTACCAAGTCATCCATTTCAAAAAGAGCCCTAGTGGTCTTGTCAAAAGCTTCTTTGGATGCATCTCCACCTTTTGCAAAAGCAGCTGTCATTTCCGCTGCATTTAGTCCTAGCGCAGCGAATCCTTCGGCTGAAGTTTTACTTCCATCTTTAGACCGGATACCAAACTCCTTCATTGCATCTCCAAGTTTGTCAATGTCAAAAACTCCAGACTTTGCTCCATTTGCCATCATGTTGAACATTTCTTCAGAGTCGAATCCGAGTTGCTCGAAGTGAATGCTGTACTCATTGATAGAGTCCAAGAGGTTTCCGTTTTTATCTAGCCCAGCCTGAGCACCCTGGGCAATTAGATTGAACGCTTCGTCGCTAGATATGCCAAATTGTTTCATCATCATATCGACGGTTCTAACGGACTCTGTTACTTCAAATTCAAATGTATCGCGTAACATTAAGGCATCTTTGGTCATGTCTTCAAGTTCGTCACCGGTTGCCCCGGTTTGCTTTCCAACTTCAGATATAGCCCTCGCTATGTCGTCGAAGTTTTCCCCGAGATTAGCGTTGTAAATCGCAAGCATGGTGTCTTTCATTTCCACCATTGATTCGTCAGTAGCACCAGTTTGAGACTGGATATTGTTAAGGGCTCCTTGTAAGTCATCGGTTAGGCTAACCGCCAGGCCTCCGACTGCTACGATAGCCGCACCCATCGCCATAGCAATTCCAGCTCCAACTCTGGCGGCTGATCCGAGCATTTCGCCGAATGTCATGGATGTTTTCTGCGCTTTTCCGTCTGTTTCGTCAATAGCTTGGTTGGCTGCGTCGTTGTTAACCATGATGGACCCGAACAGTTTGAATATCTCGATAGCCTTCACCCCCTCAATGGCATATAAAAAACGCCCCTTAAGCAAAGAGCGTTTGTTCTGTGTCATTGTTAGGTGACATGATCATATTTGCTTGAGCTAATTACTCTTCTACACCTGTGGTTTGCACAAATAATAATTCCACTATCATCCATTTCCTCAGTTTCCTTATGAGTACATATCGAAGGTTCTTTAGCCAGAGCGTCGATCTGTGCCTCGATGCTCTTTTTATAAATGACTAGATCGTCATAATATTGTTGCATATCTAGGTCAATCTTGATAGACGGAAACTTCATCCTTTATTTCTTCCCTTCGTGCGCCGCAATTACGGGCATCAACTCAGATATTATCTCTTCTGACGTCTTTTCTGTAGCCCTTACGACCGACTTAATCGCTCGGTTCTTGTAATCCTCAAAGCTTTCGAAGTTATCCTTGTTCATTTTCGGATATAAGGTAAGCCACATTTCCCAGAGGCTGTCTTCAGATTCTTTTTTCTGTGCTGCATTTAGTAGTTTTACGAGGTCTTTAAGTCTTACCTTGCTTGATCGATCAATCCCATAATGGCTATGCAATAGATTTAATGTTTTCGCATACCCTATCGCATAGCATCTTTGAAAAAACTCATTGTTTCTTTGTCGGAAAAGATTCCTTTGAATGATTTAAAGGTAATTATGAAGTTTTGTTTTCTAATATCTTCGACTGGTTTGTCCTCAAAGACAGCGACGATTTCAAAGACTTCGTCTTTTACCTTGGCTGAGTTTTTAAGAACATACTTAATAAGATGAATACCTAACTCTTTCTGATTCAGTTCCTTACCCTTATTTTCTTCGGCAAACTTTTTCCGGTACCCGTCAATATCTAGTTTATCGTAAAGATCAACCACCGAAGGGAGCATGTCAAATGCTTGCTCTGTGGATATCATGCTTTTCACCTCTAAAATATTAGGGCAGGGATTTCTCCCCGCCTTTTATTACGCAGCTGGAGTTAAATCAGCTACCGTCTCAACCTTAAACAGGTTTGCAGTGTCATCCGTTGCATCCCAGTGCGCCTTAATCTCCAAGCTTACTTCACCTTCGCCTTTAGGTTTTGCAGCTAAAGCAAACTCTTTATCAGACATGGCGTTATACAGTGTGATCTTTCGGTATCCCCCGCCGATAACCTTGCAAAACATTGTGACATTTTTAAGGTATGCTTCGCTTGCAATAACTCCGATATTTGCACTAGTGCATGTAATTGTCCCAGCCACACTGTCATAGGTTGCCCACGGCATCGCCAAGGCTAAGGATGCCATAGATGTGTCAAGAGTGATGACCGTTAATGATGCGTTAATATCTTCGACTACTTTCATATCTTTTGTGTCACCCTTTTGACCATCGAACGGGATTTGCCTAACGGTAGCAGTGGCTTTGAATTCTCCACCGCCTCGCGTTGGTCCGAGCATCGCGGCATCTAATTCACCAAAGTTTTTAAAGATTATCCCGTAGTCAATCTGTACATTTTCAAGTTGTTCCGTTGTTAATTCTGGCAATCTTATCACCCTTTCCTAATTAATCTACCCGAGTAATTGTGCTGCCTTCTTTCAATCGACTCGTCATCGTCATCTACTGGCAATATGTTGTCCAGGAAGAATGTTACTACTAACTCATCATTGATGAATGTTTTTTTATCGAGGCCAGTTGGAAGGTTTGTAACCGGGTCTTTCTTGCCCTTAAGTAATTCCATAAGCGTTTCAAGTTCGGTTGTGTCTCCATTGGTCGGCTTATCCCATCCATCGATAGTTAAGACACAAATTTCAAAACCTTCACCGTCTGGATATAACGGGCAAGTGAATACTAAATAGGGGAATTCTGCCGTGGAAGGGGCGCGTCTGTAATATACGCGAGGATGAATAGTTTTGAGGTAAGTTGTTATGACATTTCTAAGTTTAATCATCTGCCTCTTCATCCCCCACTTCCGGTAATCCATTTTTTCTGATGTCCTCAATTTTCCTGATAAAGTCAGATTGAATGTCCTTGATCTTATCAATATTGCGGAATACTGGCGCCCTCAGGTAATCAGTCCCTTGCATTTTTACCGTCCCGAACTGCACCAAGTGAGCATGATAAGCGTAACGATAACCTTTTTTTCTTGCCCTCGCCCTGTTGTAGACTCCGATCTGTAGCACCGGCGTTTCGTTTGACTTACCCTTTACCCATGACCCGACATTCTTTTTAAGCACACCCTCATAGACTGGTACGGTTCTCTTAATCTCTTTTCGAAGAAGCTTAGCTGTTTCCCGGAGTGCTTGCTTTTCAAGTTTTGCTATAGCAGCCTTTACTTCCTTAGCGTTTGACTCAAATTGAACACCCATCACATCGCCCCATTTACAAGGCCGGAGCAGACAAGCTCAATGTCTTCAAAATCTTCAATACCCTTTGATTGTCTAGGAGCATAGGTTCTATCAACCTTATACTTAGTCCCCTCAAACTCAACTATCTTCTGCCCATCATACTCGAACTTATTAACTGCAAAGACAAAACTTGGTTTAAGTCCATTTGCCGCCGCTTGGTAGTGCTCAGACCTTGTAACAGATAAGACGTCACATAGGACGTTCAGTCTTGATTCTATCTGGATAGCATCTCCGATATCGTTTTCCCCATAGGTTACACTAATTAAAGTGAGTTCGTTATCTTTGGTCATGTAATCACCTCATCGGGAGGTATTCCTACATGGATCATTAAGTTATGCAAACGATATTGTAAATGCCTTGGCATCCCGGTATTACTATCGCGGCTTTGATAGCGCCAGGTTACATAGTCAACCGCAAAGATCAAATGATAAGGGTTAGCCCCATCCAGGACTAACCCTTTCTCATCTTCTAGTTCTTTCAGAACACCCTCAACTATGGCCGTCAAGTAGGTGTCCCGCACTGTTGTCTTTATGCCCAAACGCTCTTTGACTAAAGCCAGTACTGTTGCGGTGTCCATATTAATCCCTCACTTACGCAGTAATAGTATAAGCAGCTGTCAGAACTGCAGAATTTGTCAAGCCGCTCTTAATGGCGATGGCCTTGATTGTAGTATCAGCAGTGACATCAATAGGTCCGTTGTATGCAGTTTTTGTTGCATCCGGAGTGCTGCCATCAGTTGTGTAGTAAATCGTTGCTCCTACAGTATCACATGTTAGAGACACTTCCTGAGCTCCGGAGTATTCGCCGGCAATCGGTAAGGCTTTAGGAGTTGCCACAGTGTTAGCCACATCCTGAGCAAACAATACCGAGGTTGTTGGGGCAGAGTTTGCGATGTTAACCATGACGAAACCTTCTCCGAATACTGGTTTACCATCATAACGAGCTGTGCCCTTAAATACTGTTTGGTCCTCGATAAACCGAGCGTGTTCAGATACGGCAAGCTGAGAACCAGCACGTTCAGCAAGGAGGTACAGCGACCCAAATCCACCAATGATGTCGTTATCTGCTACGAACTCTAGGATTATGACATCACCACCAATGATCGGCATGGTTTGATTGAGGGAGGCAACTAAAGCTCCTGCTGCATTAAATTTAAGAGTTTTGGAAAGTAAGGTAGCATATGTGATAGAATTCATAACCCAGAACTTTGCCCCGGAGGAATAGTTTGGTTTCGCAACAGATAAAAGCAACATGAATGCAGCGAAGAACTCCTCTGCCGTTTTTCCTGCCGGGTCAATTTTTAGCAAGTTAGAAGCGTGAAGATCTGTCCAGGCAGGGGCATTGTCATCCCAACTAGCTGGTTTTGCCGTTTGAGCTAAACGTGTTGCGATGCCAATGGGCATCTTCGTTCCGGTGCCAAAAAGGATAGCTTTATCAATAGCGTAACCAATAGCTTGACCAAGTGCGTCTAAGATTTCGTTAGCGAGATTCAAGTCGCTATCTTCGAGGGTAGAATTTGGGATTGGTACAAATCCACCAACTTTGTAACCATCAACTTCAACCTGATTAAAGCTAAGAGCTAATTCGTTAAGAGCTCCAACCGCTTCCATCCAGATACCTTCCGGGATGGTTCCTGCAACATTCTGACGAGCTTTACCATTAACAGGCTTCAGTCTAACCTTTGTGATCAATTTGCTATAACGGTGTAGGTTGTCTCTTAAAAGATCAAGTACAACTTCGGGGATTAAGAGGTCTGTCCCTGAAACTGCTCGTTGTTGGCCCTTAAACTCACGAACTCGGGAAAGGAAGTCTTTAACCTCAGTATTGGCTAAAAATGCAGAGCGTTGTTCTGCCTCCATGTTTCTGAAAAATCCTGTACCTCTCATTCTTACTTCGCCTCCATTTTCTTTTTTGCGTTTTTCACCAGTAGACCCAGCCGGTGGGGTTTTTGACCTTTGATCAAGTTCGTCTAATTCTTTTTGCAGCTCTGCAATTTCGCCTTCAAGCTTTGATTTTGCTTCTTCGTTTTCACTCTGCTCAGTCGCAAGAGATTCCTGATCAGCCTCAAAGCTTGCGACAGCCTCATCCACCGCGGCCCTTTCCTCATCAGTCGATGCCTCAGTAATTTCATTGACAGCCGCCTCGAGTTCGGCCTCACGGGTTTTCATTGATTCGGATCTGGTTGTAAACTCAGTATCCTTAGCGCGTAATTCTTCGAGCTTTGCGTTTAGTTCCTTTTTGCGTCTATTGAGCATCAGTTGTCTTAATGCCATTTCTGTAACCTCTCTTTCGTTTTGGTTCGCCATGCTTGGATTTGGCGAGTTTTGATTTGGTCAAAATCTTTTTTCCTGGCCGCTATGGAGGTATCCTCATATGCAGGGAATGTAACACAACTAACTTCATGAAGCTCCACTGACATGATTGTCCAGTGTATAGTTCCGTCTTCCCGATACTCTGGCTTTTCATCAAGAATATCAAAACCAAAAGAGCATTGATCGACATCCCCACGTTGTACCCTTGCATAAAGATTCATTGCATCAGTGTCGGATTGATTGATTGTTATACGGCCCCATAAACCACGACTATCTACTTTGAGCTCAAGGGTTCCAGCCTTATTGCGTCCTAGTACAAGTCTAGTTTTATGGTCAATTAGTGCTCTAATATCACCGGCCAATGCGTCGTCAAAAGCGTGAGAATCGACGCTTTCAGTCGCGCCCGGCCATAACTCATATACACCACTGAATGTAGCAAAGTATCCTTCGATGTACTTTTCTCCATTGTCTTCTGCCGCTCTAAATCGAGTGGGCAGGCTTCTGACTTGCCTTATTTTACGATCCACCATCACCACCTCCTCCATTTAGTTTGTTTTGTTCGCCGAGCTTATCAGCAGGGATATAATTCTCTAGGGCAAGTAGTTCTTCCATGTCCTCCTCTGGCGACATCCCAATCCACTCGCGCCACTCATTTCTCCTCATAGCCATACGGTCCACCATCATACTTCCTGCATTAATAATCTCCGGCAAACTGTAAGAGTAAAGGCTGCGCGGATTGAATCGCCAGTAAAGATCTGGAGAGTAAAGCAACTTACGAGTCAATTCCTGCTCAATGATTTTTGCCTTTGACATAATCTGAGTGCCAATAAAGTTGTTAAACTCATCCTTGTTGAAGTTACCAACTCCAACTAAAAAAGGCGGCATGGTAAAAATACCAGCTACCGTCCTTTTATCGATCTCCATATTCTTGGCAATGGCTAAATCATTAAGCGTCAAAGGCTTGACCTGTTGAACATCAAAAAGATCAGCTGGGATAAACCAAGGCCTACCGTTTTCTGAGCTATCAAGATACTGAGAAGCAAGCTTTGTTCTTCCCTCAAGACTTGCAAACTCCTCAGTCAGTCCATCGACCTTAACTATGATCGAAGGTGCAGGACTTTCCATAAGTGCTTGCTTGGTTGTGCTGGCTTGCTTTAATCCCTTGAGTACATCCTTGAGGACCGCTCTGTATCCAGTCCCAATCCACGGTCTTTCTGGATCTGGATTGATGACAAAGTGAAGGACCTCATCGGGGCTGTATGTTACATCGCCATAACGGATTGCATAACCATTTGGAGTGTCGAAGAATGTTGCCCTCGATGGTTTAAGTGGTTCAAGGTTATCGAGGTATCCATCGGTGTCGTATCGTGGGTAAGTCACTTGGTTTCCTTCCCCGGGTAACATTAACGTCCAGACTAGGTTATAAATAAACGTTTTGCTAGTCATTAGCTTGTTAGGGTTAATGTCTAGCTTTCTTGATAACTCATTTTTTACCCGGATATCACCCTTGTCGGTATTCTGCATCAGATAAAGGGTCATACTGCTAATAAGGTCAGCATAGACATGCACGCACATCTTGACCTCTGGGCAATCCGAAAGCCGTGTGTATTGTCCGGCAGTCAGGATATTGTAAGCATCGATTGAACAGAGCCAAGATGTGTCGCTTCTCTTTGTTGTCGGTGTTGGAGCCCTATTCGTGTTGCCACGCTTTTTTCTCATTCAAACCACCCCGCTGCCTTTGTAGATTTTTCGAGGTCCTCTAACATTTGTACTGTCGCGAACACGTCAGCGTCAAAGATGTCAATTCTCTGATTCGGCATGACCTTTTCGTATTGCATCATGTCATCGGTTTTTTCAATACCTCTAACATTCTGAAGGCAATACTCATAAGCCTGGGAATGTAAGTAATAAAAGTTGCCATCCTTCGCCGCCTTTTCAATACGCCTGAAACCTTCTGACTTTTTATAAAAATACTGAGGTTGGTCAACGATCTTAAAGCCAGCCTTTTTCATTCCCATAAAGAATTCTTTTCCAAACTTTTTATCAAAGCCCACGAGCTTGATCTTGAATCCCATGGTCCTCATTTTTATAAACCAGTTAATAATATCGCTGTAGTTTACGGTTGGGCTGTTACACATATCAAGCCATCCGTCATCCTTCCAGCCGAATAGCGGAATATTATCTTCTTCTGCCTTGCGATGTGCTGCCACAATTGGAAACCATGCGTGTGTTATGGCAATATCAACGCCCTTGTACTCTCCATGTAACGCCGAAGTTGTTAAGTCGTGTAGTTTAGATAAGTCACCACCTCCATACCAGTTGATAGGAAATCTTGCCAACTCTTCAATGGTCCAGTTGTACTTTTTATCTGATGCTCGGAATTCTTCGACATTGAAATATGCTTTCATTGCCGCCGTATAAACATTGAGCGATTTTGCGAAGAAATCTTTTCTCTGTTGCGGATCATTCTGAGCTTGCATCGCATCGTTCATAATGTCCTGCGGACGGATCGAAACACCATAAGCAGGATTGGCCATTTCATGAATGATTGGGTTCGTGTAATCTACATCCCCGCTTTCATCTTGATCCGCTTTACAAATAAAAACAAAATAAGCTTCGTCCTTGACTGTGCCATCAAGGATCTTTTTACAGTATTGCAAGCGTTGATAACAAAAAGAAGTCATATCATCTCCGGCTGTCGTGATTCCGATCATGAGTTTGTTTGTGTATGCTTTCATAGCTTCCTTGATAATGTTGTATTGTTTCGGAGATTTGTAAGCATGGATTTCATCGGCTATCCCAATATTACAGTTCAAGGAGTCTTGACGATCCGGATTGGCTGCTAATGCTTGGATGAAAATAGATCCGTCTCCTATATCACCCTGGATGCTATGCTCTTGGTTGTTATCGATGACTCTAAAGTTTTGCTTTTCTCCCATTTGATCAAGATTAAAATTTATAAAATTAAAGCTTTCTAAAGATTGCTTCATAGCCGCCGACACAATATAAACTTTTGAACCGCTTAACCGCTCAAGGATACCAAGCGCCCAGGCCAAAGCAGCGGCGAACGAAGTCTTAATATTTTTACGAGGAATATAAATAAAGACTTCCTTGACTCGCCTGATTTTTGTACCCTTATGATAAAACCCAAGTATGCCGTAAACTTGGAATTTGTGAAATGGTTCTAATAAAAAAGGCTCTCCTCGTAATGGAGTGCCATCTAATCTTTCACCTTGCATATGGACAAAAGTTTTTTCAATTATTCCTATGACAAACTCTGCGTCTTTGGGATTGAAATCATAGTCTGGATTTTTTAAGTCATTCAGAAATCTTTGACAGCCTTGGATTTGTTCCTTACAGGCAACTTTGCGACCTTCAACAATACTGTTGGCATATTCGAGCACGAGATCAAAGTTTTTATGCTTCACGTTTGAGATCACCTAATGCTTGAGCCAGTTTTGATTTGCCCTTTTTATTTTTAGTATCAGTCACTTCAGCTTTAGGGTTTAAGAGTAACCGATCTGAATATGCCAGTATATCTTTTCTTAGGCTTTCGAGAGTTGACACGATAGGTGATTTTTTATACCCACCATCTGCAGTCATTTCCTGAATCTTGTAATCATTGGTTACGAACCTTTCAGTTAGGATTTCATACTGTTCGACAAGCTCTGAGTAGATATCAATTATTGAATCATACTCTTTTTTATAAGTAGCTAGCTTCTTCATGAAGCTTACAGTTTTTGACTTAATTGACTTTTTTGACCTGGCCGCCAACTCTCTCACCCCCTCGAAAAAAACTTTTTGAAGGTCGCTCTATTGGAAAGACCTCCCCCCTCCGGTCCCTGGAGATTATTTTTCTAAAAGTCGAAGGTGGGGGGCTACCCTTGGTTCAGTGATCTGTAAAGATCTCCCATTACAGCTGAACATTCAATGACTTCGCTCGTTGTAGTGTTTTCGTTATTAGAAATCTTTGCTAACAACTTGATTTGATCACGAATTATTCCATTGATCTCATCCACTCTCTTGTCCTCCCTTCTACCATTCCCCTGCATACTTCTCGATCCACTTCAATCCAGTCTCGCCCATCCTCTTAACCCAAGTCAGCCCAATGTTCGTTAGCTTCCTACTCAACCTATCGTGCATCTTATCGTGACATGAATCGCAAAAGCTAATTAAGTTAATACTCATCAGAGCCAGGGAGATCCTGTAGCTCAGGCACCAGGCAAGTGGGATAATGTGATGCACTGTCGTTGCCGCTGTCGTCTTGCCATACCTCTTACACTCTCGACACATATATTCATCGCGCCTTAGTATCTTTTCGCGCTTGTGTATCCACTTTGTTGTTTTGTAAAAGTTCATTTTGGACCTCGACCTCTTCTCCCTTTGTACATTCTGGGCACCACATTCTGTCCTGATAAGAAAAGAACTTCTTTTTACAGATCGGGCATTGGAAAAGAGCTGGCTCAATTCTTGTTCTCTTAGGCACTACTTTTCACCGCCTTAAGGGAATGCAAAAAGCCGCCCACGCTGGACGGCTTTCTTTCTTAAATAAAATTCGATGGTACAAGTATAACACGGCATATTTTTGCTGTAAATTCGCGATTTATTCGCGCTAAATATCTAGCCTCAATCCATCTACACCAAATAACAAAACACTAAGTTCGTTAATCATTTCGTTCCGCCACTTCCATACAGAAGTATCTCCGCAATGAACTTCAGCAGCTATTATCTGCTTTCTTTCCGTCAAAGGTATAACACTCTTAACCGGATCAAGATAGAGTTTTTCGATGACAACATACTTTTCTAACTGCCCTTTATCAGCCATCTTTGTCCGAAGTCTACCTAAGCAGGCTTCAATGTGAAAAACCATAACTAATGTCCGTATTCTACTTCGCCTAATAGATCGAATGATGATATCATCTGCATCGTCTCCATCGAAGTCGAAAGCCACCAAGTCTTCTTCTGATGCTTTATCTTGCGATAA
This sequence comes from Desulfosporosinus sp., assembly GCF_014237355.1. Taxonomy (NCBI): domain Bacteria; kingdom Bacillati; phylum Bacillota; class Clostridia; order Eubacteriales; family Desulfitobacteriaceae; genus Desulfosporosinus; species Desulfosporosinus sp. The sequence continues at coordinate 31,310 of NZ_JABZFS010000038.1, forward strand.
CTCAAAGTGCTCGATTAGACTAAGATAGTTTTTGAGTAGTAATTCGGTATTATGGAATCTACTTTTCCATATCCTTTCTAGTTCATCTTTTTTCTGGAGTTTAAGTGCTTCAATGGCGGCTGCTTTGGCTATTTCGTGAACATTAACAGTACCATTCTTTTTACCGCTCATTGATGTTCCACCCCCACCCAATTGTTAAACCTTTATTCGGAACTCTTTCCATTTGCACCACATTTCTTCGAGTTCATCAAGCCTTTCTTTAATTCTGGCATCTGCGAACCGCTTAAGCCTCAACCGCTCCAATTCGGCAATTATAAGGTTTCTTCGTCCGCTTAACTTCACGCTCTCTGCAGAAATCCATTATGCTATTTCAATTCCGTCAGGTACTACCCAGTCCCAAAATCCTTGTGAGCCTTTAGCCTGAATAGGAGTTTTAAAATGCTTTACGTCCTCAAATATCCATGCATACCGTCCTTTAGTGTAGTCACCCAAATGTATCTCTGTAGGACTTAGCGTTTCAAGGAACGCCTCATCGATGCGCTTACAATCAACCAGGTTTCCTACTGCCAGCACGTGACCGGTTGGGAGCCTCTCTAGGGAATATGGAAATAACAAATTGCTGATAACCGTTATGGATCTCGGATTTATTAAACTTTTTACCTCTTTGAATGGTTTCTTCGCAGAGTGTATTGCAACCGCTCCCCGGACATTAGTTGCCCAACTCCGTGTCTCGATCTTCTTGTGTCTTTCTGCCAGTAATGTTGCAAAGGGCTGCCATATTGTTAGAGCTCTCATCCGTTCATTTCCTCCTAAAATTCAAATTGGCAAGCGCTTGCGAATTTAGGTTATCCCGCTCAGGAGCAGTATCATTTGACTAGTCGCCTTTACTCGATAGCTTTCGAGTTCTTCAGCCTTAACGTATTTGCGGCCGTATATCTTTTTCATGTCACGCCATGCAGTCCACGGTACCCGGAAGAAGTCCTGGAACGCGAAGGATACCACTACAAAGGTCAACGCTCCTAGCTGATAGTGCTTTTCAAGTCCGTCAAGCTGCTCCTGGGTTAGCCGGCCCCGCTCAATGCGATCATTATCCGTGTGTTTAGCCTCAAAGACAATTGCCTGCCCACCTCGGATGGTGCCTTTATAATCTGGTTGAGCAGCTTTTTCAAAGCAAGCAATAAAGCGCCCCGGCTGTCTCGGTACTGGCTTTAGGGGCTTCATTGGCTCCGGAGTCTTTTCTATGTGAGCAATGCTTTGAACGCGATAGTAGTCGCATGCTGAAGAAATAAGATTTTCGAAGTATTCGCCTACAACCTTTGACCTCTTCCCTTGGAGCTGGCGGCGTGGATCCTTCACTCGTTTCATGGCCTCAAAAGCAGTAGGATCATTGTATCCTTCGGCGTTCTTGCGATGGTCTTTATTCACTCGACTCACCTCCGTCAGAATGGGATATCGTCGTCAGCAATATTAACTTCATGCCCGAATGAACTTGCTCCACCAGTGCTCCCACTGTCCTTAGGGCTTAAGAAACGGACATTTTCTGCAATTACCTCTGTAACCCAGCGTTTCTGATCGTCTTGAGCGGTATATGAGCGGACTTGAATTCTTCCGTCGACCGCTGCAAGTTTCCCTTTAGCAAGATAGTTTGCACTAAGTTCGGCTAGCTGCCGATAGACTACGCAATTGATAAAGTCAGTCTCTCTTTCCCCTTGTGCATTTTTATAATTACGGTCGACCGCTAACGTGAAATTGCAGACCGCTACGCCGTTTGGTGTATAACGTAACTCTGGATCCTTCGTAAGGCGTCCGATTAACACGACTCTGTTTAGCATGCTTTATCCTTCTTCCCTCCGATGTCTTTAAACCCAGTGGCTTTATCCTTGTCAATTTTCATTAGGCTCGTCCTCCTCAAAGATAAAATGCCTCGTACTTCCCCGGCTTTGGTGGTTCCGGAGGCTTATCTCCCGGGTCCTTATTCCGATTGTGTGCTTTTTGGTTTTTGCGCTCAGCTTCTCGGCCTAAAACATGATCAACAGTCAGGACACCGGCTTCGCGCCAGTCAGTAAGTACCGCTCGTAAGTAATGCATATTCCTAGCGTTTGCATCAAGGCAATACTTCAATGCCTCGATAACCACGGCATCCGGATCAGGACTGCCACGCGAAAGAAACTCATCGGACCACGAAATAATGGTCTCTGCATCTCCGGGAGGAATCAGTCTCCCCCAGTGTTTCTCTGCCCAATCAACCGCTCGTGTGCCAATGGACATGATGCTCGCGTTCCCTGTTTTGGTTTCGTCTTCACTCGGTTCGTCCACGATTTGAGCGGTGTCGTTCGCGTTTTCCTTGAATTCGTTCACATTTTCAATTCCCCTATTCGATTCGTTGTCGTTGTCCGTCTTTTCCTGGCCCGATGATGAGGAAGACAAAGAAGGAATAGAAGGAAAAGAAGACAAAGAAGGAATAGAAGGAAAAGGCTTGCTCGTTTCGGTATTTCCATTGCTAGCCGTGTAATTTCCGTAACTTTCCACGACTATGTCATCAACGGGCGGTGGCGGTATTTGGCTAGCAGCTTCTTTGGGATGTGGTTTTTGATGTTTGGCGAAATTAACGACTTGGATGTAATTTGTTTCGTCGATAGAGTATCTAACAATAAAGCCTGAATCGTGAAGGCTTTGTAAATACTCATCTATGTTGCATTCATCGTATGGAAGAATAACCGCTTTGAGTTTTTTAGGTCGATCCTCCAAACGTCCTTCCTTGTCTGCATGGCCCCATAGCCCAATAAAGAGCAAACGGGCCAATGGGTTAAGTTCTGCCAAATACTCATTCTCAAAAAAGCTGGGCTTGATATTTCTCGAACGTGCCACCATTGACCCTCCTCATCACAATTTCTCTGACATCTTTCCGATTAGCGCCTTGACTGCGCTCCTGTACTTATCGCGATCACCATCTTCGATTTCTTCCAATACACGGAGCAGTTCCCCAAATCCTTTTACTAACGAGTCAAAATGTAGTTTGAATCTAATAGTCGCTGTACTGATCGGCTGAGATCCCTTGGCCTCGAGTTCCTTATTTCGCTCTCTAAGTTCGGCGAGTTCTCGCTCGATCTCTTCCGGTACTCTCTCGACTACCGGTGCAGCTGTAACTTCAATCGGCTTATCTAGCTCCTGAGTAAGTGTATCAACCAGCTTTCGGGCCTCTTCAAGCTCTTTCTGTAGTTGCGTTACCTTTTCATCAGAAGCACCATTGGCTTTAGCCTCACTCAATAGTCCAGCTAGCCGCTCAGCTTCAGCTTTCGATTGCTGCCGCTCCTCCTCAAGGGCATCCTGAAGCCTTTTAACATCGGCCTGGGTATCTCGAAGGACTTTATCGGTAACACGCAAATCTGACTCAATGTTCTGCTTCTCTTCGAGTAATTTCTGCGCTTCTTCTGCCTTTTCATCGGCTATGCGTTTGGAATTAACGGCAACGGTTTTATCTTTAGCCCATGCGACCTCAAGCTCCATGACTTTGGCCTCAAGCTCTTGCTTTTCTTTGATGGCTTGCTGCAGCTCCCTGGTGGACATATTGTCAATATCATGGTCATGGATAAATGCCGCTCTCTCATCCTGAGGAATCCCCAGGAGCGCAACGGCTTGGGTATAACTCAAATTGGCAAGCGCGTGCGATTTTGCATTATCACAGAATAGAACCATCTGGCTTGATCCGTATTCCTCAAAGATCCTTATTAAATTGCTGGCAGTACGCTGAGAATAATCAACTGATTTACTGAGCCAATCTCCCCACTCCCCATGAGGAAGCATGAGTTTTGCCTCAGCTAGCCGGCGGCCTATCTCAATACTGTTAAACAGAACTATCTTGCGAGTTTGTTCTTTGATGCTGTTAATCTCAATGGCAATCATATCCGGCGTTCGATCCACGGATAGATTCTTGTCCACCATAGCGATCTCGTTCATGTGCGTTCCTCCTTACGTTTATGCTGGTACCAGGACACGTGCTTTTTCTTTTTTAGGAGTGAGTTTCTTATTGGTAAATGCCTTGATGAATTGATCGACGTCGCCACCTGGCGGATATGAGCAATTGTTCCTTCCTCTTACTTGCCAGATCGTTTTGCTTTTGATTTCAACCGTAAAATAGGGCTTGTCCGGCTCAGATACTTTGCGAATAAATAGGATATCAGTCTCACCCTTCGCATATCGAGCGGCATAACCACCGACACAATGATGTAGAGCGCTGCCTTCATTGATGAGCTCCCCAGTGCTTTCAGCAGCTCGAATGAATAAGCCTAAGTGCTCAAAGTAATAGGTTTTTAGGTAATTTGTCCTTAACTTAATTTTTACGTTTAGAGCCTTATCCTCATTAAGCTTAATTTGTTTTATGGTGTTCTGATGGGCCGTATACAGATTCCTCGGGAAAAGCACCATTTCATCTTTGAGGTTCATTTCGAGCGTGATACAATCCGCAATATAATCTCGCCATGTAGTTAAGGCATTGTAAAAGTTGGCAAAGTGCTTGCTGTTTTTTTCAAGTTGTCCTGTAAGGTAATTAAAGGATTTCCTCAAGGAAGTATGTTTCAATGTGATTAGTAAGTCGTTAAGGTGAAATGGTTGTTTTCGTAGAGCCCCTATCTCGGTAGGAGATAGATTCGATCCGTCCTTCCGCGATAATTGCATTATCTTTAAAAATAGTGGGTCAAGTGAAACCTTAGATGCCTTAATTTCATTGAACTCTTTTTTCGAAAGCCTTAATACTTTGAATAAGGTCTTACCTCGCCAGTTGATGGTGCTGTAGGTCATTTCGCCAGCCAGCTTTGCTTTAACAATGTCCTCAAATCCCAACTTAGTAAGATACTCAATGCTTGGATACTTTGAGTAAAGATCAAAGAATTTGACCATATCCTGATGGTGATATGACTCCCATCCGCTCCAGCCAAAGGGCGTATCCTTTACCGCTTCCCTGATGCTTTCCTGGGAATATTTAGTGGCAATAAATCTCATGTTATCAGCGTTGTATTGACTATATATGGAATGAACGGATTTCCGTAAATCAAACGTCCCGTGCTGCATTGTTTTGGCCTTTGAATAATAGCCGTACCGCTCAAACATCAAGCTCTTACCCATGGTGAAGATATACCTGGTTCGTTCTACGCAGATCGTTTGGACAAAGTGATAGTTATCTGAATAATCACGAACGGCATAGATTCCTCTGGCAATAATAATCCCCGGATCTTTAGGAGATTTTTCGTAGTAGACGAAATATGCCTCATCAATCAATTTCTTGCGACGAAGACCGCTTGCTTTGACGGTACATGCGCTATTGCATTCCGGGCATGTTTTTGTTGAATTATGGGAGTAACCATTTGTTTTAAATTCTTGCTTACAATGGGTGCAATAGCCATATTGTTGCTTCCCTTGACGCCTGGTAAAGATATACCGACTATGACGGAATACGTCATCCGTGGCATATCGTAAGATGTCAGGGCTTAACCCTTCTGGAAAATGGTCCATATATTCAGTAAACATCAAATACCTCCTATGACAGCAAGTCCTCAAGCTTGATATCAAAGTCATCGACAGGCTTTGTGGCTGTTGGTGCAGATGGAGCGGTTGGATTTACGGCCGCTTCCTTTGGAATGCTTTGTGGAGGAATATTTGAGGCGGGACCTGGAGCGGCCGCTTCAATCCCATAATATTTAAGGACAACAGTAAACCCTTCCTGATCGGTGAGCACAGCGCAATTACCGACCTTCTTTTTAGAGGCCTCCTTTCGCATTTCCTCAAGGCTTTTAGCAATGGTTTTGTCTATGGCCAGAATCTTCTCCGCACCCTGGGGATGTAATTCTAAATGCTGCAGCAGAAATCCACCGACCACTTGAATGTAGGAGTTAGCTGTATTTTGAGTCATTTCAGACCGTATCTTTTCAATTGCTTTTGCGTGCAACGTTATCTCACCTCTCAAAATATTTCATTGCCTTTTCTGAGGCATCCTTAAGCTTGATGAAGTCTTCTTCCGTCCCGCCTACGTCCGGATGCATCGTTTTGGCTAACTGTCGAAACCGCTCCTTAATGTCCTCCTGGCCGTTAGGTATTTGCTCGAAACCTAAAAATCTAATAAAGTTCGGGATCTCTACTGGAGGCGGGAGAAACTTCATCCCTGCTACCCAGGTACCCAGTTCAGATCCCCCGTTCGACCATTCGGGCAAGATCCTCTAGAGCTAATACGACTTGTGCAAATGCATCTGAACCATATCGAAGATTAATTCCTTTAGACTTTGCCTTCTCTATGCTGTGCTCGAATCGGTAAAGCTCATTCTGGTAGCGGAATTCGACCCAACAGCCAAATCGATCAAAGTTGTAAATAAACTCCTTGACTCCGATCCGTTCCATGACTCGTTCGAGTTTCCGCTCGTAGGAATCAGAGTCTCCATATTGCTTCTTATTCCCCATAGCTCTCCTTCTCTCTTAAGTCTCACTACCGTGTCTATCATCAGGATGACAGCCATCCTTGCAATACCAATCCTTTTGCTTGAAAGCATAGGAAACTTCCTTCTGCTTTCTCTCGCTCCATTTCCTTTTCAAAATGAACACGTGGCCAATTTTCATATCCTTTGGTGATCTTTCTTTTCCGCAATAAGCACATTCGACAGTGCCGGCAATTATAACCGCCATTAGCCCACCTTCCCTTTCCGATCCCGCACCCTTTTATAAAGGTTGTACCATGGTATATTGTAGAAGCTCGCTATCTCGGTCCAATAAAGACCGCTTTCCTTGAAGCGTGAGATATCTTGATAATCCTCTTCGCTAATCTGAGGCCTCACCATATCAGGATGATCACTCTGCAATTTCTCAAAAGCAGTTTCGATGGAACAATCGGTAAGGATGGCCACGGCCATGGCGTAGTAGTTAAGTTTAACTTCATAGGATTCTACTCCAGCCATAAGGACCACAACCCTTTTCATTTCATTCCACATTCCATTAATGTTTCAACTCCAGCGATAGTTATGGTACAATCTAGGTGATATGTTTTTCCTTTGGCTTCCGTTGGCGCGGAAGCTTTTTTATTTTCCATAACATCCCAGGGTAATGATTCATCGTTAAGAGCTGCACACATAGACTCAATGACATTACGAATCTCATCTAATTGAGTTGAGATATCCGAATTGCATATAATGCTTCGGATAATTCCAATCGCGTAAGCTTGTAGGTTTCGCCTCCCGGCAATTTTGGCGAAGTCAATGAACCAGGCTTTACGGTCCAAGCCGCTCAACACTCCCTTCGTAATTTCCTAACCTTCCTAGATACACGGTGCACAACCTCAAAGCACTGAGGGCAATCCTTCACGACCAGCCAGTTTAACGGATTAAGTCTTAGAGATTTCAGTATCTCTCTTTGCCTTCTCGTTGGTTTCTTTCCGTTCTTCAGCGCTCTCGCCTCCCCATGCCAAACGGCCTTATAATTGTCGGTGTAACTGGCCTTTGCCCAATCATCCGACCGTCCATATACTCAACAATTACCTCATCATCAGTAACCGTTGCTCTTGTTTTGTGTGATTCTTGAGGATCTAGTTCCCGGACCGTGTTTCCACTGTGCAAACGCTGCGCCCATTCTTGGTGGTAACGCTTCTCTCGCTGGAGATTCTGATATGCCTCAACTTCAGCCTTGATCCAATCAACCTTGAGGAACTGTTTTCGGATAGCCTTTTTGATTCTCCCTAGCATCGTCTCCCCTTCTTTCGCTTGCTCTTAGGCTTAGATTTAGGGTAAGCGGCGTACTTCTCTGATCGTGGCAAAATGTCCACTGGCTTTGTGGCTTTTGGGGCAAGGGCCATTTCAGTAAACCAATAGCCTTCTTCCCCTAACTCCCAAACCGCTCCACATCGGCAAATATATTTGACTTCCCCTTCCGGAAAGTCCACGGCTTGTCCGCATATACAAGTCTTGATCGCTTGTTTAACCATAGATAACCTCCTACTTCAGCGCTTGTTTAACCATAGATAACCTCCTACTTCAGCGCTTCTAGTTGCATCATCAATACTAAGAATTTGCCCATAGCAACTTCAGTTTTTTGGGAGTCTTCCACTTCAAGGGCTTCCACCATCTCATTAGAAACATCTCTAAGCTTCTTGAATATGTCTATAGCTTCCAATTCCTATACCACCTTTCTAATGTTTTTACTCCCAGTTCCCTGAGCTCTTTCTTCCACCAGGCTTGCACCTCAGGCTTACAATGTGCTAGCGCGTCCTCCCAAGTTGGTAACCGCCCATGCTGCTGATAAAACTTGTACTGGTAATATAGGCTTTGCGCATTGTGCGGCATATCTGGTTCGTGCTTCACAGCGCACTCTTGGCAAACGTCCGGAGCGCAGGGCATGAGCTTTCCTTCTTTAGCCATATTAATTACCTTGACATCCAATAATTTTCACCTTTCTTTCTTACGCTGCATTGACTTCTGCCTTTGCCTCCTCTTCTGAGTCAAAGCTTCCGGCAAATTTACCATCAATCCAGAGCTCTACATAGCCGCGCTTCTGGATGATCTCGTACGACATGGCATCACCTCCCCTTCTAGATGTTTAAGCAACAGCTCCTCTACTCATGGCAATAAAACATCCGGCCGCTATCTCAACCGCTTCACTTAGACTTGTCCGCTTGCCGAAGTTAAGTCGGTTGATTTGTATGTCCGTAGTCGCAAGGTCCATGACCTCCGCGAATTGAGCGGCTGTCAATGGACCTGTTTTTGTTTCGATGATTTTCCTGAGCAAGTTACCACCTCCCTCTTAATTACTTGGATCACCTCCCGGCAATATGGGCACTCCCAGTCCTCATTAAAAACCGACGAATAGGCCGGCTTGCCACATCTGGGACATTTACGTGTTTCCATGGCCACCTCCCGTTGCACGTATCACAATTTATGCACTCCTGTCTCGATTCATAAATTGCAGATTATGCAACTTTGGATCAAAAAAAATATCAATCGGCGCATCAAGGAAATTACAAGCCTTTAGCATCTCCCAGAGAGTAAAGGGTGACCTATTTGCAAGCTTATTGCCAAGAGCCTGATTGGTAATAGAAAGTTCTTCAGCCAACGATGTTAATGTTTCACCTTTCGCGGCAACGGCTCCACGTAATTTTAAAAAATGCTTATCACTCAATTTATTCACCACCGCTTTATTATTGGATTGCATAATATGCAACCGATGTGGTTATTATATACCCATAGACAAGTCTCGTCAATGTATAATTTACAATTATATGCGGTAAAAACTAAATTAGAATTGCTAATCACGCAATTCTATAATATAATCATGCCGTGGAGGTTGATTGTCAAAGTGGATAAGATAAAAGAAATATTAGAACGCTCAGCTGCGCGTCTCAGGGAGATCCGGGAGTCAACAGGGCTAAGTCAAAAGGACTTTGCCGAAAGCTTTGGCGCGAATAAGACAACTTACAATCGATATGAGTCTGGGGACATCAAATCAATGCCGTCTGACTTAATTGGAAACATTAGTGATAAGTTCGACCTCAACCCAGCATGGCTTATGGGCTACGAAAACGTAGACAAATATATGATCCGAGAGAAAGCAAATCAGAGCGTCAGAAGATTACCGGTACTAGGCAAAATAGCAGCCGGTATACCTATCTTGGCTCAAGAGGATCTAATCGACTATGAATACGTCCCGGAAAGCATCAAGGCTGACTTTTGCCTTAAGGTGCAAGGTGACTCTATGATAGGGGCTCGTATCCTTGACGGTGATTTAGTGTATATCAGACAGCAATCAGATGTTGAAACTGGAGAAATTGCTGCAGTTTTGATAGATGGTCTAGATGCTACATTGAAAAGAGTGTATCGGATTAACGGATCGATTATCCTTAGATCCGAAAACCCTAACTACCCTGAACAGGTTTATGGCAAGAAGGATAATGTAACGATTTTAGGAAAGGCGATATTGTTTAAATCGGAGGTACGATAATATGGCGAGTTTTAGGAAGGTCAAAAACGGCTACCAGGCGACAATCTACGCTGGTTTAAAAGAAGACGGCACTCAAGACAGGCGATATGCAACGAGACCAACTCTTAAGGAATGTAAAGCTGCAGCCAAAGAGATCGAGAGAGAGCTCGAGGATAAGAACTTCTCTAACATTGGCAATATTGGTGTGATCGCTTTTATTAACGACTGGATCGAGACTAATAAAACGAGACTTTCCCCTTCAACCCATGCAACTTATAAGCTATATTCAAGGGTTCATTATGCTCCATATTTCAAGAAAATGAAGCTTAGGGAAGTAGAAGAAATCCACATTCGCAAGTTTATGGCAAAGCAACTGGGATTCCTTTCTCCTACTACAGTGCGAAAACACATTTCGGTTTTAAACAAGATACTAAGAGAAGCATTAAGAGACAAAAACCCCGTAAAGTATGTAGACTTACCCTCTAAGGCGAAGTACACACCTTATCCAATGACTGACTTTGAATTTCTCAAGGTGCATAATGCCGTAAAGGGCACCAGGGACGAAATGATAGTCTTGTTAGCGGCTTGGTGTGGCCTACGCAGAGGGGAGATATTTGCTCTTAAACCTAACGATGTGGACTGGAAAAAGAAAACAATCCGCGTGGACGAAAACACGGCTATCAATGACGAATACGATTATGTAGACAAAGGTCCAAAGTCGGATAATGGATATAGGGATATTGTGGTCCCATCGTACCTCATGGATCTACTTGAGGCCTATCGAAAGAGCTGGGACAGCATACCCGAACGACTCTTCGATCTTCGTCCTGATTATTACTCCAGCTATTTTAAAGAATATATAATTGATAAACACAAAGAATTGCCACCCGTTAGATTTCACGATTTAAGACACTACCATGCGTCTTGGTTGTACGCCAAGGGAATACCGGATAAATACGCAGCAGAAAGGCTAGGGCATGATATACAGACGCTTAAAGCAACTTACCAGCACATCGGAGCCGATCGACGCCAAGAACTAGACGACACCGTCCGCAATCTATATGATGGTCAGAAAAAGGGCAAGAAATGGAAATTAAAAAGGACCCTTGAGAGCGGGTCATAACGCACAAAAAACGCACAGAATATGAAAATTCATTTTCTATGCTTTAAATTTTAATTTCAAATTGCATAACAGGAAACTTATTAGCAAACAATAGGAGTGTCTCAAAGTAGCATGGTTACTATATTCCTTAATAATTGCGCAGGGTGCAATTTATTGGATTTAGGTTCCAGCGGGAAACCGTGGGGGTTCGAGTCCCTTCTCTCGCACCATTTAGTAAGTTAAAGGCAGTTGACCTAAAAAGGTTGAACTGTCTTTTTGTTTTTCTCGCATTGATATTAGGGCAAGAAACGCATAGGATTTCGAGAAGCATTTTGAGCGGTTGCTTTCTTTACTGACTTAGTAGCGTTTTATGCGGTTACTAGATCTTATTTATAAGCCGAACTAATCGATTATTTATGTAATCTGACATTAGTTTGTAACCCTTGTCATTAGGGTGAAGCCCGTCCTGTAACAGCTTACCTAAAGCACGTTGATTTTTCGGAAATGCACTCCACACATCTAGTAAGTTTGCCCCAGTCTTATCAGATACGTTGATAATTGCTCTTCTGATACCTAAAAATAACGATTCATCAGCAGATACCATAGGAGGTTCAACAATACAAAAAATATCCGCGTTAGGAGCCTCCCTTTTAATAATTCGGATTAACTGTTGATATTTTTTACTAAACTGATACGGCTTGTAATAATTTCTATCGTTTCTTCCTACACAAATAAAGACGACATCCGTATTGCTTTTTATCTCTGTTGCTCTCGTTAAACAATAATCTACAAGTGTTCCGGATGAAGCTTTATTAACCCATAAAATATTGTTTGAATACTCCTTTGATAAGGATTGTCTAAGAACCCTATCCCATCCAGTTTCTAAGGGATCTGAAGCACCTTGGCTAACGGCAATCGAATCTCCAAGAATTACAGCCTTAATTTTATCTTTCTGTAGCTTTTTTATGCCCGTTAATGGTCTAACTTTGGTAACCTTTGCAGTGGTCACGATTCCTTGTTCTGCCTGTACTGTTTCTGGAATACTACAATTTCCTAAAAAGAATACCAGTGTTGCGAATAATAGATACAGAAATATCTTCCTCATAGTCTTACTCTCTTTCTTATGCCCTATCGCCATTCCCCATCATCTCATAACTTTTTTGCGAAGTAAGGGGAAATTTGTCTAAAACATATTTAGCGCCCAACCGTTTCCGATAATATTCTTAACCGCCACATTTTCTTAGCATGGAAAAAGCGACTCCCGAGAGTCGCTTTGATGCTTAATAGGCTAGACCTTGTAGCAAGTTAACTATTCTATTTAATTATCTCGTTGGCTGTTCTGATGTTTGTTTCGTTGATTATTTTGGTTTTTGTCTTTGTCCTGGTCTTTGCTTTTCTCGTCCCTTTTGTCTTGATCCCTATTCTCCTGTTTGGATAATCGATCGGTCATCTGTTTAGACTCCAATTCAGCAGGAGCAACGGTCACAGACGTTGGTTGACCATCGGCGAAGAATTGTTTCTGTGTAGTTGCTACATTGTTTTCCTTCTTATCCTCGTCGACTTGGTCTTGGTCATCATCTAGCTGGATCTTTCCTTTTTGTTTAAGAGATTTTTTGAATTCGTTTAAGGCTTCTCTGGCTTGTTTTTTTAAGGCTTTATTCTCGGTTGACAGTGTTGTTTCCGAAGTGCCCTCAGATGTGGTCTCGGGTGAGGTCACTTTATCATTTTTAGCTTCTTGTTTTTCCATCTTAATGACAGCCTTTTCCATGGAGCGAACGACATTAAGGGCTAATTTTTGGGCGGCTTGCGGGGGAAGCTTATCTAGCAAATTGCCTAAAACCTTAATATTATTATGGTTGACATTTGCAAGGGCAGTTGTAAGATTTTGGGCTTCTTCAGAGTCGGGATCTTCAATCTGATCTAGGAATTCCTGCGCTTTAGTAATCTTATTGGTGTACTCACTAAAAGCTACCTGGGATTCTTCAATTTTTCCTTCAACCATCAGTTTCTGAGCTCTAGCTAACTTTTCAAGTGCCTGCTGTTCACTTAGCTCACCTTTTCGTGCCGGATCAAAGGCCAAGGCCATTTTAAGTTTTCCGATTAGTTCAGATAACCAGTTAGCGGGATCAACTTCATTTCCGTCAGCGTCGACAACTGTCGTGGTATCTGTATCTTCGTTATTTTCATCTTCGTTATCGGTATTCGTTGTATCTGTGCTCTCCGAATCTGGGCTTGTGGTATCTGTATCTGTGTTTGTGTCTGTGTCCGTATCTGTCGTATCCGTACTTGTCGAATCTGTATCTGCGGTATCTGGGCCAGTGGTATTTGTTGTGGTGGTGTCCGCATTGGTGGCGTCAGGTGCAGGATCTGTACTTCCTGTATCCGTTGTGGTGTTTGTAGAAGTTGTTTCGACTGGTACTGTTTCTGCAAGAACAAGTGTTGTTCCTAAGGGAAGTGCTAAAAGTGCTGCCGTTACGACAATAGCTAGCTTTTTCTTAATTCTAGTGGATCTCAATGATTCTGAAGTTTTTGCCATATCAGTTGTTTTCATTTGTACCCTCTTTTCTTTAAATAATCATTTTAAAAGGCATAAATTGGTTTTAATGTTCTATTTGTCTTTTTTTTGCAACATATATTAAAACTTTTGACCACCTTACATACTACATTTACGGGTTCCAGATTATTTTTGAGGGGGGAACTTAATAGTTAATTAATAATCAAAGTGAACGAAAAGGAATATGGGTTTTAAATCAACTAAAAAAAGCACCGAGACTGATTCTCGGTGCTACTTTCAATATTTACAAAATTTCTTGGCAAAAGGGTTAGACTGCCCCCTCCTGTTTCAATGGCGAAACAGTCAACCTGTCATCTTGTTTCGCGAAACAGTGAACCTGTCCCCCTGTTTCAGGGGTAGCCTGAAGCTATTATCTCGATGGCTTCACTGAGGAAGACTTTTCCATAATCTGTTTCACAGGAGGATACGTCATGGTTGACGGTTATTTCGGGGTTGTTGACTCCAGCCTGGCGGGCGTTTTCGATAGCCCTTTCTTTGCCTTTGGTAAGAATACTGTTGCGGGCATCTTCGATCATCATATATCCTTCGCAGCCCCATGGAGCGTGGACTTTGTATCCTGGTTTGATGATTGCTGTTACCCTTTCGCTGACTTTACCTACTGCTGCTCCCACTGCATTTGCTACTTCACTATGCTCAGGAATAATCACCTGAGTGTTTAATAACTCCCCTACTGTGGGCAAATAAGATTCAACAGGCGCACCGATGGCCACTATGGGATAGTTTAATCCAATTTTCAGGCTAAAGTCGAGATCCTCTTTAGTTTGTTTAAAGATTGGTTCGTCTAAGAAGTTGAAATTCTGGTCATTATCGATGGTAAACGTATGACCTTGTTTGGAGGCTAAACTTTGTAAAACGGAAAGTGTAAGAGACTTTGTAATCTGTTCAAGGCAATAATTTGCAAATTTCTCAGCCGAGCAGCCATATTCTATGGCTAAAATTCTAGATCCTTCAAGGGCTGCTGACACATTCCATTTTCGCAGTAAACCCAGACAATGCAAGACATCCGTTGGAGTAAAGGAGATTCGGCCAATCATTTGGGCCTGTTCGAGGGATTTTAGGGCTAAGGGACTGTGGGAACCACCCAGACGTTTTTCTAGGGTTAATATATTATGGGCTCCATCCCTTAGCGCCTCAATAATTGCCCTTTCATCAAGGCGCAAACTCTCAAGGCTTTGGGGATGTTTAAGGATCATCCAACAATCGACGGCTTGCCCTTGATAGACAGCACGTTTCCCTTCTATCGATCTGAGTTCCTCAACAAGATTAGGGTAACGCTCGCTAGCAACACTTAAAGGCCAGACACGGGTCGGTCCTATCTTCAGTTTCCCTTGGTTAACCCCTCTTACGTAAGTTCCTGCATCAACTCTTATAGAGCTATCTCCACCAATGCCAAAGGTACTGATTTCTGCCGTATTAATGTGGGTTCTCCAACCACCTACCATTGCCCCTTGCTCATTCATTCGCCATCGTTTGTTTTTGACGATGCCAATATCACTTGTCGTTCCACCCATATCAAGGGTCAAAACTGTTTCAATTCCTGTCAAAAATGTTGCACCCACTACGCTGGCAGCCGGTCCTGACAAGATGGTCTCAATTGGTTTTTCAAAAGCAGTTTGTTCACTAATTAATGAGCCATCTCCTTTGACAACCATGACTGGAGCCAGAATAGCTTTTTCAATTAGTACACTCTTGACTGCTCCCAGTAAGTCTCTGATGATGGGTAGTAACCTGGCATTTAAGCAGGCAGTTACTGTTCTGGCATAATAGCCTAACTTTGAACTGAGTTCGTGTGCACAAACAATAGGAACATCCCATTGTCTGCGAATGATGTCTTTGGCTTGTTGTTCATGGGCGGGATTTCGAATACTAAGATTCCCTGAGATTGCCAGGGTGTCAACTTCCCCTTTCATTTGGGCTATTACCCTTGTCAACTCTTGTGTATCTAGCTCTGAGAAAGGGACCCCGTATAGGTTATGGCCCCCAGAAACCAGCGCAATTTTATGAGCAGGCAAGTCTCCGATAGGCTGACGTTTTCCAATTAAGATTAGCCCGACTTTACCACCCCGTCCTTCAACAATGGAATTGGTTGCCAGGGTTGTGGAAAGACAAACCATTCTCACCTTTTCTGTCTCAAGCTCACCTAAGTTTTCAATACATTCTTTAATGCCAATGGTCAAATCCTGAGGAGTTGTAAAGGCTTTAGCCTTAGCGAGAACAACCTTTTCCTCAAAATCTAAGAGGACCCCATCCGTAAAGGTTCCTCCTGTGTCTATTCCTAATATGTAAGCCATATCACCACTCCTCTTGTCCCACTAGAAGAAACTTTCTTGGGTGACCATCATTTTTGGTGGAATCACTACAAAGTCCTTTCCCCAGTCTCCTGTTACTAATCTCTCTAGAAGCTGACAAGATCCTTTTTTTTCTACAAACTTTGCCCCCATAAAGTCCGCTGCTTGTTTGGAATAGTTGATAAGGGTTGCACGATCTCCTACTTCCGTATCTATGAAGACAAGTCGTTTATAGTTATGGTATTCTGTGTCAATGATATATCGAGCATTTTCTTCACCATATTTTTCACTATATTTTTCGTACTCTGCCTTAGGATCACCTCCTTGATCGATCCACCCCTTGCTCAAGTAAATGGTTCCAGGACATTTTTCGAATTCTTCCTGATAAATCTGCCGCGAACCAAGTAGAAGACTGATACAGTCATGAACCCTGGGAATAACCAGCGTGTGTTTTTCCGAATGAAGATTAACAACTCCGTTTGAACATAAGCCGTAGCCAAATAGAAGTGTGTCATGATCTTGGTCCTCGTCGATTCGGGCTTGTAATTCCAGGTTAAGTTTTTTAGGCTCTCGATGAAGAGCATAGGGCAATAGTTCATAAGCCATACCCTGGGGAAGAACCTTTTCGATCTCGTCGGCCATAGTGCTACAAATAAAAACCTTCGCATTCATTTAAATCGTCCTTTCTTTGGCAATAGCCCGAGGCAATGACCTCAAATAATTCTTCGATGAATACCGTCCCATAATCCGTTTCGCTCGTTACCTTATCTTGGTTTACAGTGATCTCCGGGTCACTTATACCTGCTTTTCGGGCATTTTCCAAGACGATTTCTTTTGCCTTAGCTAAAACTTTTTCTCGTGCATCTTCGTAATACATGAATTTTTCGAATCCCCAGGGGGCGTGAACTGTAAAGCCGGGTTTTATTAAAGCCGTGATCTTTTCGGTCACTTTTCCCATAGCCGCCCCAATAGCGCTGGCAACTTCACTGTGCTCAGGAATTATTACTTGAGTCTGCAATAAGTCACCCACTGCTGGCAAATATGCTTTTACAGGGGCGCCAATAGCTACAATAGGGTAATTTAGGCAGATAGGAACTTGGATATCTGCATCTTGATTAATTCGTTTGAAAAAGGGCTCTAGGAAAAACTTCAAGTTAGGATCCTTTATATCAAAGGCATATCCTTGTTTAGAAGAAACACTTTGTAGAATGGAAAGAGCAAGGGATTCGGTGATATTATCCAGGCAATGTGTGACAAACTTCTCTGGACTACAACCATAAGTATTGGCGAGGACCCTAGCCCCTTGATGGGCAGTCTCAACATTCCATTTTTCTAAGTATCCTTGGCAATGGAGAGCATCGGTTGGGGTGAAGGATATCCGTCCGATGACCCCAGCTTGTTCAAGGGATTTTAGTGCAAAGGGACTTACATATTTCCCGATTCGTTCTTTAAGAATTAGAACATTATGGGGTCCGTCTTTTAGGACTTCAATAACTAATTGTTCATCTCGACTTAAGTTCTCCAGAGCCTGAGGAGGTTTAATAATCATCCAACAATCCAAGGTTTGCCCGTTAAAGATACTCTCAACACTGAGTGCTTTGCAACTTTGAATTTGACTAAGTTCCTTGTTTAGATAAGGATAGCGGGCGCCTGCCACACTCAGTGGGATTACTCGGATTGGGCCGATATTTAAATGACCTTTCGTCGGAACAGTTATGTAACTATCTCCTCCGATTCCAAAGGTGCTAATCCCAGCGGTGTCAATATGAGTTCTCCAGTTCGCAACGATTGCCCCATCTTTATGCATTCTCCAACATTTGCTTTTGATGATTCCAATATCAGAGGTTGTACCACCCATATCGAGAGTTAAGAAAGTTTCCAATCCCGAAAGAAACATGGCACCAACAATACTCGCAGCAGGTCCGGATAGAATTGTCTCGATGGGCTTAAGGCTAACTTTTTCCTCACTGATTAAAGATCCGTCCCCTTTGACGATCATGATTGGTACGTTAATCTTCTTTTTCAGGAGCACTTGTTTAACCGCTTTTAATAAGTCCGCAATAATAGGCAATAGCTTGGCATTTAAGCATGCTGTAACCGTCCGTTCATAAAGCCCTATACTAGAACTTAACTCGTGAGCACAAACGATGGGCACATCCCATTCTTTTTGTACTAACTCTTTGGCAAGGTTTTCGTGTTCCGGATTTCTTATACTAAAAATACCCGAGATAGCTAAAGTATCTACTTCACCTTTCATTTGGCGAATAACTTGGCTAAGCTCTTCCGTATCAAGCTCGCAGGTTGCAATACCAAACCCATCGTGTCCACCTGAAACTAAGCTGATCTTTTGGGCTGGGAATGTTCCTGACGGTTTATTTCCTATCAGTATTAGACCTACCTTTCCTCCCCGACCTTCAACGATCGCATTTGTCGCGAGGGTCGTGGAGAGAGAAACCATCTTGATTTGGTTAGGGTCGATTTCTCCTAGGTTATTGATGCATTCTCTAATCCCGATGGTCAAATCCTGCGGCGTTGTAAAGGCTTTAGCCTTGGCGAGGACTGCCTTTGCTTCAAAATCTAAGAGGACGCCATCTGTAAAGGTTCCTCCAGTATCTATTCCTAATATATAAGCCATTATTATCACCACTCCACAATGAATATAGCAATTAAAAAGGATTTCCTATCTATAAAGGACAGGAAATATGGTTTACTATCCGCCTTTTTGGCTTCAAGATTGACCTTCCCCTTATCCCACTTATCCAGATAAATAATGCAATTATAGTGCCAATAGTAACTTTACGTTTCTGCTGACAAACAAGGGATATCCAGAGCATCCAAGTCAATTATATTTTAATTCTAAGTCATTTCCAACTCAAGAAAATCCGTGAAACAGGGGGACATGAAACGGGGGGACAGGTTCCTTGTTTCGCCTTAGCGAAACAGTGAACCTGTTCCCCCGTTTCCAAGATCAACTTAATTATAATTCCTAACGGGTAATAAAGAAGACTTGGCTGGCGCCAAGCCTCCGGCGAAGGCGGCAGTCCTAGTTGCACTGATGGTTAGAAAGTATATAACGCAAGTTTATACTTTCTGATAGTAAAACAAAAACACCGAGAATCAAATTCTCGGTGTATTTTTTGCAATATGGGGTGGGTGATGGGGCTTGAACCCACGAATGCCGGAACCACAACCCGGTGCGTTAACCACTTCGCCACACCCACCATAGGGTTTTAATATTGGTGCGCCTGGAGAGACTCGAACCCCCGACAACCTGCTTAGAAGGCAGATGCTCTATCCAACTGAGCTACAGGCGCAGTTTCAAGGATACGATTTTTGAACCCAGGTTACCAACTATTAAGGAAAGCTGGGATTTAAATGGTCGGGGCAGAGGGATTTGAACCCCCGGCCTCCTGCTCCCAAGGCAGGCGCGCTACCAAGCTGCGCTATACCCCGTCCGTTTGGTGACTTGATTAGTATAGCTCATCTTTATCTATTCGTCAAGGGAAAAACAAAAGATTTTTTTTGGATAGTTTTCCCTCGCTTTTGACAAGATCTTTGGCTTTAATTATGCTGGGTATTTACTCTAAATCTATACCTTAAGAGCTTGAAGAATCGGAATCGCTTTGCGAAAAGCTTGGGCACGGTGACTAAGCTTATTCTTCTCAGCTAAGGTTAGTTCGGCCATGGTGCGTGCATATTCGGGGACAAAAAAGAGCGGGTCGTAGCCGAAACCATCTGTTCCACGACGTTCGGTTAATATTTGCCCCTCGACGGTACCCTCTGTGAGAAATTCTTTCCCTTCAGGGGTTGCTACAACTAAAGCACAGCGAAAACGTGCCTGCCTTTGGTCATCAGGCACAGTTTCTAATAGTTCAAGGAGTTTATCGTTATTTCGATGGTCATTTTTTGGTTCACCCGCAAATCGAGCAGAATAAACCCCAGGCGCACCGTCTAAGGCATCAACTTCTAAACCAGAATCATCTGCCAAGGCAATTAACCCTGTTTTCTCGACTGCTGCTCTGGCTTTAAGGGCAGCGTTATCCGCAAAGGTTTTACCATTTTCCTCGACATCTTCCCAGTCTTCTATATCTTTTAGGGAGAGAACTTCAATATCTTCTTCCCCAAGAAGGTCTTGAAGTTCACGGATTTTCCCTTGGTTTTGAGTGGCTAGTATTATCTTCATGCCGTCGTCTCCACAGCAGACTTCTGCACTTCCATCAAGGAACGGATTCCCTGTTCAGCTAGTTCTAGGAAATGATCTAAATCTGCCCGATCAAAGGGGATATCTTCTGCCGTTCCTTGAATTTCCACAAACTTCCCGGCGCCTGTCATGACGACATTCATATCCACTTCAGCTTTAGAATCCTCCTCGTATTCTAAATCCAGAACCACATCTCCCTGAACCTTTCCCACTGAAACAGCCGCTAGAGTATCTTGAACTGGGTTTGTTCGAATAAGCTTCTTCTCCATTAAGTACTGAATCGCATCAATCATGGCTACGTAAGCCCCTGTAATAGCGGCTGTACGGGTTCCGCCATCTGCTTGAAGCACATCGCAATCCAGCCAAATAGTTCGCTCACCAAGTTTTTTTAAGTCAACCACGGATCGCAAGGCGCGACCGATTAAGCGTTGAATTTCCATAGTGCGTCCGGTGAGTTTCCCTTTGCTTGCCTCACGCTGGGTCCGAGTCTGAGTTGCTCGAGGAATCATGGCGTACTCAGCAGTTACCCACCCCTTACCTGACCCTTTTTGGAAATGAGGTACTTTTTCTTCAACAGTAGCAGTACATAAGACCCTAGTTTCGCCAATCTCTATGAGAACTGAACCCTCAGGAATGTTTGTAAACTGACGTGATATTTTCACAGGACGTAATTCATTATTTGCCCGACCATTCGAACGTTGCATATCGAAAACCTTACCTTTCTTCTAACCAGTTTTTTCTATTTTAGTTTATCAGAATCGTTAGGAAAATGCCAATTTAAACCTTCGGATTACGTGCACCAAATAAATCCAAAGACCGGGCAGGCGTAGTTTCCTCTCCCACGATACCAGCAATGGTATAGAGCTGGGCGATGGGGTCAAATCGAAATTCCTTAAGCAAGTGAAACCCTTTAATCTCACCAGAACGTCGAATATGAATCCGAGGACCTGTGCATGGATAAAGTATTTCTCCAACTCGAATGTGATTATCATTAGCAAAACATATGGGCAAATCTGCTTTAATTAGGTCGAGAACGCGATGCTCAACTAAATCTAAATCAATATCCGGTTTTTCGGGAAGTTCTAAGACAAAACCATGTTTTATGTCGCTGTGCACCTCAGGCTTAGGTAAGCCCATTTCCTCAAGAATCATGGATGTGATGTCCTCGGCGCTGTGCGCCATGCGTCGGTACTTAATAGAATCAAAAACAATATCCGTTATGCTTTGCGGTTCCGGGCCGAAGACCGTCGGACGGGTTACAATCACTTCCTCCCCTACTCCAATCAGAACTTCCGCATTGACGCCGAGCTGGGGATACACAAGGTCAAAGTGCTCGATAACAACACGACGACCTGCCGAAATCGCTTTTTGGATCGCTTCAGCGATTTTCCAGGGCTGAGTAAAAGCGGACTCAAAGCGGACATCTAAGTGATAGGTATGATAGCGAAAATACTCCCGATCTGCATCATCCATCAATGGTAAGGGTCTAATATTGATTCCATCGTCATCATTCGTGAGTTCCAGTCCCGGAAACATACCTCGGATCAGTAAAGACTTTCCTGCTCCCGCATCCCCTACAAAACCGATCAGCTTATCCTCAGGGCTTAAATAACGTTGTTGAATATTCGTTCCTAAAAAAAGAAGACGTTTCTTCCCGCGTGGAGCAAAATAAACTGCCTGCATTAGATGCTCATGTACAAACATAACCAAAGCCATGCGCCCCCTTCTTGATTATCCCACACTGTTCTATCAATAATACTCCGAAGATGACTGATCTAGATAGTCAGAATCCTCTTATACCAAAGATTATTAGAAGAATTATGGGCTGATGAACTAAATAAATCAGCAAAGAATTCCGACTTAACCAGAGAATTGGCTTATAATCCAGCTTAAAAGCAACCAGTGGTTTTGACCTCCGCTGGTATAAATGTCGGTAAGCCAGAACACCGAGAAAGGTTACACTGATATACGGAAAAAGGGGGTAATAATCCATAGAACCGAACTCCTTATACATAAGGCCTAAGGGAAGGAAGAGGCTTGTTTCCAGCACCAGCCCTTTAAACCAAAAACCCAGTAAAGCGGAAGCACCGGCAAGGACCCAGAGGATTCGCGAAGACAGAGAGTAAATAATCGGAGATAAGATCATGGTTACTCCCAAAAAATGCAGGATTCCAAAGCGAACATAGATGTCCTTCATGGCCAAATAGGTTGCGATGGTAATTCCCATTCCATAAAGCAGCACTTTAAGTCCTCGTCTAACGGGGGATCGACTAAACCCGCTGGCAAGCCCAGAAATGAAAATAAAGAGTAAGGCTGAAGCTTTTCCGATCAGAAACCAAACCGGGTCCTGATAGTTTATATTGATCCCAGCGAACTCCCTCAGATCATAGACGATATGAAATAGAACCATCAACAAAATTGCTACAGACCTCAGGAAATCAATCTCACCATAGCGCTGTTTCGAAATCATGGGCCTATCCGTCGACTAACCGACACTCCATCTCCAAAGGGTAAAACAGAGGTTGAAAAATCAGGATTTAGAGAAAGGTCCTCTAAGAATTGGCGCAGGCCTCCGACCATCCGGTCATACTTAGGGGCAAAGGTACTTCCGGGCACCACCCATCCTCGGAAGAGGACATTATCCACCACCAGCAGACCCCCAGGTGCAATTAAAGGGTAAATTAAACTAAGGTACTCTAAGTACTCCCCTTTTGCGGCATCAATAAAAACAAGATCATAGGCCGCATCTAGTGTCCTTAGGAGTTTACGGGCGTCTCCTTCTAAAGTTGTGACTTGATCTCGCAGTCCTGCACACTCAATGTTTTCCCGTGCCCGGGCTAGACGATCCTTATTCATATCAATGGTGGTGACGTGCCCCCCAGTTTCTTTGGCAGCACGAGCCAGCCATATCGTCGAATATCCGATGGCTGTCCCAACTTCTAAGATAGTTTGAGCCTTGCTTGTAAAGACAAGCAAATTAAGAAAATTCCCAACCATAGGCGTCACAATGGGGATGGTTTCCTTAAGTGCCTGTTCTTCAATTTCATGCAACAACGGGTCCCGCTCACCCAGCAGGGTTTCCAAATAACGTTCCATTTCAAAGGGGTAAAACAATGTCATCTCCCTTTCTTCTTCAGTCAGATTACCAATCGTTCAGTTTGCTTCCACTTTACCACAAATAATTTTATAATTCTCAAAAAGCATAAAAAAGTATGCCCTTTTTCTGCTTGTTTAACCGTCAAACTGAGCAGGTCCAAAAGAACATACTTTTCGAAAGCTGTTGCAAAACAGCAAAACAGGGGGACAGGTTAGCTGTTTCAAGAAGCAAGGGAACGGTTCTCTTGCTTCAAGCGGTTCCTGCCCTTTGTTGAAGCAGGCCGCGAAACCATTTGAGATAGCCATCAAACCAGGGCCCCTCATTGAGCTCTTTATCTCCTAAGGCAAAAGCAGCCCGTTTATACAAGCACTTTTTTGGCTAGGTCTATTAATACAGGATCTAGCATTGTTCCTGCCCCGCGCTGAATCAAGGCCAGAGCTTCATCTGTGCTCATGGCTCGACGATAAGGGCGATCTTCGGTTAGGGCTGCAAAAATATCAGCGATTGCCATAAGGCGCGCTCCGATATCAAGCTCTCTCTCTGCCAAGGCGAAGGGATATCCTTTGCCATCCAAACGTTCATGATGATGAGCAGCCCATTCTACTATACGGGTAGGAAAGCCAGCCTCTGTCAATAACCGATGGGTATAATACGTATGCGTACGAATAATCTCAACCTCAGAAGGGTCAAGGGGTCCTGGTTTATCGAGAATCTTCCTTGGTATTGAGAGCTTACCCAAGTCATGAAGTAAACCCGCCACATAGATTTCTCGTAGTTGATCATCCTTCCAACCAAGCCCCCGAGCCAAACGTTCTACGGTCTCTGCAACAGACCGTGAGTGACGAGCTGTAAACTTACTTTTCTGGTCAATCAGGTCAGCGAAGGTTGCTGCTAAATCGTCTTTAAATCCATTTTTTAGCTCCCGAGTCGCTGGGAGCTGCCATTCTCCACATAAAAGCCCTAAAGCAATTTGCAGTAGATCCCTTTGTTCAATATCCAGCCAAAAAGCCTCTTTCTGGGCCACCTGTTTAAAGGCAGCTGCGACTTCCGGATAAAACAAGGTTCCAGTTTCTGCGGTTACCCACTCTAGGATCTCGTCTCTCTCCCGTCGCTTGGATAGTCTTCGCTTCAAGCGCAGATCGATTTGATCCGCTAAAGATAGAATACGAGCCATCAAGGGAACTTCTTCGGTCGGAGCTCCCAAGGCAGCATATAAGGGGTCAGGCGTTTCATGGTGATATTTAATGGCTGGCGCAAGAATTCCTCCAGCTGGAAAACGCGCAACAATCGAGGCCCCCGTAAGACAATGATTTTTAAGAATACGAGGGGTCCCATTATACTCTGTAAAATTACCCAAAGCACCTATGTCGTGCAACAATCCAGAAACCGTCAGCTGGGCTAGCTCTTTCTTGCTGAGTCCTAGATTGCGTCCTAGACGCATGGCAATATACGCCACACGTTCTCCGTGCCGTTCCCCTAACGAAACCTGTAACCCTCGTTCAACTTCTTCATCAACTAATCCCAAATCAAGTGCTCGGGAAAAACTCCACATCTTCCTGATGTAGAAGGCATCTTCATACAAATCTTATTCCTCCAATTAGACTTACTCCCTACACCTTAACCCCCAAGGAAGGTGCACAACAAATGTGCCTTCTCCCTAGCAACGTCACCCCGTCCAAAGCCCAGGACGCAGTGTCACACAAGCGCGACGTCTTTACGTAAGCAGCTAAGCAACCCTTCCGTTTAAGCGACCCCAGATACGGGGCAGCGCACAAGGACGTGCGCTGCCGCCAATGCGCCAGGGATGGCGCTTTTGGCACGATAGTCTCCAGTGGAGATTATCGCCGTAGGCGGGTTCTTCAAAACAATACTATCATCGCCGAAGGATGAACCCCGCTCCCCAAAGCCGAGAGCTTAAACGGTTAGTTTGCTCTGCGTCGTAAGCACCGAGCGCTGTGTTACACAAGTCCCCTAATCTCTCATACCCATTTGGGCCAGAGAGGTGGCAGAGTTGGCTACATCTTCAGATGCTGATCCTATTTGGCCAGCGGTCATGGATAAGGCATCGATCTGCTGAGCAATTGCTCGAACTTGTTGGATACTCGCATTAATTGCGGACATAATTTCTCCAAAGCGATTTACGACTTCCTTGGCCTCTGCGGCTGCACCTTGCATAGCCTCTGTTGTTTGGGCAATCGAGTGGTTCACCGCAACCGTGTTTTGTTTGGTAAGCATAATCAAGGCGCTGATCTCTTTAACTGACTGTTCGGAATGATTGGCAAGTTTCTTAACTTCTTCTGCAACCACTCCGAAGCCTCTGCCGCTGTCTCCTGCGCGTGCCGCTTCAATGGCCGCATTTAAGGCCAAGAGATTCGTCTGAGAAGCGATTTCTTTGATCACATCTGTGACCGAGGCAATGCGAGCGGAACTTTTATCAAGTTCCGCCATCTTCCCTTGCATCTCCGAGGTCATAGTCGCTAAGTTTAAAATCGTTTCTGAGATCATTTGAATCTTTCGAGCACCCTCTTGTGCCAAAGCATCCACCTGACGAGAGAATTCAGCTGCCTCAGAAGCATTACTCGAAATTTGGGAAGTTGCTTCATTCATTTCTGCCGCAGAAGCGGCTGTTTCCTCGGATGTTGCAGCTAATGCTTGGCTGGCTTCGCTAACGCTGCGTTGCAGGTTATCAATCTCGGTTAAGGCTTTCTCTAATTCAGCTTTCTTATCGATTTCCGTCATATAGGACTGAATGTAACTAGCCATAACAACTTGTTGGTCAAAACTTAAGATTCGTTGAACTGCCAAACTGGCACGAATAGCCTGGTCAGTATTTTTGCGATAATGTTTGAAAATCCGGGGTATGATTTCGTCACAAAAGAACTGGTTGGCGCTCAAATAGTAAAATGGAGGTAAATCAATCCGTTTATGGATTTCTCCGATTGTTACCCGCCACTGCATAAACTCTTCATCAATCTTATCCGGGAAGAGAGAAAACAAGTATTTTTTCATGGTAACTTTAAGCTTCTCAACAGAGGAAAAGCGATCAATAATTGCTTTAAGATCCGGAAATGTGGTTACATGGGCGTAGAAATTACGGATAATTTCCTCCGAATCCCGCTCAATGACTAGTCGAACCTCTTTAAGAAGGGCCAACTGTCCCGCGTCCATTCTCAGCAATTGAACTGACTCATCTAAGCTAAACTGATGCAGTTGAATCAACAACATTCATCCTCTCTTAATCCCTTTATCTCTTTAGTTACACCAGTCTCTGTTACAACTAACGAATTCTCGATCAGTCGATTAGATCAATTCCTTATCCTTATCTGTAACGTAGTCTTTACCTTCCAGTAGAATTCCCAGGGCGGTTAGAACTACGTTCACCGTGCAAAAGGAATCGTGCTCATCTGTTGCACAATTATCGCAGATACTTTGAACCTCAACAAAGGCTTCTTGAAGTTCAAAATTTTTATAACGTTCTTGAATTATGGGGACACTCCGGAACATATCGAGGATATCTTCTGGGATTTTATCGGAGAACTTTTCCCCCGTCTGAGCTGATAAACTAAGGAATTCCTTTGCCATAAATAATTGACACAGAGCCGAACATTTACACCCTTGGGCGCAAGATTTATCCATCTTTGAAAAGGCCTTATAAGCACTAAGCTTACTGAACCCTTGAGTCGCCATAATTTAACCCCTCTCACATTCAACTAGTAACCCTGAACTCACTTTACGTTCGTATTGTTAAGGATTTCTTCGACTACTTTCTTAAAGCGTTCAAGCCCAGTCTTCTCTATGACACGATAAAGACGAGCTCTCTCACCAAGTTCCTCCCCAAACTCTTCTGCTCCCGAGGTATAGGTTTCCAAGATCCGTTTCACAACAGGAAAAACTTGTTCCTTAGGAATTCCTTTACGTACTAAGGTTCCATGTTTTGGGCTCATCCCTGATTCTGTGCCACCAATCCAAAGGGAATACTTTCCACGCGGTTCTGCCATTAGACCCAGATCCTGGCACTGTACTCCTGTGCAATTGCGGGGACATCCCGATATTCCAATCTTGAAATCCCAAGGAAGAATCGTTCCGTAAAACTCCTCATCCAACCTCTTCGCAAGGTCTAATGTATCTCCACGAGAGTTAGGGGAAAACCCCTTACCCGGACAAGCTGCTATATTCCGAACGCTTTTATGCAAATTTGCCACACGAAGGCCGACTGCTTGGAGTTGTTCCAATGCACTTGAAACTCTTTCTTTGGGTATAAGGAGAAGCGAAGCCATTCGGCGTGTGTTCTTTATGACCCCATCCTCTCCAACGATCTCAGCTATAACACGCACTTGCTTGCCGGTCAAGATTCCGCCGGGGGAATTCACGATGATAGCTACAAGTCCATTGGCCTGTTCCGCAATAGCCCAGTGGATTCCACTGGAACATTCTACTGCTTCACCCGTCCATTGATAACTATGGTCTCGTTGAAGTTCCGTCATAAAAGCTCTCCTCTCTTATTTAAAGTAATTCTTATATTTACAATTCTATGTATGTAAGAGGAAATCCTGCTGTAACCGTTCTAAAAATTATAATAACGCATTTCTTTATGTCTTTAAGAGTTAACTTATCGAAAAGTCCAGGCATAAGCCACAAGCCAAACAGGGATGTTCGAAGTTAGAGCATCGCCAAGGATAGCTAGATGCCGGGTGGTAAGAGGGCGTAAATGAGCAAGCGTCTACACTATCTTCCAAAGTTTTGTTAGTACAAAAAAAAGAGCTGTTCAGCTCTTTTTTTTGCTTATAATATGTGGCTAATGTTCTTTAGCAGTAACGTTGATTGTTTGGGTTTAAATAATACACCTCTATCCAGCACGGCGATGGGTGACTTGATGCGTAACTTGATGAATTGGCAGAGGAAACGGGTCAGAGTTTGTTTCTAATCGTGCTACCGATCCATCCGACATTACCTCATAAATCTTTACTACGCCATCTCCCTTTGTCCATTCATGGCAACACTCTCGACAATAATAACGTTCACGGCCGATTCGACCAATATCTCGCGCTTCACATAGCGGGCAGTTCATTTGCAGCACTCCTCATCAAGGGTATTTTAAGAATATCCTTATTATACAGCATAACCCAATTATTTTGCTTTAAGAAATTGTGAAGCTTTTGTGTCTATTTATATCATATTTTTTTCACAGAAATCTCAGGGGAAGCTTTGTTTCTCCTACAGTAGTACAAGAATTGTTTCGATAAGTAATTGACTAAATTTTGATCAATTTAAAAGAATAATGGTATTACATGAAGGATTTTGTCGGAGTCTCCAGAATTTACATTAAATTAGTGTTTGATTATTATGAGAGGTGGCAAATTAGTGTTTAAATTTAGCAGAGATAATGGGACAGATCATAATCAGGCTTCCATTGATATGGATGGACTAAACCAATTAACGGAATGTCTAAAACGATGCGATCTCAGCAAACCACTTGAACTAGAGCTTTCTCCTTCCAGCCCACTGTATGATGTCGTCAAGGTCATAAACCAACTCATCGAGGTCCGTCAGAACGCTGCCGCTCACACAATGCTTGACATTAACGGGGTAGTTGGACAAATGACAGGTATGACCTCCATCCGTGAAATGCTTCAACGCATTCAAGAGCAAACACCCCAAATTGCTAATATGTCCGCCCAGGCGGAGGAGATGGGGGCTGCAGCAAGCGAAACTGCCTCCTCAGCATCAAATGCTGCATCCTTTGTTGAACAATCCTTAAGTATGGCGACTTCTGGAGTAGATAAAATCCAAAAAGCTGTGGGTTTTGTTGAACATTCCTTCACTGAATTTGAGCAAGTAAGCAAACAAGTTCAGGGTGTTCTTGATTCAATGAGCGAAATCGAACAAATTGTCGCTGTTATTGCTGGAGTTGCTGACCAAACGAACCTATTAGCTTTAAACGCTGCCATAGAAGCCGCTCGAGCTGGGGAACAGGGGCGAGGGTTTTCGGTCGTTGCCGATGAAGTACGCAAGTTAGCCGAGCACACCAAGACTTCTGTTACAGACATTCGGAAGAAAATCGAGGATCTCAGCCATAATTCTAAACGCACCGCAGATAGCATTCTCTCCCTCTCTCAAGTGATGAACGAGGGCAAATCAGTTATGCAGGGGGCTGGTCAAGAAGTAGAGCAAATTCTTCAACATGTTGAAACAATTTCAAGTGACATCCAGCAAATTGCAGCCGGGAGCCAAGAGCAGAGTGCCGTTGTTGAAGAGTTCGCCCAAATCATTGGCCACTTAAGCGAATCGGCGATTACGACAGAACAGGTTGCCAATCAAACGGGTGAGGGGATTTATGCCATCAGCCAACAACTCGGAGAACTTAGGGCCAGACAAATTTCGAGCGTCCCTGCTATGGATAATCACCATGCTTTAGAGCTATCCAAAACAGACCATCTCCTCTGGACTTGGAGGATCTATAATATGCTTTTAGGCTATGAGCATGTTGATCCTTCAACCGTCGGTAATCACCACGACTGCCGCTTAGGGAAATGGGCAGAATCTCCCGAAAATGAAGGATTGCGTCATAATCCTATCTTTTCAAAGCTTGCCTCACCCCATGCACGTGTACATGACCTGGCACGCCAAGCTGCCCTGGCTTACAATCAAGGCAACACGAATCAGGCCAGCGATTATTTAGCTCAGATGTCTCAAGCTTCTCAAGAGGTTGTCGGAATACTTGAGGAATTACAAGAGATCGTTTAGAACTTCGACTGGAGAGGAAGTAAATGGACTAAGTAAAAGTCTGAGATAAAATGGGCTGCAACAAACTAAAATTAGTTGTTGCAGCCCATTTTTTTAGAGCAATGGTTTTGGTTTTTAAATGAGGATTCAGCTGAAGAAAGTGTTAGAAACGATATTTA
Source organism: Desulfosporosinus sp. (assembly GCF_014237355.1). Classification (NCBI taxonomy): domain Bacteria; kingdom Bacillati; phylum Bacillota; class Clostridia; order Eubacteriales; family Desulfitobacteriaceae; genus Desulfosporosinus; species Desulfosporosinus sp. The sequence continues at coordinate 61,420 of NZ_JABZFS010000038.1, forward strand.
AATATCCAGTCACTTCAATAAGTAGGGTGCATACTGAATCATTGTGTCATCCCGAGCGACAGCGAAGGATCTAGCGCTTAAGATCCTTCACTTCGCTCAAGATGACAATAAAACATGGTATTGGGAGAAATGACAAGGGGTCTACAGCAGAATCAATGATTAGCTTTTTAAAGCTAAGCCCTTCTGTATTGGGCTTTTCCAATGTCATATAGATTATTTCCCTCGTGATCGATAATTACCATGACGGGAAAATCTTTGACGACCAAACGACGGACCGCTTCTGGCCCTAATTCAGGATAGGCAATGACCTCTGCTGAAACAATTCGTTTAGCAATGAGGGCTCCAGCCCCACCGATGGCTCCGAAGTACACGGCACCGTGTGTCTTCATTGCATCAATCACCTCTGGAGCACGAAGTCCTTTGCCAATCATACCAGTTAATCCTTTAGAGATAAGCTTTGGTGAATAAGCATCCATTCGTCCGCTTGTGGTTGGACCAGCGGAACCGATTACTTGTCCTTCTTTCGCTGGTGTCGGCCCTACAAAATAGATGATTTGCTCGTTCACTTCAAAGGGAAGGTCTTCCCCCCGCTCTAAAGCCTCAATCATCTTTTTATGAGCAGCATCCCGCCCAGTATATATCACGCCATTAATCAAAACATTGTCCCCGACTTTCAGGCCTTTAAGCTTCTCTTGGGTAAGGGGTGTTTCTATGCAGATAGCGTCACTCATTAGCCTTCCCTCCCTTGCAGGGTGATTTCCTTATGACGAGTTGCATGACAATTAATGTTCACAGCAACGGGCATTCCGGCAATATGGGTGGGATATACTTCTAAGTTAACAGCAAGCGCAGTTGTCAGTCCGCCAAAACCTTGAGGACCAATTCCTAAGCGGTTGATGCGATCTAATAACTCTACTTCTATTTTGGCCAGGCGCTCCTCGGGATTATGGCTTCCGACCTCGCGTAATAAAGCCTTCTTTGCCAAAAATGTCGCTTTCTCCATGGTTCCACCTACTCCTACCCCTACAATAATAGGAGGACAGGGATTTCCGCCCGCTCGATCGACGGTGTCCACGACAAATTGCATAGCACCTTCCAGTCCCTCTGAGGGTTTGCACATTTTAAGGCCTCCCATGTTTTCACTGCCGAAGCCTTTAGGCGCTACAACCAAGTGCAAGGCATCCCCAGGGACAATATCATAATGAATGACTGCTGGGGTATTATCCCCAGTGTTGACTCGTTCAAAGGGATCTTTTACAACAGATTTGCGCAAATATCCTTTATCATAGCCACGACGAACTCCCTCATTAATGGCCTCGGTGAGGCTGCCGCCGACCACATGCAGGTCCTGCCCAATACTCACAAAAAGTACCGCCATTCCGGTGTCCTGACACATAGGCACTCGTTCTTTTTGCGCGATTTCTGCATTTTCAATGAGACGTTCTAACACCTCTTGACCTAAGGGAGAAGGTTCAATTTTTAAAGCTTGTTGAAACCCTGCCATGATGTCCGAACCTAGATCATAATTGGCTTCGATACAAAGCGTTTCAACGGCTGATATGATTTCTTCAACGGCTAATTCTTTCATTAAAAATAATACCCTCCTATCTTTTCCTTTTCTAAAATCCTTCCTTTCTGTTCGTATTCTGAATTTTCTTTACCCTTGTCTATTATTCTACTCCTAAGTTAATTAAAATCAAGGGCAATACCGAGGCAAGCTATTTTAGGTTAATGTCACCCTGAACGTTAGCTAAGGATCTAGATCCTTCAGTCGTCCTTCAGGATGACACATCACTCGAGTTGCTTTCATAGCAAATGACAAAATCCCTAATAGTCAGTTAACGTTGTTCTTGCATAATCCATAGGTGAATACGAGCTTGAACCAGCGTCGTTTACAGCCTTAACTTTATAATAATAGGTAGTATCTGCCCATAGGCCAGTATTTACAAAAATTGTGGTGGTTACAGTTGCAATATGAGTATAGGTTCCAGAAGCCGAGGTTGACCCGTATACATAGTAGGATGTGGCGCCACTGACAGAATCCCAAATAAGATTTATTTGACTAGAGCTTACTGTGGTTGCTTTTAGCCCTGTCGGTGCCGATGGTGTATCAGACCCTTCGATATCATTAATACTGGTTAAAATACTTTCAGGTACAACAACCGTTCCTCCAAAAACAACTTTCTGCTTGATACTACTATTCTTGCCTCTAAAGAAGGCTAATGTAGAGGGTTGGACAGGATCTCTCACTAGGATAACTGGTGAATTCGTTAATGAAGCTAAGGCTGAACCAGCCAGAGCGTCTGCATAATTTTCACCAGTTGATACATAACAAATGCCAAAATCAAGTTCGTTCGCAAATTCTTTTATAATACTGATGTTTGTGTCATATCTAGTTATTCCACTAAGCCGTTTGGGAGATGGAAGCTGCATAAGAACATTATCACTTATTACTCCTGTTCCACCGACTACGTAGGTACTCTGTACATTTTTTAATAAATATGCTTTTACGTTTTCCGGCAAATTATCCTTAGTTGTAAGAAAGACTGGAATTCCTTTCATTGCAGCAATAGGAGCTATCGACAAGGCATCCGGAAAAGTTTCACCACTAGCAATAACGGCTTGGTTGAATTCCCCCAAGGCTTGGGCGATTTTAATCGATGTATCGTAACGATCAGTTCCTGAAATCCTTGATACTTCAATTCCCATAAATTTTATACTTTTTTCCACTTCAGAAGAAATAATCCCTGTTCCGCCGATAATTATAGCTTTTTTGACCTTTAAACGTTCAAGTTGAGTCAGTGTTTGGGCACTCAAGACATTACTTTTCGTAAGTAGTAATGGAGCATTATATTTTTGGGCAAGGGGGGCACTACATAATGCATCCGCAAAATTATCCCCATTTACTATAATGGCATAGTATGAGGTAGTCCATTTTTTGGCAACTTCTGCTGAGGTATCATACATATCTTCCCCTGCTAATCGTTCGTACTGGATTTGTGGTGAAGGATCTGAAGGAGCCGTACTGTCTGAATCACTCGTCGTTGCCTGAGTCTTATTTGAATAGGAGCTTGAGTCAGAATTGTTGACTGCCTTAATTTTATAATAATAAGTCGTATCTGCTTCCAGATTAGTATCTCTGTAACTCGAAGAAGTCGTTGTACCTATTTTGTAGTAACTACCTGAAGACGAAGTTGCACTATAAATATCATAGGATGTAGCGTCACTGACAGAATCCCAGTCTAGATAAATTTTAGTTGAGCTTTCGACCTTGGCGCTAAGATTTGTCGGTGCTGTTAGAGTATCGGACTTATCTGACTCATCGGACTCCAGGGTTGTTGCATATTCTCTGGAGGAATATGGGCTTGTGCCAGAGCTGTTGACTGCTTTAACTTTGTAATAATATTTGGTATCTGCGTCCAAGTCCTCGTCTGTATATCTTGAGGAGGTGGTTGTATCAATTTTGGAGTAAGTCCCTGAAGATGAGGTCGACCTATAGACATAATACGACGTTGCGTCGCTTACAGAATCCCAGTCCAGGTATATTTCACTGGAGCTTTCGACCCTTGCTGTAAGATCTTCCGGCGCTGTCAGTGTATCGGACTCGTCTAATTCATTGGACTCATCGGATTCCAAGGTAGTTGCATATTCTCTAGAAGAATATGGGCTTGTACCGGAACTGTTGACTGCCTTAACTTTATAATAGTATTTGGTGTCCGCTTCCAAGTCCTCATCTGTGTATCTTGAGGAAGTCGTTGTATCAATTTTGGAGTAAGTCCCTGAAGATGAGGTCGACCTATAGACATAATACGATGTTGCGCCGCTGACAGAATCCCAGTCCAGGTATATTTCACTGGAGCTTTCGACCCTTGCTGTAAGATCTTCCGGTGCTGTCAGTGTATTAGACTCATCTGACTCCAAAGTAGTAGCATTTTCTCTGGAGGAAAATGCGCTTGTTCCAGCACTATTGACTGCCTTAACTTTATAATAATAGGTGGTATCTGCCGACAAACCAGCATCTCTAAAATGTGTGGCTGACGTAGTAGAAATTCTTACATAAGTACCTGAAGAGGATGTTGAGCTATAAACATAATAGTATGTAGCATTGCTGACAGAATCCCACTTCAGATATATTTCACTGGAGCTTTCGGCCATAGCTGTAAAGTCTGTGGGAGCAGATGGAGTACTTTCCGCAAAAGTATCTTTAGGAAATGTTAACACTGAAAACAATAAGCAAAGTACCAGGGTTATCAATTTTAGACGTGATTTTTTCATGATTTACCTCCAAATTTCAAGGACTATTTCTCAATATTTCTCTTTCTAATTTCAAAATGCTATTTTCTTTCTACGTTCAACTCCTTTGCGATACTTATAAGACTACATTTCAAATCGTGGAGCAATACATGACGACGTGAAAACACTAAATGCATTGGCTTACTATTTTATTCTTGTTATTTTTTCAAAATCCTCCCTGCCGAAGGAACATTTACTAAATGAGAAAGATATACTTGAGGCACTAAGTTAACTTTCTAGCGAACTCGTTCAAGTAAAGTTGGCGGTGTGAGAGCATACGAAAAACAAATTAGGATGGGGATTTTCTTGATAAGAAAAGCGTAAACAACGCTACGCGTCTTTTTACTATACATGTCTTTGCTATGAAAGCAACTCAAGGGCAGTGTCATCCTGAAGGAGGTACGACTGAAGGATCTAGATCCTTCGCTGCGCTCAGGATGACATGAGTGAAAGAGGACCCTAAAGTTATACTTTCTGATTCGTCAAAAAAGGCTAGCATAAATCTAGCCTTTTTGCTGCATTGTTATTTCGTTATCTGCGATTCATAAAGCCCTCTAAAAAATATAGAAAAACGGTTACTCCTAATAAATCAGCGCTCCCTCCGGGGCTTATTTTGCGTCTGCAAAAATCCTCATCCAGCTCTTCGATGGCCTTGATCCCTGCTGCCGTTCTCATACCCCCTAGGTCAAGGATCTGCTTAGCCCTTCTCTGAACTTCTTTTAAAGTTTCAAAAGAATGTCTATGTAAAATATTGGTGTCCTCACTAAACTGCATTATAGCTAATAGTGTCTGTACTAACCTATCGTTTTGACCTAGCTCTTGATTCCCCTTATAAACCTCCAGACCCACGTCAAAGACTGTGGGCAATCCTCTTTGAACTTCTCCTCGGATGCCTTCAACTTTATGGGATAAAAAGAGCCTTTCGCCATGGGTCAGTCTTGATGGATGGGTATTTTCTAACTCAATGACTCTTGAACTTAATTCTCGTTCCACCAAACCTTCAGTCATATCCCGAATGATTTTCTGGATTGATGAGAAACCAGCACCTGAGTATAAGGCCTTTCCTCCAGCAGCACAGCAGATTCCCATTAGAAAAAGTGTTCCTTTATGTGTATTGACGCCCCGAGTTTTATGAAACATTTTCCCTTCACCCATTTGTCCAATCTGTCTGATCTTGCTAAAAATTTCTTTAGGGCTATCAGCAGATTGTCCTGCCTCTGCGCAATGAATCAGAGGATTGATCAAAACCGTGGCACTATCCAAAAAGGTAAAGTAATCCATATCACTATGCGCTCCCCTGGAATCTTTAGAAACCAACCCAGGCGACGGATAACAGGAAGCCTCATAGAGGATTGCCTGTACTGCGAGGCTCGCTATATTAATAGCCTGTTCATCTATATCTATGCCGCTGTCCCCTCCTACTATGTACTTCTGATTTCATGTTCTCTCCATCTCAGCTGTTTGTTTTGCATTATCATTATCTCCATATTCCGTATAATTTCTGAACCTCTCCTGAATATATTCTATAACCTCATGCTCTCGATGTCGTCTTGCCCTTACGCAATGCTGGGCATAATCCTCACAAAGATAACATTTTCTTCTGGGATAACCGAGTTCCTGCCTGCTTATACTTCGTCCCGAGCTATCATAGACATCGAGATCTAAACAACGTCCAAGGGTATGTCTTTCTTCCAGATCAACCACCGTCGTCTTTAAAGCTATAGCCTCTTCTTTTACTACCGCCAAAAAAATAGGGCCCTCCGCGCTTATTTGCATGGATTTGTAAGATATCCTTGCCCCTAACATTTTGCAAATCAAGGCACTTATATCATAAATAATAGCCAAGGTTAGATCATTTGTTTTCTTAAGTCCAGGATAATTTACTCTCATCACTAGCAAGGGTGTTTGATAACGTTTTAGAAGGGCGTTAATGAACTCAGCCCTTCTCTCCCTTGCTTCAAGGAGATCCTCTGCCGTGTATTCCTTCATTCCTTTAGTGTGGAGAATTACTGGATTTTATCTTCTCCACGATCTCCCTTCCCTGACTTGTATTTAGAAACTTTAAGGTGACTTCGGGCAAAAGACTGATCAGATTTAGAGTATCCCCCTTCTTGAGTAGGCTTCTAACCATGGAAGCACTGATCGCCTTGTCTCCAAAGGCCTTTCTTCTAACTTCATGCAGCTGAACCCCGTAATTAGGAAGCACTAACTTCAATGTCTCATTATAGGTTTTTGTAACCGGACAATAGGGTTCCTCTCCCACATATCTCTTCTTGATATTAAGGTGCATGCTGAAATACTTCCCAAAAATGGAGGAATCTAAATCTGCGTAAGCCTTGAGTCTGACCCCCTCTTCCCTTAAAAAGTAAGCAGGAAATGTAGCCGAGGAGATAATATATTCACCACTGGGTATGACCTTGACGTTTTTCAAATGCGCTACTCCCTTTGAAACCAAATCAAATCTCGTTTCAAAAGGAAATAGTGATCGATCCTCCTCAACAAGAAACACGAGGACCTCTGAATTATCTTGAGATGCTTTTTCAATCAAGAATTGGTGTCCTAAGGTGAAGGGATTACAATTCATCACCAAAGACGCCTTTTCTGCATCTCCAACCTGATAGTTCCTTTTCATTTCCTCTAACTTTTGGTGGATATCGTAAATTCCATTTTCTAAGAGTGCAACCTCGGGATTGCTATGGATTAATTTGAAATGCAAGGCCGAAAAGACGGGAGCTTGGCAGGGCTTTGTAAACACAAAATAATGGTAGACTCCTTGACTAAAAAGTTTATCGATTAAAGCAGAAATCAGGGCCGAGGCTATTCCCTCACCCTGGAGTTCGTCCTGTACTGCAAAGCATTTCAGAACATTTTTTGCTTTGGAGCAGGTTGCAACAAGGGAATTACCCTTACACGCTGGATTCCATACTCCATCTCTTATAATGAAGGTAAAATCCACATCCTGATCTAAGACTAGGTCAAAGCCTTTTAGAAAAGTTTCGACCTCATCTCGTTCTACCTTATTCTTAAGATTGACTCTTTCGATGTGAGCGCCGTAGACCATTCAATCACCTCTGCTTCCTTCGTCTCCCACTCTCCCTCTACTTAACCTTCCTCACGACATCAATAATACTTCCATCCCGATACTCCACAACGGCCACAATTTCTTCCGAGGTTTCGATGGTCTTTGGGACTCCGGTCATGGTTTCAGCCAATCGTTTTAATTCGTTGATGGTCATCAAGGGAAGCCTGGTGGTCTTCAGCTTTTCTAGCAAATCTACTCTTCTGGGGTTAACAGCGATTCCTCGTTCAGTGACGACGACATCGATGCTTTCACCAGGAGTCGTGATCGTCATCACTTTATCTTTAATAATGGGTAATCTTGCCTTCATAAGATTGGTAACCACAATCGCTAATTTAGCCCCTGCCGCTGTATCACTATGTCCACCGGAACCACCCATAATAACTCCATCTGAGCCCGTTGTGACATTCACATTAAAATTTGTGTCAATTTCCGTTGCTCCCAGAATCATAATATCTAGATTGTTTACCACCGCTCCTTTTGTATGGGGATTACCGTACATGGAGGCGGACATAAATTGGTGGGTTGGATTGTCTCTATAAGACTCTATGGCCTTTAAGTCAAAGCATTGGACATCAAAAAGGGTTCTAAAAAGTCCTTCTTCCAGCATTTCCACCAGATATCCAGTAATTCCGCCGGAAGCAAAACTTCCAACCACGCCTTCCTGCTGCATTATCTTCTTCAGCTCCGCAGCAACAGCGAGGGAGGTTCCGCCGGCTCCAGTTTGAAAGGACATGCCGTCCTGAACTAAACCGGAAGCTTTAATCACCTCGGCAGCCCTTTTAGCAATAATAAGTGCCACCGGATTCTTGGTAATTCTCGTTGTCCCCGAAACAATACCCTTAGGATCTCCAATAGAGTCAATCTCAACCACATAATCTATGAAGGCTTGGCTGATTTCAATAGGAGAGGCGGGATAGGGCACTAAATGATCGGTTACTGCAACGGTTTTGTCCGCATACTCAGCATCTGCAACGGCATAACCTAAGGACCCACAGGCAGCCTTGCCGTACACTCCATTAATATTCCCATAGGTATCTGCTGTGGGGGCTGCCAAAAAGGCCACATCAATATGCAGATCTCCGCTTTCGATAGCCCTAGCCCGTCCGCCATGAGTTTGCATGATAGCAGGTTTCTTTAATTTCCCCTTCGATACCGCTTCAGCCACGGGGCCCGATATGTAATTAGAAACCAGACCCGTTACGACTCCGTTTTCTATATGCTTAACGAGGGGTGCATGAATCGGGAAAATCGAACTCGCCGCAACCGTTAGATCCCTAACTCCTCTTGCGGCCAACGTTTCTAGGACCTTATTTAGTACAAAATCTCCATTTCTTAAATGATGGTGAAAGGAGACCGTCATTCCATCCATAATGTTAAGCTTATCTAAGGCTTCCTCTAAGTTCAGTATTACCTTTTGCTGATTTGGCATGACACTGGTTAGCTTTACAGCAGTTCTTGTTTTTGCTCCAATATCACTAAAAGTACCTTGAAAAGGCTTAACACTTCCATAACCCTCAATATAATCCGGGATTTCTCTGCTTAATATATGTTTCATTCTGCTCCACCTTCACTAATAAGTCCAAGCCTTAGGCCTTGATCGATGGTGCAAGTTGCTCGATTAATGACAGGAGCATCGATCATTTTACCATCTAAGGAACAACATCCTTTCCCCTCTTCTTCTGCTTCCTTCATAGCCTCCAAAATTCTGAAGGCCTGTTCCAGTTCTTTGATCGTCGGTGCGAAGACGGAATGAATCGTTTCTATTTGTCTGGGATTAATGACTGCTTTTCCCGTCAGTCCCAAACTTTTCGCCTTAGCTGTATCCTTTTTCAGCCCCTCATAATCATTGATATCGGTGAAGGGGGTATCGATAGCATCCACTTTTAAAGCCCTACAGACGGTTGCTATTTTATTGCGGGCATAGAAGATTTCCTCTCCCTCTCGGGTTCGTTCTATGCCTAGATCGGCGGTTAAATCTTCTCCTCCCAGCAATACCCCAACGGTTCTCTTGGAAGCCCGAATGACGTTATAGACATTTTCCAGCCCAAGGGCTGTTTCGATGAGTGCCATGATTTTTATGCTTCCGGGGGTAAATTCTTCGTCTCTTTCCAGCTTATCGAGGAGTTTATCCACAAGCTTAATACCTTCTTCGTTTGCCTTAGGAATTAACAAGGTATCAGGTTTAACTCTGGCAATCACATCTATATCTTGCGGTCCGAACTCTGTATCCAAGGGGTTAACTCGAACCACCACCTCTACCTGAGAGTAATCGATGGTTTTAATCGCTTCTCTAACTAAAATCCTGGCACTATCTTTTTCTGTTAGACTTACCGCATCCTCTAAATCTAGAATAATCGAATCTGCCCCAAGGATTGCAGCATCTTGAAGCATTCCCGGGTTATTACCTGGCATAAAAAGCATCGTTCTTCTCAACTTTTCCACGTTAACCCATCCTAACTTTTTACTTTGATTCTTTGAATAAATTTATGCTTTTATTAAACAAAAATTATGAAACTTGCAGTAATTATGTAGTGTTTAGAGGGATCGCTTGATAGCCGTCTCGACCCTTGCCGCAATAGTATAATCTAAGGCTCCTTTGTCCTGAGCCTTAATAGTTATACCCTTAACTCCTATTTCTTGTACCTTATGTAAAATCACTTGCTCAATGGCCTCTCCGAATTGCTTCATAACAATGCTTTCAAGTTCGAGCTCAATAGTTTCACCTTCATTTGGACTAACCATTATTAAAATGTCATTAGACTCTAAGGTCCCAGCTTTAGCTACTTTCGTGATTCTCACAGTTTTTACTCACCTCAACTTCTCCACAAGTCTGTGCTCAACCCTTAATATACCCTAAAATTAAATATTCCGAACCCTTGTCGTCATTATATCAAATGACAGGGGTTCGGAATACTCTGGGAACGCTTAAGGGAACCTGATTCCACATTTAGTTGGATAGCTCAAACGTTCCATTTTCATAGTTGAAGATAAAAACCTCACCGGTTTCAATCATGTAATAGAAGCCATAAATATTCAGTTCTTTATTTTGATACTTTTCTTTAATATAGGGGTATGTTAACAGATGTTTAATTTGCTCGAGAATATTAATTTGCTCTGTTAGCCATTCCTTCGTATAGTCATCGTCATCGTCTTTTAGCTGGGTCATAACCCTCTTCTTAACATTCGCTGCTAATTCCAGCCATTTCTTTGTATCCGGCAAATTATCTAGTACGTCATCGGGGTAATAAATTGCAGCACAACCCCCACAATTAGAGTGACCACATACAACGATATTTTCTACTTTTAAGGCCTTAACAGCATATTCAATTGCCGAGGTAGTTGCAACATATTCCTGATGTGTTTCCTTATAAGGTGGAACAACGTTGGCGACATTTCGCACGACGAACAATTCACCTGGTAATGATTTTGTGATCATTTCTGGCATGACTCGCGAATCGGAGCAGGCGATGAACAAAGTATGTGGTTCTTGACGACGTTTTAATTTACTAAATAGATTCTTATGTTCTTCGAAGTCCTTTTGTCTAAACTTAATTAGCCCATCTAGCAATTTTTGCATAAGTCGACCTCCAAAAAATTTCTTCGGCTCATTGGCCCATACACTAGTGCTTAGGGTAAGTTAATTTGTTATATATTGCACTATCTTAATTATAAAGCTTCTTTACTGAAAATGGGAGCCATATTCCGTGTTTTTATTATGATTATTTATTATAGCAATTTAGTTTATCTATTAATCACTATCCCTTGAAAGCCAGTGATTCTATCGAATTCATCTTTAAATCATAATCATTCCATACCATAATAATATGATTCATATTAATATTTTCTATGTTTATTCTTGGAATAGTATATTTTATTACCTTGGTGATTAAAAGGCCCCCACTACTGTCAGTGAGGGTAGATCGGTTCTTACTTTTCACTTCATTTACTGAGCTGCATAGGCGCAGCACCCGATTGCTCCATTAAACTGAGGCTCTTGAGGTATCACAATATGACGACCTGATCCCGTTCTCATAAGTTTGCCGACAGCTTGGTTGTGTGCAACACCTCCGGTAAAGACGATGACCTCTCCGGGGAAGGAACGCAAAAGAGGTATTATACGTTTAACGATGGTCGCGTTCACTCCAGCGGCTAGCTCAGCCAGCGGATATCCCTCGACAATTTTACCAATTAGTTCACTTTCGCCGAACACCGCACAGGTAGAATTCAACTCTACGGGAGCATGGATATATTGCCCCAGTTCCTCGAGAGACACATCAAGTATCGTCGCCATATTTTCCAAATACCGCCCAGAAGAAGCTGCACACTTATCATTGGTTAAGAAGTCCATCATTCTGCCCTTTCGAACCTGAATGATTTTACTATCTTGTCCACCTAAATCCACCAAGGTAAAATCCTTGAGACCCGTCTGATAAATCGCACCCATGACGTGGGCCTTAAGCTCGGGAATCGCCTCACCACCAGCTAATTCCAAGGTGTTACGACCATATCCAGTCGATACCAAGCTGTCAACTCTAGGTAATCCTAGAGCTTCGAAGTCCACGGCTAGTTTATCCCCCTGTTTACGACCATATTCCCGGTAGAAGCGGATCGTATCCAAGCTTTCGAGCCGAAGGATCTCTAAGCCCTCCCCTTCAGCCCTATGCATCATGAGAGCAATTTTCACACTCCGACTTCCCAGATCAACCCCACATAGGGTTTGTTGTGTCGACATGATGTCTCCTTTCACTACTCTTCGAGCATACTCAAAAAAGACTCTAACCTCATTTTATTTCGCGCATCTAGTCCAGTTGGATTTTCTCCTTCTAAGGTTAAGATGGGATAATCTAATCTTTTTCTGATAATTTGATCTTCTATTTGTCGATAACAAAAACTTTGGGTATAGTGGATGATTCCATCGAGTTGGCGAAGCTCTGCTTCTCGAGCGATATCCTCTAAGCGGAGAAAAACTTTATAGGGATAGGTGTAGAGGCGATACTGTTCGACAATGTCATCCGTCTTAAAGGGCATTGCAAACTGCCTCTGTACCTCATTAAATACAACCCTAGCTCCATGTTCTTCTAGAAAATCGTATAACTCCGGAAAAATTGGTGGGACGCCAATAAAACCGAGGCGGATTTCCCGCTTTTTCTTACGTAATCCAGGGTGAGAACGCTCTGATAAAGGTTCCCTCTTGCTGGCTTTCTGTATAAACTCCTCCATCTCATGAGCAAAACCCTCAGGGTCTCCGTTAAAATCCGAACAAGAAACTAGGTAGAGGTGATTTTCAAAACCCCCTACCTTATTTTCTTCCCAGGTCAATCGATCTATTTCCCAGGCTAAGGAACGGACCTGATCAAGACGTTTCTTTTGCAGATTCACATCCTCCCAGGTTGTTCCCAAGACATTAATTAGCTTGTCCATTTGCAGACGAAGCATGTCCGGATCTCGGTCATAGGGGAAGGCAAAGGGAATAATCTCGATCCCCTCTACTTCCCAAGTCTCCATTAAAGCATGGGTATTACTACAATCCCCTTGTGTTACGGCAACTATTTTCTGAATCTCTGGATTTTGCAAAGCAGTGGAATACAACCCTTTAATCCAACCGCACACATTGCGTGGAAAACCCGCCAACTCTGCTTCCTCCAAGCGACGCATTGCTTCGGAACTAGTAATAAAAATATTGTTCAAATCAACTGGTGTATCTCCCGCTGCATAAATCACTTCAACAGGCACCGTGGTAGTTAAACCGATTTTACTCATGTAGTTGTCTGCTCCTTTATTGAACAATGAATATGTCTTATTTTATAGGATCTAGGGTAAAATGTTAAGCAAGTCGCGTAGAGTGCATGTAAGGGCTGTAATGGGGCCCCGGATATGATTATTGAGATAATATCTCCGTCATCGATTAAAATAGATAGGGATTCAGTCGTCCTGAAATGTACACAGAAGAAGATAGTATAACCGTATCTTTGTTTTCCGACTTAGTGATAGATTTAGGAGCAGTGTTTAATCAAGTATAAACGTCCCTGTTAGTTCTGTCCCTTAGCACTTAAATACGTCCCCTGGGAATACTTGGTCGCGAGTTTATCTCGCGACCCTTTTTAATACAGCAAGCGTCCTATTCATTTCATTATGTACAATCATGTACCCTTCATCCACTCCCATGCCCGGTTTGGCAAGCATTTGATCCGGACGAGCAGCAAGAGAGACATGAACCGCGGTCCGTCCTCCTGAATCCGTTTCATTGCAGGATCCACCGACATAAGCGCCCACTCCGTATTTCTTGGCATAGATCACCGCTTCAATGGTGTTTTGAATCCCACCCAGATCAGGAGTTTTTATTTGAACCATATCTGCCGCTTGGGCATCCACGAACTTTACAATATCCTCGTAAGTATTGCACCACTCATCAGCTACGATTTCCACCTTAATTCCTCGGGCCTTCAAGGCAACACGCAAGGCCTTAAGCTGTTCAATTTGGCCTTCTAGACTTCCGGCATCCATTGGACCCTCAATTCGTAAGTGCAGGGGAGCCGCAGCTTTTTCTAGTTTTTCAAAGTATTCGACCATGCGCTCTACATTATCCTCAAAGGCTAATCCAATCGTCCCGTATACATCAATATGTAAAACAGGGCGATAATCCTCACCGCCTAACTTTAGAATCCTGTTTCGGAGCCACTCTACGTAGTCTAGGAGCAGTTCTCCATTTTTGCCCAACTTTGTCTCCACATTATTAATCAGGGCATGAGGTAAGACCCCAGCACGTTTTATTATCGCTTTATCAGCATTTTCATAGCGATCATCTCCAGTTTGAGTAAAAATCGGGACAGGTTCGAGAACCATCGGCAGCTCATATTCCTCAAGAATTACTTCCGTCATGGTTTTCCTTTGTGCCTTAGCCACTCCGTCAAGAATTGCTTGGCTCACCCCATAGCGGATTGCAGTATGGTAACGTTCTCCATTTTGCCGCTTTGAGCTTTCAACAAGACCTGCCAACTTGCGGAAAGACTCCAGCTCCTGTCCAATCAGTTTAGGTGCAATTTCCTCTAGAATGATGGGAATAAAATCTTCAGCCAAAAACAGGGGATCCCGACCGCCTGCCCCAGAGTATTGAACAGCAGTACAATCCCCCGAAGCCACTTGCCCATCTTCTAAAATAAGCAAAACAGAAATTGATTCGCCCCGTTGACGAACCGCCTTAAACCCCGGCGTTTTAGGTTCCCCCAGATATGTAAAACCATCGTGAGTTACCCCCGATTTAATCGCCAGTTGGTCATCGAAATAAAAACCCGTAAGCCCTGGTGAAGCAATCACGTCGATTATTTTCATTAAATATACCCTCCTTCTTAGATGTTAGACAAGGGTAGAAAGGGGACGGGGACTTATCCGCTTGTCCCCGCTGCGCGAAACAGTTAACCTGTCCCCCTGTTTCACCCTAACCGTCCCGTCTACATAAAGTAGACGTTGCTTGAGACGAAGAGAGCGACTAAAGCGAGCAGCCAGCCAAACTTCACGAAAGCGCAGGCGGAGGACGGGGCTGAACACACGGACGTGTTCCGCCGGCCATGCGACACGGATGTCGCTTTGGCCGGAACACATGTGTTCCGCCCCGTCCGTAGCCGAAGCTTGAGTGTTAGTTTGGCCTGCGAGCGCCCGTCGCGAACGGGTCTCAAGCAACGTCGCCCCCAGCCCTCGGACACCTGAAACAGTTGACCTGTCCCCCTGTTTCACTAACCCCTTGGCCGCCCAACGAGCATCCCCTTCCCAATGGCATATATATCATCAATGACCATTTGGAAGGAAGGATCTCGATCTTCGTCTCGACCACGCTGTGCGATGCGTTCTTGATGAAATTCCTTGATTCTTCCATCGAAGGGAATATTTCCAAAATCTAATAATCTCACTGCTCCTGCGGAGTCACGAGCCGGTAGGATCTTGCCGGCATTATACCGACTGGGAGCAAAGGGAACATCTATGACCCCCGCTTGAAAGGAGCGGACCGTACCGACTGCAATATCTCCTTCCCCTAATTCAAGGACTCGATCAAGGATGGTTCTGGTTTCTGCTAGGATCATTTCCTCTTCTAGGGCAAGCTCCGGCGTCATGGGCAAGGTTTGATCTTTCAACATGGTCAAAATCTGTTTCGTAGCACGGATTCCTGAAGCATTGGCTTCTTTAGTGGGAATCCCCAAGGCTTCATGGGGGGATTTCACGATAACTTTTGTAGCCTTACCTAAAGCTGCCGTCACCGCTCCCCAGGATATGACCCCAAAAGCTTTGGCCTCATCCTGAGGGAAACCACCCATCCATTGGTGAAAGACAGTGGTGATCATTACCTTTGGCAAACCTAGTTTTGCTAAGTACTCTTCTGCCAGAACCGGTAAGGTATGCAGGGCGGCAACATCCTGAATGAGATTACCACATTGTCCATACCCGAGGGTCAGACTGCGAACACCTTGAGCGACTGCAAGAATTCCTTCTATTACAGCAACAGCATGAGAAATAGCAGGTGGTACAAGAGTTCCAGTCAATGGTCCAAAGGGCTCACGATTGATTTTTACCCCTTGTTCTTCGTACAGTCCGATAAGGCGGTCCACATACTGCCAGTATTTAATCGTACGTTCAATAGAAACATCTTTTGAGTAAGGAATGTTATAAGAGATGCCGCCTCCTTCGTAATCCGTAAAACCACCGGCAATGGTGATCTCTGCAAGTAGACGAGCATCTGGAGTCCCATGGCGAACTTGAACTGGCACTTGGACACTTTCCACTACTTGACGGCAAGCCGCAACCCCATGGTTTACAGCTGGAAATCCGTTGAGCATTGAGCGGCCAATCATAGCACTTTCTTCAATCCCTGCCTGAGCTTCCGTATAACGATTTTGTCTGGTATAAGAATCAA
Organism: Desulfosporosinus sp.; assembly: GCF_014237355.1. Classification (NCBI taxonomy): domain Bacteria; kingdom Bacillati; phylum Bacillota; class Clostridia; order Eubacteriales; family Desulfitobacteriaceae; genus Desulfosporosinus; species Desulfosporosinus sp. The sequence goes on from NZ_JABZFS010000038.1 coordinate 77,697, forward strand.
TGGTCGATGGTAGGAAGTCTGCTCCACCATCATCTTGAAGGAAACGCAGCAACTCGATATGTTCACTCAGGAGGGCTACACCAGCGCGAGGTTGAGCAAAGGTGATCCCTTTTGCTTTTCCTTCGGCGAGTTTTTCCGCAAATATTTTGCTCTTGGGCAGGGATTTATGATACTCGACTGCTTCTTCAAAAAAGACATCTTTACCTGTTTGCCATTGTCCCAAGACTTCCTGCCGTTGACGCTGAAATTCTTCGGCATCCATTTGTCGCACTGTTAATTCCATCTCCTAAACCCTCCTAAAGTTTTACAATGTATTTTTTCATCATCCGAAGTGCAACTAGTGGCGACACTTCTCGAAGTAGTCCCATTGCTGCTAAAATATACTGGCTATCCAAGTAGAACACGGGATTTTGTGGTTTAAGAATTGTTGGTTCAATAGGATTAAAGCTTGCTCCCTGCAGGATTTCCAAGGGGTCTGGATGATGAAGCAGGACTCCTCCTGTTCCTATCACCACTGCTAAAGGTGTCAAATCCTTTCCATTTTGGATATAGCTTGCTCCGAAGGGGGTATAAACTACTTCAATGGTTCCCACATGACGATCCACCGACAAGCCTACAGCCATTCGACCCAGAGCCACATCAAACTTCTCCTCTTCCGACCTTTGAGGAATCCGCAAGGGATCTTTTTTATAGAGGTTTAGTTGACTAGTCACTTGGTCCTCGGTCCAACCCAGATAGTCCCTCAAGGGTTTTCCAGCTGTTTCAACTAAGGCCTCTGAACTATAGCGCATCCCCAGATCTCCCTCCACCGTCCGTTTGGCATAAGGTTCTGGTAAGCCCTTTAGCATAACACCGGGTTTACTCGGGTCACCCTTAGCAATCGAGTGTACATCCGTCGTGGCACCACCAACATCTACAATCATTAGTTCTCCCATTCCCGGTTCAGACTGGTGTCCCTCTGCCAGAAGTTCTGCTGCCGAAAGCACCGCTGACGGGGTGGGCATCAAGATTCTCTCTAAATATTCCTCCGCCTTGTCCAATCCTTTGGCTTGGATAATATGGGTTAAAAACACTTCTCGAATGGCTAAACGAGCAGACTCTACGGATAATGCACCCAACTCAGGCATTACATTATCTGCCACAACAACGGTCCCATGCCGTTTTTTTAGGATGTCTGCCGCTTGAAGGGCCACCACTTTGTTGCCTGCAATCACAACCGGGAGACCAATGGGCAGCTTACTTAACATTTCGGCATTTTTTAAAATCACTTCCCTGTTTCCACCATCAGTCCCTCCTGCCAGCAGAAGAATATCCGGCTTCAAATGGGCAATTCTTTCAAGGTCCTGCTCGGTTAACTCATAGCTGAAGACCTCCAGGACCCGTGCACCCGCTCCTAAGGCTGCACGTCTTGCTGCTTCTGCTGTTAACTCTTTGACTAAACCGCTGGCAATCATTTTTAGACCACCTGCGGCGCTGCTGCAAGCGAGCTTCCGGACAAACTTCCATCCTCCATCTGGCTCAGGAATCTGCGCCAAGGCTGCTTTCAAACCATCCATTATGTTCGTTTCGATAGTTGTACCCGCTCGAGCCGTTCCTACGATTTCTTCCCTATCGAGGTCTACTATTGTAACTTTGGTGTATGTACTACCAAAATCAATGAGAAGGACTGCTTGCAATGTCCATTCCCCCTTTAATCTATCGTCAGACCTAAGTCTCTGCGTAAATCCTCAATTGGACCTTCAGGCAAAGTCCCTGGTGGGTAAACACGGTCAAAGCCCATGGCCAAAAATCGTTCTCGCACAGATTCAAAGTCCTGTTTACCGACTACCAAATTGCCGCCCACATAGATTAAAATCTTGCCAATCCCTGTCTCCTGACACTTTTCACGCAGACCCCGGCAATCCATTTCTCCGTGACCATATAAGGAGGAGACCAATAAGGCGTCTGCATTGGTTTCAATGGCCGAATGAATAAATTCCTCTTGTGTCGCCAGCACCCCGATGTTGATCACTTTAAAACCTGCTTGGGTAAAGGCATAATCCAAGATCCGATTCCCAACGGCATGAACATCGGATCCGATAACCCCTAGTACCACCGTCTTTTGTTCCACACTAATTCCCCCTGTCATGCTTTTATTCGCCCATTATTATTTGTTCTACGTGATCAATGGGTTCTTGGAGAAGAGTGTTTCCGACTTGCTTAAAGAGCTCTGGATCTCCACTAACGTAGTAGCGCGCTCGCCATTGTCTTTTAACTGGAGCCGTAGCCTCTGAACCAATTAGTCCCACTCGTTCCCACTCATCCAAATGCTGTAATAATATCTCGAGTTCTTTTACTACGGCTAAAGCCGGGTCGACGATTAATACATCCTCTCCTAAGATTTCTCTAATCACCGGTTCGAGGAAGGGGTAATGAGTGCACCCTAAAATAAGGGTATCTACACCGGCGGCATGGAGGGGTGCAAGGTAGGTTCGGGCAATTCCTCTTGCTTCCACGGAATTAGCCAGTCCTGCTTCGATCAAGGGTACAAAAAGAGGGCAACCTTGTGCTTTGCTTAGAGTGATTGGCTGTTCCCCATGCTGCCAAGCTTCCCGGAGTGTTGAGTCTTCAGGTAAACAACCCTTAGCCAGGGCACGACTCACTGCAGAGGCATAGGCTTTACTGCGCACGGTGGTTTCCGTGGCAATTAGTCCAATTCTTCCCGCAATGGTTTTTTCAACTGCTAAACGGGCCCCCGGTTCAACCATGCCAATCATGGGGACATCAAACCGATCCCTTAGCAGTGGAAGCGCGGTGGCAGAACTGGTATTACAGGCTACGACAATCACCTCAGCCCCTTGCCCAATCAGAAATGTGACGATCTCCTCTCCAAACCGGACGAGTTCCTCACGAGAACGGTTTCCATAGGGAACCCGAGCTGTATCTCCAAAATAAACGATGCGAACATCGAGGAGTCGCTCTAATATCTCTTTCATCACGGTAAGTCCACCGACGCCTGAATCAAACATACCGATAACGCGTTGTTTCTTCAAAACTTTTCCCCCTTTAATTCCAGCAAAGCTCCTCTGAGTAGATTAAGACTCCCAGCATCAGGTTCAAAGCGAAACTCAATACATTCCATGTTGCCCGGAAGCACTTTTTCCACGCCAAATCGCAGCCTGGGAGCTATAATTACAGCGCCGCATTCCGGTAAAACCTCTCGAAGAATTGCCTCATTTGGTTGAATTAGGGTTTTAAACGATGGGTATAATCCAGCTTGTCTAAGGGCAAGTTTTATTTTTTCTGCATACTGGTTGCTTTCACATACCAAAGCCAAGTCACGACCCATGGCTAATTTGGCAATACGTACAATTGTATCAAGTTTCGGTTGGAGGGAAATCCCCAGGATAGGAATGTGAAGCTTGCCCAAAAGAATTTTTACTTCGGCAAGATGAGCTGTTCCAGTAATCGCCATATCCATTCCTGCTAAGCACTCCAGTGCTCGGGGAGATTCTTGAAGCTCCGAAAGTAATATGGGTAGGAGGCTGACTCCTGGACCGAGATTCCAATTAACATCGGCGAGTTGTTCAGGGTTGCTTACTAGAAATGCCACTTTCATGCGAGAAAGCAGATCTTTCTTCTCCATTCCACGCACATGTACAAAGGACACAAAGTCATCAATCGAGAAGCCAAGCCCTACTGCCTCTTCCATAGCCAAATCGACAATACGTAAGACCTTTTCTTTACGACTCTCCTGCTGCATTATCAATGAAGTATCCTCAACGAAGGTCCCTTTTCCTCGAACTGAGCATAAGATTCCTTCACTCTCCAGCTCCTTATAAGCTTGACTGACGGTATTTCGGCTGACAGCTAAACTTTTAGCTAACTCACGTTCCGTGGGCAGCTTAGTTCCTGCCGGCCAAATTCCCTGGGTAATTCGCCGCCGAATCTGCTCCTTAAGCTGGATGTAATAGGGCACACCGCTTTTCCGATCTAGCTCCATCAAAATCACCTTTCTAAACTAACAACCTACTAGCCCCATCTATCATATGTTTGGTTTAGTCATTTTTGGCCTGGTGGACTAGTCCAATTAAATATTATTTCTCCATCCCCTTAGCTATTCCTTCTTTATATTAGTCTTATGAAAAATATTTTAGGGACGACTATTAGAGGACAACTAGATAAATGCCTGCACATAGAAACAGAGTAGAGGATTTGGCTATGGCAAATCTTCTACTCTGCTAAGTTGAAACTCTGTCTAAAACTCAAATGACTTCGGAGGATTTGGTGAGAAGTCATTAATACTTGCTTTCCCATGCTCTAAATAAAAGACCTTAAAGATCGGGTTCTCTGGTGACTGATATATCATTTTGACTGAAGGCGCATGTTCAAACACTTTCTCCTTCATCTTTAGATCATCATCAAATTTGATCTCCCCGCTGACTCTTACCCAAACCATGTCTTGTGTGGTTTTTGAGTATTCTATATACGGTACAGTTGTAAGCTGCTTATAAACATCTTTAGTACTTGCCGTACAAAAATAGAGCCTGCCGTTTTCTTCGAACATGAATCCCCAAGGTCTGACTCTAGGCTTACCCTCATCAATGGTAGCTAAATAGCCAATAGCCGACTGGTCATTTAATATGGATACTACTTCTTTCACAAAATCCACTCCTTTTCCTTAAGGTGTCCCTTTTAACCCAGTTATAGTTTTACGGATGATTTAACATCGTATTTGAGGTTATCAATATTTAAATACAGATCAAATTCGCCAGATAGTCCTTCTCTGCTCACATAATACTGAATATCATTTTCCTTCTGTTCTTCAAAGGATACACAGGCCGCTGTGATGTCATGTGCATCAGTGGGTACTAAATAGAACTTGGAACTATCTGCACCTTTTAGTTCTAGCAGCACCTGGGAACCTTCCACAAACGTACCACGCAGTGCTAAGCGATCTTCTTCAAGCACCAAGGAGACAGCATATTTTTTCGGTAGTTCCTCGCTGGCTTCTTTAAACTTAACTTTCAGACCAAATTCAGGGTTAACTCCAAAACCACCTAAGAATTTACCTTTACCCAGTCCGTGGTTCGTTTTTTCATTATATAACGTAAGTCTTCTGGCTCTGTAGTAGTTTCCGCCTTTAACCTTTAATTCATACTTAACTTCATCATTGAACAATTCTACAGTAATAGATTCCAAGGTCAAGTGGATGTGTTCGTCTTTATGTTTATTTAACTGCATGGCCCCCAAATCGTCGGTATGCTTTCCCCTAAAAGTTGAGATACCGCCTGAGTGCACCATGTAGTGTCCTTCACCATAGGAATCCACGTTACTGATATAGGGAGAATAGAATTCTGAGCCTCTTTCTTTACCGTACTGCCAGACTTGTTCTATTTCCATTTTGTCCGTATTGATTCGATAAATAACCCCTCTGGAGAAATTGTCCTCAGGCGGCACCCTGTTTTCCGTGGTTTTGGATCTATAGGTTCCGTTATCAAACATGAAGACGTCTCCGTTGGGCAAAATCCTCGCCGCATGTTGCTCATACTGCCAGTCAAAGTCACCTTTCGTGACATTTTTAAAGAAGTATTTTTGCCATTCTTCTCCCCAGCCTTCAGAATCACCAATTATCCAGTTTAATTTGCCGGTATCATAATTGAAGTTAATGACAGCATCCTGGTGCCGACCCGACATAGTGATGGAATTGGTGGGTTTGTCATACCAAACGGAGTTATTGTGAAACCAGTCATGATGATTCCAGTCTCCTGCTTTGCCTTTTTCCCTGGGCAAAATTTCAAGCAAATCCCAAGACTTAACGATTGCACCAGTTTCTCTATCGATTTCCACAACAAAGTCTTCAACAGATTCATTAAAATCATTATCCGAAGCAGCTAATAAGTTACCGTTTTCTAATTCTACGGCATCATGGTGGTACCCCCCCGGCAGCCTGTATTCGGTGTAAATCTTACCGCAAAAGCCCATCTCCATAAGTCCTACAGTATAGTAGGGCTTTTGCATTGAGCGGTAAGAGGTTACTAAAAGTCTCCCATTCGCTAGTTGTTTAATATCCCAGCTTGCTTTTTCCGTCATCACCCATCTTAAATCACCAGCATAATCAAAACCACACGTTCTGGCGGAATCAACTAGAGGAGTAGTTGTTGATATAAACATAAGGTCTTTACCAAAATACTCATAGGTGGTCTCACAAGAAAAAGCTCTGTTAACCTTTAATTCTTCTACTTCAATTTTAACCTCAGATGAACTACCATTTTCCAGTGTTAAGACGACGGTATTTTCATAAGCATCATATAATCCATAAATAGGCAGCACGTGTTCCTTGGCTGCACCAAACGTATGTTCAAAATCCCCTTCAACGGCTTTACCTTTGACAGTTACTTTTACAGCAACTTCTTCTTCGGTATTAAAGCAAATCACCGCAGCCAGTGGGTTTATCAAATATGGATTCTTAACAACGTACGGATTTTCAAACGTGTAGTTACCGGATTTAAACTCAGATAAAAACTTCTCTTCAGATTCATACTGTAAGGTAATTAAGTGTTTTTGAGTTTCTAAATAGTGTTTCATGCTTTTCTCTCTCCTTTTAATTTTTAATCGTTTTTAGTTTTTTATCTAAGACTTCCACTTTTTCAAATGGAAGTGGGGCCCGCGGTGAGAACTTTGTAATGGGATCTATAATGTGTATAATAAACATAAATGTCCCTTAGCTATGGCGAATTTAATAAAAACGCTACGCGTCTTTTTACTATACATGTCTTTGCTATGAAAACAATTCGAGTGATGTGTCATCTTGAAGGAAGGATGACTGAAGGATCTAGATCCTTCGCTGCGCCCAGGATGACGTATTGAAAGAGGACCCTAAAGATTACTTTCTGATCCGTTGAAAAAATGCAACTAGGAAGGTGTTTAATCATGCGTATAGAGCATCTCTATTATTTAGTTGAGATAGCAAAAACAAAATCCATAACACTTTCTGCAGAGCATCTCTTCATTTCTCAACAAGGCTTAAGCCAAGCTATTCAGAAACTCGAAGCAGACTTGAATGTTCCTTTACTTCGGCGTAGTCGCCAAGGAGTATCTCTAACAGAGGCAGGTAACATGGCTGTAGAAAAAGCAAAAGAGGTTATTCTTAAATACGAAGGATTACTCGAGAGTATGGAGCCCTATTCCAGTATAGACAGTTCAAATTCGAGTAAGAAAATTAGCATTGGCGCAACTAATTTTATGAGTAATTACTTACCTCCTATCTTGGATTTATTTCGGAAAAACCATCCCGAAGTAAGTATTCACATTGAAGAACAAACATCTGATGAGATTGCAACGAAGCTAAGTGAAGGGTCTTTGGATATAGGACTGGTTAATCTGCCGGATCATTATGACTATCAACGTCTTGAAACTAGTAATATTCACTTTGAAAAAATCAGCAGTCATGAGTTTTTGGCTTGTGTTGCTAAGTCATCTCCCTTAGGTAGGAAGATAATGTTAAAAAAATCCGAGATAAAGAGTCATCCGATTGTGGCCTATAACCTTAAACCCTATTTGGACATCTTAAGTCACATGTTTGGGGATTTGAATCAACTAAATATTATTGTAAAAACAAATAGTAGAGAAATTTTCCTAAAATCCATGGTCCACAGTAAAGCCATCGGAATTATAACCCTCACAGATTTTAACCTCTATCGCGAAAAATCAATTGTCCCAATACCGATTAAAGACAGCCCTAGTATTGATTTTGGCTGGCTGGTTTCCACATACCAACCTCTTTCATCTGCAGGTCAAGATCTTCTGGAGATCTATAAAAACTATATGACAAGTAAATCGCCCTTTTAAATCTTGATCGCATCAAAGTCAATTAAGTTTTTATCTGACCAAAGCCTAGTGAGGGTCTGCTATGCCCTGAGTATAGTTGATTTGCAACATTTATCACAAACAAGGATTTCCTGTATGCGTCACAATAAATCTTTGTTAAGACACCCGAAATCTTACCACCTGTATAAAGAAAACTCGGCTGGCGCCAAGCCTTCAGGCGATGGCGTCAGCCTTAGTTGCACTGATGCTGCAGACGAAGACACTGTCTTCGCACGTATTAGCATTCTTTCAGTATTCAACCAAACGTTATATACTTTCTGATTAGTATAAAAAAGCGTAGGGGATTTGGCTATTTAGCTAAATCCCCTACGCTTTTGTGCCCCTCACAAACCTTGTCAATAAGGCACTATTCGGCAGTTTTTAGGACCCCAAGGGAACCAAACAAGTCTCGAAGTTCAAGACAAGCTAGGAAGGTAAGGTCGATAAAAAGTATTAGTTTTTTCAATGAGAACTATTATTACAATAAATAGTTGGTATTGTCTCAATAAAACATTGTTGGTCAAACGGCACAAAACCCTCTAGACTGTGCTTGAAATAACCTTCACAACTAATTTAACTCCCGGTACAAAATCGATAATAACTTATACAGAAAGGGTGACAGAAAGGAAATCAAGGCATAGCAGTGATAGGATTTTAAAACAATATAAGAGGAGGATTAACATATGTCAGTTCAAACAGAAAAACAACCCATGAGTCTGAAGAGTTTAATGATCATGATCATGACGTTTGCTCTGCCACTAGCAATTCTGCTAATCCCAACGAACGAACTTTTTACCCCTCAGATTAGACTGTATTTAACAATAACTCTATTCGCAATTCTAACCTTTATTTTTGGCAACATAAATCAGACCGCCGTAGCAATTTTATTACCGATCACTTATGTAGTTATTGCTCAAGCACCTGCTGCAGCCGTTTTTGCTCCCTGGTCAACCTATATTCCATGGTTTGTCATTGGCGGTTTATTTCTAGCCAATGTTATGGAGCGAACCAACTTGCTTAAGCGAATTGCTTATAACTCCATCCTGCTGACCGGAGCTAGTTATAACGGAGTCATTTGGGGATTAGCTTTGGCGGGAGTCCTACTCTTTCTCTTAATTCCCGGGAATACGGTTTTTCCTTTGGCAGCTTTAGCCTATGGTCTTTGCAAAGCCTTGAATCTTAATGTAGGTAAAGAAACAGCGGGAATAACTATGGCCGCAGCCATTTCCTCACTGCTTCCGGGATGGTTCATCTTCAACGCCAACTACGGTTTACTGACAGGATTGGGCAAAGGTGTAGCTGGTGAAGTCAATTTAACCTGGATTCAGTACTTCATGTATAGCAGTGTAAACATTCTTTTCTATGCCTTTATGTTTTGGATCATCACCAAAATGTTTAAACCCACAGTCCCTATCAATGCTAAAGATTATTTTAAAGAGCAGTTAGAGAAATTAGGAAAAATGTCCTTGGATGAAAAAAAGATTCTCCTTATGAGTATTATGCTATTTGCCTTCCTCTTAACGACTCAATACCATAAAATAGAGGCTGGCTGGGGCTTTGTAATTTTCCCGATGTTACTCTACTTCCCTGGATTTAATGTAGCAACCAATGAGGATCTCAAAAACGTCAATTATGGAATGGCAATCTTTACTGCCGCTTGTATGGGGATTGGGACAACGGCTGGAGCCTTAGGCTTAGGAAAAGTTGCCGCCGCAATCATCATGCCCATACTCGCAGGCAAAGGAATCATGTTTATTTTTGGCACGGTCTATACAATGATCTTTAGTCTGAACTTCTTAATGACTCCCCTGGCAATTATGTCGGCCTTCACTTTACCTCTGACCGAAATTGCTATGAGCTTTGGGATTAACCCTGCTGCCTGGTATATGTTCATCCAAATAGCCATCGACGCAATTATTTTGCCCTATGAATACGTCTTATACTTGATTTTCTTTTCTTTTGGAATTGTTAAGCTATCCGATTTTATTAAGTTCCAAGCAGCAAAAACTATCTTAACTGTTGTCTTCATTTTCACTGTTCTCATTCCTTTCTGGAGAATGATTGGTTTCTTAATGATGTAGAGGGATATGACACAGTCTTTGACATAACAAACCAGTAGCTCTGAGCTACTGGTTTGTTATGTTTTCGTCACTGAAGTCTCGATGTCAACTTAGTTGGACGACTTCATTCTCTATTAATGCTTCAGCAATTGTTGGAGTTGTTGCTCTAGGTTATAGGATACACCCCTGTTGTTGCCTACTACAACTGACTTTGAGATATACCCTTTATTGAAGAGCAAATAGTAATTTAGACCGGATGGAATGGTGTTTGGTTGGGTCATTGCCACAAATCCCCCGTTTTTAGCCGCTAAGGCAGCGGTTAGTAAGGCATCGGCATAGGGCTTACCCCAACTGACATCATCCTGGCGAACTAGTCCCGATGTAAAGTAAAGTGGGGATTGAGGAGCTTGCTTGTCCAGGAGATTCTGGAAGATAATGCTTTGGGTGTCATAACGTTCGTAGCCACCCCAACGTTTTACCAAGTAATTAGAATTCAATTGATTTTCCACTGAACTACTGATAACAGCTGTTCCTCCTAGCAAGACCACGTTACTTGCCCCCAGATTCACCAAAGCTTGAAGGGTCGAAGCCGGTAACACGTCTCTATTGGTAAGTAGAATTGGGTTTCCTTGTGCTCCGGCAAACGCGCTGATGGCGATGGCATCAGGAATAGCATGCCCATTGGCGAGATAGACAGTTTGGCTAGGATCGATCCCTACCTGGGCGGAAATCAGGGCTGCTGTATCATAGCCTTGTTGTCCCGCAATTCGAGTGACCGTAAAATCCTTGCTCAAGGTATCCTCAATACTCTGTGAGATTGCAACTGTACCGCCAACGATGTATATGTTCCGAGCACCCAGCTCACGAATGCCTGCTAATGTCCGAGAATCTAAAGTGGAAGAACCCGTCATCAGGATAGGGGCATCAAGTTTCTTAGAAAGTGGAGCTGCGGCGAGAGAATCCGAAAACTGATCATCCCTGGCTAAAATCACGTTCGCGGCGCTGGACCAGCCTTGCTTGGCAACTTCAACCGATAATGCAACGTTATCCATGGCTAGAGAACCAATGCGATCACCTACTTCGAAGGCTGAATTGACAGGTATTGTACCTATAACCTTGCCGCTAAAGATAATATTTACATTGCCGGCTTTTGTAGGAGTCATTTTCAGGACAAAGGTTCCATCATTTAAGGTCGTATAGCTTTGATTTGCTGGACTGGCATCAACATCCGATCCATCAACGGTGACGGATCGTTGGGGCAAAATATTCCCATTGGAATCTGTTAGCTTGACAATAATGGAGTTTTCTTTATTAACTACTAGAGGATTTGTTACCGTAGTTACTGCATCGAGCACCTTTATGATTCCAGTCGCCGAGCCTTTGTTCGGAGCAACAGCACTAACCTTGAGAGTGTAATCTCCAGGTGTATATAAAATAACGTTATTAATATTGTAATAACCGCTTCCCCCAGATACGGAATAGTGTGTCACCTTACCATCGGGATCAGTCAAGGTCGCATTGACCCCTCCTGTAAAAAGTTTGCTTGTTGGAATTCTATTCAACTTTAGATTAACGGTGGTTGGTTCCCCAAGAATTAGAGTAGAATCTTCTTCTGATACAAACTCAAGCCCTCTTAAGGTAATGTACTCCCCCTCTTCCTCAGCAGCAATCAACACCCCGGGGAGCATACCAATCAGCAAAAAGACCATCAACAGAAGACTTAACACCTTTTGGATCCGTTTCTTTTTTATCATAAAGTTCTTCCTTTCTTGCTAATTCTTTTTGATGTGTGAACGTGCAATGTCCCCTTACTTTCACCATCCCCGTTCCCAGCCCAAACGACCAGAAATTAAGGGGACATTGCTAAGTGAACACTTTAGTGGGAGTTCACGATAAAGCGAGTGCCGATACTGAAGGGACTATTGCACCCAGGTTCACATGCAGAACAACCCAGAGGTTGGCGCAATTCCTTCATCATCCAACGAGCTAGTGAACGGGAACGTGTGTGAACGTGCAATGACCCCTTACTTTCACCGTCCCCTTACTCAAATCGCAAAGCATCAATAGGATCCATAGCTGCTGCTTTCCGCGCCGGAAAAACTCCGAAGATTATCCCGATGGCGGCGGAGAACCCAAAAGCCATTATTACGGAGGTCAGAGAAATACTGGTGTCCAGGGCAAAAGCCTTCCCAACTAAGCTGGCTCCCCCATAGCCGAGGGCGATGCCTATGCCTCCTCCTAAGACGCTGAGTACCACTGCCTCAATAAGGAACTGCAGTAAAATATCCCGGCCCTTCGCCCCGATGGCTTTACGAATTCCGATCTCTCGAGTTCGTTCTGTGACCGAAACCAACATGATGTTCATGATTCCGATTCCTCCAACCAGCAAGGAAATTCCCGCGATTCCGCCCAAAAGCATGGTCATGGTTTGGGTGACACTTTGCATAGTCTCTAACATATCGGCCTGATTTTGAACCCGAAAGTCATTCTCTTTACCGTCCTGAATCTTATGGGCTTTGCGCAATGCGGCCGTAATCTCATTTTGTGCCGTTTGCATGAGGTCTTCAGATGTCGCCGAAACCAGAATGCTGCGCACGGTCTTTTTCCCGATCAAGCGGGCTTGAATCGTCGAGATCGGTGCAGTAATCATGTCATCATTGCTTTCAAATCCTGTTGACCCCGTGGCTGTCGTCACTCCGATGACTTGGAAGGGCACATTATTAATTTTAATATTTTTCCCGATGATATCGGCGTTTGGATCCCCCATGAGGTTTTCCACAACGTTGGGGCCAAGGACAGCTACTCTTGCACTGCTGTTCACATCCTCTTGGGTGATAAATCGTCCCCTTGTAATTGTGACATTTTTAATTATTTGATAGTCAGCTGTGGTCCCATTAATACTTGCCGAGGTATTTCCTGACCCTAAAACCACTTGCCCACTAGTACTGGTCAGTGGTGCAACAGCTTTTATCGCTGATCCAATTTTAATCTTGGAAACATCCGTCATAGTTAAGCTGGCTGAGCTGCCCGCTCCCCCATTAACCCCTCTATTATTTGATTGTCCAGGGCTAATGGTAAGTAAGTTTGAGCCCATGCCTTGAATCTGAGAAGTGATGGAAGCGGTTGCTCCATTCCCGATGCCAACCATGGCAATGACAGCAGCCACTCCAATAATAATCCCCAGCATGGTCAATGCCGACCGCAGCTTATTTGCTCGCAGAGCTCTGAGAGAGACCCGGATACTTTCTAAAAAGTTCACTCTTAAACTCCTTCCTCCTCAACAACTTGCCCTAGAGCCTTACGAGGGTTTTTAACGAGTTCGTCCCCTTCAATATGACCATCTCTGAAACGCACAATCCGCTCTGTAAATTCGGCGATATCCGGTTCATGTGTGACAATAATAATGGTATTTCCCAGAGTGTGTAAACGTTGAAAAATAGCCATAACTTCTTCACTGGAACGACTGTCAAGGTTCCCAGTAGGCTCATCCGCTAAGATAATTGAAGGGTTTGTAACCAGTGCCCGGGCGATGGCTACCCGCTGTTGCTGTCCCCCGGATAATTCCTTAGGACGATGATGAATTCGTTCGCCGAGGCCCACGGATTCCAAGGCAGCAACAGCTCGGGCTCGCCGTTCTTTTCCCCCTACTCCCGCATAAAGCATGGGCAGCTCTACATTTTCGACTGCCATTGTCCTGGGCAGGAGATTAAACCCTTGAAAGACAAAGCCAATCTTGCGATTCCGAATCACGGATAAATCATCTCCACTAGCCTTGGCTACATCCGTTCCGTCCAGATAATACTCTCCTTCCGTGGGGGTATCCAGGCAGCCTAAAATATTCATCATCGTCGACTTGCCAGAACCGGAAGGCCCCATTATAGCTACGAACTCGCCTGCTCCTACGTGCAGGTCCACCCCACCTAAAGCCGCTACTTGAATATCACCGGTAGCATAAATCTTTTCGATCCCTTTGAGATTGATCAAATAACATTCCTCCCTGACTTATCGCTCCGCTTAGAGAACATAAAGTGAAACAGTGCACCTGTCCCCCCGTTTCGCTATCTAACCCTTACAGCTCCTCCTGGTGCTCTCCCTGCATTTCCGCCGCCCATACCAAATCCTCCGGTGGTACCTTGAGTTGTTGCGGGTGCACTAATCACTGTAATGACCTCTTGTCCTTCTATTAAACCGCTTTTGACTTCCACATTCATTCCATCATCTAAGCCAAATTCTACAGGAATAAATTTGACATTAGCTCCAGCCTGACCACTCCCTGATTTTGTCACAACCTTAGGTTGTGTATCAGATTGGGATTCTTGATCTTCTTTTTTGACATTAGTATCCCCTGAAGTCATAGGAACCATGACCCCTTTTTCTGTCCCTCTGGTTTTGATGGCCTCGCTAGGTACGGTTAGTACATCCTTAGCCTCAGCGACGATGATATCAAGATTGGCATTCATTCCTGAAAGCAGCTTATCACTGGCTTGATCTACCGTCACGGTGACTTTAAAGGTTGTAACATTCGAAGTGATCGTCCCTTCGATGGCAACGAAGCTCACGGTTCCGCTGCTATGTTCATCTGGATAGGCATCCAGGGTAATATCCACTTTTTGCCCTACTTTGACTTGCACAATATCCGCCTGGTCAATCATCGCATCTACTTGTAGATTACCCCCTATTGGCGTGAGGGTAATAATGGAAGAAGCATTGGTATACTCATACAGTTGCAGGGGTGAACTAACGACGATTGCGTCCGTAGGAGCTATAATGGTTGCATTTTCCAGATCCGTTTTTGCACTGGCTAGCTGGGCCTGGGCTATAGCAATACTGGCTTGTGCCGATTGAAGATCGCCAGATTTAGGTCCATCCGCTTCCTTATCGACTTGATATTGTGCGGATGTTAAATCCGCCTGAGCAGAGACCAAAGCCTGAGCTGCTCCTCCATTTTGAGCATTTTCTGCCGTTCTTAAGGCCGTCAGAGCCTGGTTTAAGGAGTTTTGAGCAGATTGAATAGAGGGTAAATTTCCACTCATCTGAGCCTTGGCTAAATCGTCACTTGCCAGTTGAACCGTCTGTTTGGCAAGGAAGACTTGGTTGGCTAAATAGCTCGGTTCTGCATTCTGCTTCGCTACAATTAAATTCTGTTGTGCCTTCGCTAGAGCCGCTTCAGCCTGGGCTTTTGTTTGAGCATTAAATCCATCTTTGAGGATTTGGAGTTTGGATTGGGCAGACATCAAGTTTGCCTCTTGCTGCAGGACTATGGTTTGAAGCTTTGTATCATCCATCCTGGCAAGCACTTGCCCTGCTTTCACTTCGTCACCCGGCTGGATATTAAGCTCCACAATCCGCCCGGTATCCGGAAAAGTTAAGGGAATGGTGTGAGGAAACGTTACAGTTCCAGTCGCGGTAATCACCTTATTGACATCTCCGATTTTTGCCTTGGCCGTGATGTTAGGGGACATTACCGGTTTAGCCGTGAACGTTTTATAACCCCAATACCCTCCTCCCAAGACCAAAACACTTAGTACTCCGATGGTCACCCATTTTTTGTTCATGCTCTCTCTCCTTTATATACTTCCTTTTGACGTTAATAGTCTGTTACAAAAACAAAAGACCAATTGTCATCCTGAGCTAAGCGAAGGATCTGGATCCTTTAGTCGTCCCTCCTTCAGGATGACATTGCCCTTGCTTCGATTATCCTGCGTATTTTACAATTTTGTAACAACCTTCTTATAGTTAACTCGATCAACTAAAGATAAAAGGAACCTACTCAGATGGACTTCCAATCCATCTGAGTATTAGACCTATTACCATTAGATGAAATTCTCAGTAAAGAATACTATAGCCATATGGTCAAACAACGATTAACTTCTTAAGATCTTGTCAAGGCTTTAATCATTATTCACACTAAGTTTGACCGGCAATAGAATCGTAAAACAACTTCCTTCACCCAGTTTACTTTTTACATAAATCGAGCCGCCATGTGCTTGAATAAACTCCTTCGCAATGGCGAGACCTAAACCGGTTCCTCCGCTTTCTCGCTCTCGGGCTTTATCGATGCGATAGAAACGATCAAATATATGCTCCAGTTCTTCTTCAGGAATTCCTTCTCCAGAATCTTCAACGGAGACCTGTACCCAGTCAGCAAATTTCAAAGGATCTTTACCTGTGTAAACTTTTCTAGGATTAGCTTCTTTCTTTTCTCTGATTTCGTTTAGTTCTACCCATTTTACGGTTCTATCGGTTCTATCGGTTCTATCCGTCTTATCTGCCCTTTCTCCTATACGTCGGAAGACATCCCGTAAGCGATGAGAATTTCCATCGGTGACTGTCTCGTCTTCAGCAAACCTATCTATCTCCGCTAAGACCACGCGAAGAGTTCCCCCCACCGGGGTATGTAAAAGGGCGTTCCCTATCAAGTTGACAAAAACTTGAGTCAAGCGATCCGGGTCGGCAATAATTTCAGGTACTTCTCCCAGGATTTCAGTTCGCAGTTCCCGCTCTTCAAATTCAATAGCAAATTGCTCAATAATTCGTTCCACTAACTGTCTAAGCTTAACTGGTTGTAAAGCCATCGGCAGTTTCCCTGCTTCCGCAAGATTTAGGTGTTGGAGATCTCGCACCAGACGAATGAGTCTTAGGGTTTCATCCTGAATAGGAAGAATCGTTTCCGGGGTTGAAGGCAAAACTCCTTCCTGAATCGATTCCAGTTTTCCAAGGATCACCGAAAGGGGGGTTCTCAATTCATGGGCAATATCCGCCACCATGTTGCGCCTCACTTCTTCATTGCGCGCCAGTTGTTCAGTCATTCGATTAAAATCCTGAGCTAAGATCGCAATATCTCCGTTTCCCTTTACCTGAACTCGTGAGGACAAATCTCCTTTTCCCACCTTCCGAACAGCTTCCATGAGATGGTTGAGAGGTTTCGTGAAATGCCTGGTTAATAACATGCCCAAGAGTAGGGCAACGATGGAAGTTAGAATTAACCCGATGAGCATAGCTTGGATAATCGAGGTCCCAATTGTTTTGGCAAGTCGATTATTATTTGCAGTCAGAGGATTTTCCTGCCAGTAGTAACCAACCGTTTGGTCTTTAACCTTAATCTCTTCCCATTGTTTCGCGATTTTGTTATTCGAGGGAAACTGAATTAGGTATTTACCAAGATCTCTACCCAAAGAATCTCCTACGACTTTATTTTCTAAATTAAAGACCCAAAAACGGGGGATCTCTCTATGCTGTCGATTAAGATACAAGTTTTGATCCGAACCAGGTATAATTCGCACAAAGGTTTTTCCTTCAACAAAGAGCCCGTACCCCTGTTTTCCTTCCATCCCCTCCATCATGGGGCCAAATCTCCGTTCCGCCTCCGTAACCTTGGAGACGTAGCCCTGAACCCCCTCCCAACCACCACGAGACTCATAATAGACACTCAAAAGTCTCTTCCAATTTTCCCCATAAGCCTGTTGAACATAACTTTCAGCATGCCCAAGTAAAGCATGAGTCGACGTAATAGAGATGACTGTGAAGAGTATCGTCATAAAAAAAACCATACCAATCAGCCCAAGAATAAACTTACGCCGTAAGGTCACAGGCCTTCACCAAACCGATATCCCACGCCAAAAACAGTTTCTACATACTCAGGTTCACTGGGGTTGTCCTCTATCTTTTTACGCAGATTTGAAATATGGGTGTCAATGGAGCGTTCATAGTAGAGATACTCCTCCCCCATCGCTTGACGTAAGAGTTGTAGACGACTATATACTGTACCAGGGCGGGCTGCCAGTAAATGGAGAATGTTGAATTCCGTTGGGGTCAGCAATATTTCTTGTCCTCTTTTTAAAACTTTGTGGCTGGAGATGTCCAAGCTTAACTCCCCGCGAATAATCACTGAAGAGGTTGTTTCCTGCGGCACTCCAGCTGAACGCCTAAGTACAGTTTTAATCCTAGCCACCAATTCTCGTAGACTGAAGGGCTTAACAATATAATCATCCGCCCCGAACTCTAGGCCAAGGACACGGTCAATTTCCTCTGATTTTGCTGTGAGCATGATAATCGGGATTGTACTTGTCTCCCGCAACCGTTTGCACATTTCCAGTCCGCTTATTCCTGGAAGCATCCAATCCAACAGAACGAGGTCGGGTTTTTCTCGTTCGATAAGCTCCATGCCTTCAAGTCCATTCATTGCGGTCACAACAGTGTATCCTTCCCGGGTAAGGTAATCTCTAACAAGGGTGAGTATTTCCGGTTCATCATCTACTAACATTAGTTTCATTCCTATGCCACCACTTTTCCCATTTCTTTGCTAATAAGTATATCGTTAATCTTTGAGATGTATCTAGGGAAGATTTGAAGATTTTATGTAGATTTAGGGATGGTGAAAGTAAGGGGCCATTGCACGTTCACACACGTATATAAATAATACCCTCGCTTAAGCTTTCTTAAACGAGGGTATTTGACTATATTAACTCCATTCGCTCTGCTAATAATTCCAATCCGCGTGACAATTCTAAGTATTCCTGTTCTGTATACTCCTTGAGAACTTCACCTATAAACCTCTGTCGTTCTGCGATCACTGCATCTATTACTTCATTTCCCCTAGGCAATAAGCGCAGCCTGATAACCCGACGATCCTTGTCGTCCCTTACCCTTTCGACAAGCTCTATTCGTTCCATTCTGTCTGCTAAGTCGGTGGCTGTACTACAAGCTACAAACAAGTTTTTGCAGACATCTCCCATAGTCATAGATCCAACTTCCCGTATGCTTAAGAGTGTATTGAACTGAAGAGCAGAAATCTCCAAGTTCACCAGAATTGAGCGACCCTGCTTGAGTAAAACATTATTGGTACGTCTTAAAGTATCCTCTAACCGATTTGTTAATTCCTTGCTTGGCGCCATCCTAATCCTCCATTTCCTGAATATTCAATAATTATATACTATCACAGATTAAATGCTTGTACATCAAGAAATGCATCGAGGCCGAGATTAAATCGGATAAGATAGACCACAAGCAATAATCAATTAAACGAAAGGGTCCTTAGTTTCACTTAATGGAACTAAGGACCCTTTCTTGTTGTTCATTATCGTAGATTCTACTGAGCCACTCTTAGGTAGTACTTGGGGGATAATTAAAAAGATTAATTGAACTCGGTGAATCAGGAAGCGCTCCATTACTGTTGCTGCTTGGAACGACTATCCCTAGGCCCGCATTTCCGGTTCCTGTCTTCGGAACCATCTGATTTCCTGTGAGAGTCCCCTTAACCAAATTCGCCTTGTAGACGAGATTGGTTGCATCGACGTTTCCATACTTGGTGATGGATTTTCCCTCGACACGAAGTTGAACTTGCTTGATTGTAGAAAATTGAGTCAGGGTATTTACTAACCCATATAATGCTACCTCAGGGGAAACATTAGAATTGGACTGTAGGAATTCTTTACTTAAATCAACAATGACCACGTTATTTCGAATTGCAATATCCCTTAGAGTTGTAATTGTAGAAACAGAACTCTGCATAGTTCCTGTTCCTACCGGTCCTTTGAGCCATTGGTTAACTGTTTCTCTAGCCATGCTTACAGTCTTAGGCAACATCCGTTCTTCCTTCAATAAATATTTGCCACTCATATCCGGAAAATACAGGGCAACCGCTATGCCCTCCCCAGGGGGTGTTGTTGCGGGAAGAGAAGCCTGTTGGTCCCCACTTCCCCCTATCCATTCAGCCAATGGAGTCGAAGTGCCATCCTTTTTCACTAAGGTTTCCAGGGTTCCACAGCCAGTCATAAGTATTAGGCTGAGGAAAACAACCCCAATGAGTAAAAAACTTTGAGCTCGTACTTTCATTCTTTTTGCCCCTCCCCAGACGAATTTATCAACTCTTTTACTGAATATGACCCGCCAGGTATTTACGGAAAAAATCTTCATAAATAACCTCTTTCTAACGTTATGACTTTGTCCCATAAAATAGTACAGGTTCTTAACTATAAAGGAAGAAGCTCATAGTCTCTACAAGCTTCTTCCTTATAAATTTCACCTTATCCTGAGGCTCCCGGCTTCTTTTAAGAAGGGCCTCTAACAGAAAATCCCTTTCAATTTCTCCCAAAAGAAAAAGCGGACTTTTGGCTTGCTATTTAGCGCATACTCGGTTTGGCTTTTTCCATCAACTTGAACCGCTGTGGAATGCTCGATATCCACGAAACAGAGGGCTGGGAAAAGTACACACCACCAATTTGATCCCTCTCCCTCGCCGATCACAACACGTAATGCTTCGTATTGCCCAGCGGGCAGCACCAAGGTCCCATAGGATTTAGTCGGGAAGGAAAATTTTCCATAGTCTGTATGTACTGTATAGTTTTTACCCCAAGCTTGAACTTCCTTAAGAGCAATGGCATCCATGTCCGGCTGGATCCGCTGAACAATTTGCCGTGATTCTTCTAAAGACTTGGAAACAGCCAACTGTGGTGCAACTTCTTTGAGGATTTCATCCCGAACTGCCCGCTTCAAGGCTTGATCTTCATCGCTATCTGAATTAGCCAGTACGTGAAAACGTATTAATTGATCAGGTGTTTGCGCTAGTATTTTTTCACTTCCGTGCCCTACCCGAATTGGCTCCCGGATAGCCCCGAATGCTAAAATTCCAATCATACATATAATAATCCCAATAATCCCTCGAGTTTTCATCCTGTTTAACCCCTCTTCTGAAAAACATCTCTCTAATACAAGCCTACCCAAGAATGTGAAGGTTTAAACAATCTTGCAACTGCCAGGAATAATATTCTTTAGGGGACAACACCTTTCCTTGTATAAAGCAGGATTATCCGCCATAAATATGGGTATCGTGAGGAATTTAAAAACTTGGCTAAATAGTAATACTTTCGCGTAGCGGCATGGAGGCCTTCCCTGAAAATAAGTTTAGGTTAATGTCAAAAGCTGACAAAAGCGCACTGGATTTCACACGCGTCAGTGGTGCCGCAAAGCGGTATTGGGGTCTGTCTAGTGTTAGAAAGGAGCACTTATGCACGATATCTTTCAAATCGTCTGGATAAGTATGATAGCGGGGCTGGCTACAACCCTGGGCAGCCTTCTTGTCCTCATGTTTGGTAAGCCAAAAGAACGTGTCTTAGCCTCTCTTTTAGCTGGAGCCGGGGGAGTGATGCTAGCGGTGGTAAGTGTCGATTTACTCCCAGAGGCCTGGGAGGTCGGACCGCCGCTTCAAGTGGGGTTGGGCTTCGTTCTAGGCCTGCTTTTCATGTATCTGGCTGACGCTCGTCTCAATGTGTCTAATAACACGCTTCCTCTATCACGACGTCAACGTCTTAAGAGAACCGGCCTCCTCGTTGCTACCGGCATTGCCTTACATGATATCCCTGAAGGAATGGCCATCGCTGTCAGCCAAGAAGCTGCTCCCGGGCTGGGTTTTTTGATTGCTTTTGGTATTACCTTACACAATCTTCCTGAAGGAATGGCCACGACTGCGCCCTTAAAGATGGCTCAGATCCGTTGGTGGAAGATCCTGCTTCTCAATATTGGAATTGCCTTTTTCACACCCCTTGGTGCCTTACTCGGTCTCCTTGCCTTGGAAGGTGTTCAAAACTCCCTCGCCTTCTTTCTTGCCTTTGCCGCAGGCGCAATGACCTTTCTCGTCTTCGCTGAGTTAATGCCCCTCTCCCGTGAACGGCACCCTCGCTACGCATTGCTTGGAGGAACAGTTGGGTTCATCTTATTTTCCTTAATTAGTCTGCTGCTTCCGGCTTAATTAACCTATAAATTAATTTTAATATGAAAGTTTCTTAAAGAAAAATCAACCTGACAACTTGAATCTTGATTAATAACCTGTCATCCTGAGCGATAGCGAAGGATCTAGGGCTTAAGATTCTTCACTTCGTTCAATGACAAAGCACGCTGGATTTTTCATTCATCAGTAGTGACACGCAGCGGGATGAAAGTCTGACAGGTTAAGGAAATAAACAAAAACGAGAGATGTAGCGAATCATAATTCGCTGCGTCTCTCGTTTTTAAAACCATTTTTTCTTCCTAACTTCTCGTCTACTTCAATACTTTAGCGGCGTAATCCCCCATGGCTTTGTACCCTTTGGCATTGGGATACTTCTCATCAATAGTTAATCCGCTTAAGTATTGCCCTTCTGCGTCAAATAATGCAGTCGAAAAATCCAAGGTCAAGATGTCTTCCTGCTGGGCATAGCCTAACTCCCACTCTCGCATTTCTGCAATACTCTCCCGAACTCCAGGATAGCCAAAGGGTAAAGCAAGAATAGGAACGATGTGATTCGACTTGGCCTTTGCTACCAGTGCTTTAATATTAGTTTGATAGTCCGTGAGGGTAACATCCTGAAGAGCGTCCCCAATTCCAGCAAATATTATAACCCGCCCAGGTTTCTCAGCAACCACATCTGCGTCAAAGCGATCCAGTAAATCCTTGGCAGTCTGCCTTGATTTTCCCTTGTTAACGACGGGGACCTGAAGAACCTCAGCTACCTGGGTAGTCCAAGAATATTCGGGGTCCAAAGGGTATCCTAGCGTAAAAGAATCTCCTAACGCGACAATCTTTGGATTGCTGAAGGCTGGGTTCGCTGCTGTTGAATCTGGATTCGTGGGCGCCGGTACTTTTCCACCTTGACCCCAAAATCCTGCAAAACCTGAGATCAAGACGATAAGGGCAAGTCCAACTGCGACTTGAATTAAGCGGATCTCCGTCCGATATGTACGCATGAAAATTCCTCCTTCCTTTTTAATATTCTACACCTTTAAGCACTTTCCTTCTTCGTTCTACATCCATTCTTATTGATCTTTATAGAAGGCATCATACACCAGAGCAGACTTTAACGCATAGTTTGTAATAAGGAAAAAAGGAGGTAGCCTTATGAATTACATTATCAAGGCTCGCGAATTAGGGGAAGCCTTGTCCCAAACCACCGAGGTTCAAGGATTAAAAGCTGCTGAAGCTGCTATTATGGCTGATCCTAAGAGCAAAGAAGCCTTTGCTCAGTACCAAGAAAAAGAACGCGGGCTTGTTACAACTCAAATGATTAGTAAAGTCGTTCCAGAAAAAGAGAGCCTGGCGCTTCTTGATCTTAAAGTTCGTTTAATGAATAAACATCCTCTTATCAAAGCTTATTTTGTTCAACAGCAAAACTATGAAAAATTAATGGCTATGGTAAATCTAACCCTAACGACTGCAATGCATGGAATGCCGTCCGCCAATGACCTTCCTATTCCGGAAGAGTTTAAAGGTATGGCCCAACAAATCCTTGACAAAATCGGCGGCGGAAATCCAATGGAGAAGATGCAAATTACCCCCGAAATGCTGAAAGGGATTAAACTGCCGCCTGACTTCAAATCCTAGAAGGCGAGTAGGAAAAAATGAGACCTGTCGGTTATGAGGGAGCGCATTTTATTAGCGATATCACGAACCCTATAACCTTAATTGCGTTCCTGATCGTCATCATTTTAGGGGGATGGGTAACTATATGTACCTGGTTCTGATGGTTAACTAGAAAGGAGGATGCCGTTATTGAACCGACCTGACTGTGTACCCTTTTTGCCGGCTACTCCTTTTTCCTTTTCCATCTTAGTGACAAGCCCAATCCGCCGTAATTTACTCTTTTGCCCTGTTAGTTCGATTGTTTTTCCTTTAGCTAAAACAAGAATTCAGTTTGCTTCTATGATTGTTGCTGGGTTAGATGTATTAATGGCCTTTCTCTTTAAACGTTCTTTGGCCCATCCTCCTAACCCGGCTAACCCTGCTCCAGAACAATATCCCGTGACGCTGACTATGCCACAACTAACTCAACTCATACAAGCAACCCTTAACGGGGATGTGCCGTTGCCTTCACCAGTTTCACCGGTTCCCGGTCAAGGCTTTGGTCCTGTCGGAGCAGATCAACCGCTTTTTCCAGACAACCTAAGCGTCTCCTTGATTCTATCCGCTCCCTTTGCGCCCTTTGATGGTAGTCCAGACACCTCCTTCAACGTCCCGTTATTTGAAATCCCAGGTGCACCTGGTAACCTAATTATTGCGGCATGCATTCTTATTGCTCAGTTTTATATCGAGCGGGCTGGAGTCGGGACTCCCAATGGGAACAACTCTTCAAAGGGACAGAGCACAGTGAACAACGGTAAGGGGGGGATCTCCAATGTCAATGTCGTTTATGCCGGGTAATTCCGGCTTTCCAGCTTACTTCCCTCAGGCATGCCCCCCCTCCTCTTCCGGCTGCCCACCTAAGTTAGACCCTTGTTCAACACCCTTGGATCCCAAGCCTCCATGTGATTTTAGCTTTAAGCGCTTGGTACCGCTTTTGGAATCTCCGGCGGTTGGAACGGGAATTTTAGCCCTTACCTTTTTCTTCTTTATTGCCTTTCTTTCTGATCCTATTTTAGCAAATATAACTTCTTTGACCTTAGGCATTGTCGTAACTATAAGCACTCTCGCCATATTATCCTTGATCATTTTCATTCTGTTTTTGTTATAGACAAAGGTATCCTTACTCTCTAAGTAGAAAATCGAATCGATCATTTGAGTTTAATATTCGTAATCTAAACCTTCATCCTCTAAAAATAAGGTCTGTAACAACCCTAAAAAGGTTTGTTACAGACCTTAACGTGACTATTCTTAAAAGTTGAGCCTCTAGGGTTAATCTACCATGATTTAGAAAAGACGACCTTATCTTAAGTTGGTTGGCACTTCAATTGGAGGAGTACTGGGCGGAAGCGGTGGTGCTGACATTTCAGAATTAACACCCATCTGGTTTAAAGATTGCATTAGTTCTGGACTTATGGGCGCTGTTTCCGAATAAATTGGGGCTGCATCGGGCTGCATTGGTACTACTTCCGGACTTATGGGCGGCTTTTTCCTGCTACTGATAAAGCCCGTGATCTTTCCCCAAATAGACGTCGCGGTGGTTTTCACCGGGCGTAAAAAGGTCATTACACCCATTGGGTCTTTAACTTTTAAAATAAGGGGACCATTCGGCGCTTGCCCTAGTTGAGTAGGACTTTCCGCAGAAACTACCACACGGCTATAGTGATGAAGGGGAACCGGACTTTGAAAATGTGCCCGATAAACTCCATTACCCACTTGACGTAAAGGTCCCACCAAAAACCCTGTCTTTCCTTTGTCATCGACCAAATAAGCGGCATACACTGCTTGTTGACCATACCCCAGATAGGTTTGCGGGGGTGGAAGATTGGCTATCAGAAGAAAACTATTATCAGGCGAGATAGTTGCTACCCCATTACCGTTAATCCCATCTTGGGCAGCTTGTAAAACTAGTTGACGGGCTTGCCCTTGATGATAGGGCATATTCTGATTATATCCCTGCTCTGGAATGTATCCCATGCCCTGGCCCTGATGAGGACCACCCTGTACAGGTGCTGGACCCTGCCACCGATTTCCTACAGGCGGAGGCTGCTTAGCTCCGATAAAACCCCCCCTCAAGTTTTGGATTTGTCCATCCTTTTGGAAGACCCCACTGGCTTTAAGTCCTGAACCCAGTGTATTGCGTATCGAACCCGGAGAATATCCCGAGCCAAATTGACCATTGGGTAATTGACTAGGGAACCCCTGCTGTCCGATGGGCTCATAAGGATTATTAGGCTTATCCCCAACGAACCTCACTTTGCTCCCTCCTTTATTTGCTTCAATGTGACTTTATATCATGATATGATAGTTCACAAGGAAGGGTTCTGAAAGGAGGAAAAACAGTTGCCCAAGAAATCAACACCACCTCTTTCACAAACAATATCCCGCCGCGGTTTTTTTCGGAGAGTCGGCGGTTTTATAGCGAATCATTGGCTGCTTGCTTCCCTACCCGTCGCCGGTACAGGCGTGGTCGGCTGGGCTCAACATGATACCCTAAAACTGAAGCTCCATAATTGGGATTTGTATTACCCAACCCTGCCAATGGCATTAGAAGGAAAAACTATCTGCCAACTCAGCGATTTGCATCTTGAATCCCTACGAATTTCACCCAAACGCATACGCCAAGGTGTGATGGATCAAAAACCAGACCTCCTGGTAATCACCGGTGACATTATTTCAACCCGTACGGATCTAGATAAATTAGAGCCCTATTTAAGTGGACTAACCGCCCCTTACGGAAACTATGTTGTCCTGGGAAATAACGACTACAGCCACCTTTCTAACACCCTTTTAAAACGGTATCTCCGCCAGTTTGAAAGCTTAGGCTGGACTCCCTTAATTAACGAGGCCTTATTTCATCCGAACCTCAATCTGTGGGTTATCGGGATTGACGACCCTGCTACCGCTCATGACGATGTGGATCTGGCTTATCAAAACCTGGTTTCTGCTCAGCCAAGTCCGACAAACCCGCCCTTTCGCCTAGCCTTAGCCCATTCCACAGATTGCCTGGATGATGTAGCAAAACACGGCGCCGAACTCTTGCTCACAGGCCACACCCATGGTGGTCAGATTCGACTGCCTGGCATGAAGCCCCTAATTACAAACACGTATCTGGGGGACCTAGGATTTTACGAAGGGTATCATATTATCAACAATGTCCCTCTCTACATCAACACCGGAATCGGAGAAAGCATGATCCCTCTACGCCTCAATGTTCCCCCAGAAATCGCCTTCTTCACCTTACATAAAGGAAACGAGCCACCAAGGCACCGGACGAGGTAACTGAAAGAACCCAAGCACTATGTCATCCTGAAGGAGGAACGACTGAAGGATCCAGATCCTTCGCTAACGCTCAGGATGACAAACTAATTTCTTGTTCATCGTGATACTGGTAACGCATAGGAATTCCGAAACGTAATGACGAACAAAAGGTCCCACAACCATTAGTTGCGGGACCTCTCTTGTTCGTAATAAGGAAGCAAAACAACCGTCCCCTTGCTGCCTTACTATCATCGGACGGTCGCACATGAAATGTGCCGTCTCCCCATCCGTTCTACGTTCTTCGTTCTTCGTTCTTCCGTTCTTCAAGCCCGGGACGCAGTATGAGACAGCGTGACGTCTATACGTAAGCAGAAAAGCAAACTTCCGTTCCGGCTTCTGACCCCAGAGACGGGGCAGTGTACAGGGATGTACACTGCCACCAGTGAGCCAAGGACGGCTCATCTGGTGGGAACCCCGCTCCCCAAAGCCGGAAGCTGGAACGGTTAGTTTGCTCTGCGTCGTATGACAGAACGATGGGTCATACAAGTCAAATACTAAACGTATGGTTTCCAATTTCCTTAATAACAGTACGGCTCTTGATCCATTTATCTGTGGCAGTTCTTGGATTGTAGTAGAATATTGCCCCATTTGTCGGATCCAGACCAGAAAGGGCTGCTTCGGCAGCTTTATGAGCCTGATCATTGGGGTCTAAATGAATTTGCCGGTCATCAACTGCTGTAAAAGCTCCAGACTGATAAATGACCCCTTTTATCGTATTTGGAAAGCGAGGATCATTTACACGATTAAGGACGACAGCCCCGACGGCCACTTGTCCTAAGAAATCTTCTCCCCGAGCTTCCCCATAGATGACACGGCTTAGTAATTCAACCTCTTCCTCAGAGACCAAACGTCCTAGGCCACGTGAGTGGATTTGAGAAGAGGATGCGGAAGCTGTTCTTTGGTGCGCTTGTTTCAGAAGTTCTGCTTTTCTTTCCGACAAGGTACTGATAGAAGGTTCCTCAGGTAACTCTGTGTCTGGGTTTACGATTATTTCATAGGTTTGAATCGTTTCCTTAGGTTCTGATAAAGGAACTTCTCCTGAATCAGCTGTTTGGTAGACTTGCTTATAGACCGCAGCAAAGGTTGGAATGCTCCGTATTATATTCGCCCACCACGGTGTAAAGGTTACTTGTTCAGCCGCTTCCTCAGCAACAGACTTCTCTTCTTGGCTTACTTGCCACGGTATCATCAGGACATTCCTTGAATAATCCTTCACATCCATTGGCCGAAGCAATTCAACTTTTCCCTTTGTTTCTAAGTTTGGCACCCATAAAGGTTGTCCTTCTCTAATTTGATTGGGCCTTTTTACCTGGTTAAGCTTGACGAGTTGATCAACCGTGGTTTGATACTTTTGGGCCAACTGCCATAGAGATTCTCCACGCTGGACCACGATTTTCGTCGTGGCTATTGAATTGAGCCCCTGATTATGTGCATTGTTAAATGTTTCGTTTCCTAGTCCTAGAACAGGATAAATATTGACTTGCCACAGAAACAAGCATAATATCCCGCATAGGAATGTCGCCATGGACTTCCGACATCGCCGGTGTGGTAATAAAATAAAAATCACCTCTTGAATTTAGACTATTTCTAGTCTTTCCCAATTGAGGTGAGTTTTATAACCGCCTAAATCTTTATAGGAAATAATTGTAAAGCACTATAGCCTCTCCTGTCATATCCTACTAAGTAATACATATTATTATACAGACTAAGCAAAGATAATTTAGTCTTGTCTTTTTGCTTGTCAACTTGGTAAGTGAGGTGAGGCTAACGAGTATGAAGGCTTTATTTAAAAACCTATTGCTGTCGTTTTCTCCTCCAGAAGAAGACCCTCCAAGCGAGGAAGAACTCCTTCTTGCAGAGATAGAAGCAACAAAACAAAAAATAGACTATGCCTGGAACCGCCTGGATCACGCTGACCCGGAATACGTTGAAATCGCTGTGCTCGAAATTCTGCTCGCAGAGACTCAATATGGAATTCTTAATAAACGCTATCGGTTAATGCTTGGCTTAAAGGATGAAACCCCTCACTTTATGACGTCTGCTAAGGCATTATCGTCTCTAGAGAGGAATTGTCAAAACCACGCCTTATATAGATATATGTTAGAGCCTAAGCCAGAAAATTCCCGAAACAAGGCAGACTCTAGCCTCGGTTCCGGACTTTCATCGTAACATTAACATCCATGCAGACGTTGTAGGGGCAATTCATGAATTGCCCCTAAGGTGTTTTCGAGCTTATTCATTCTGCGGATAAAATTCGTCATGCATAAGAAAAATACATAAATTTTACTATATATTATATTACTTTTGCATACTATTAAAGAAAGCTCCGCCGAATTCTTCGGCGGAGCTTTTTCTTACGCTAGTATCTTTAGTTGAACCAGTTCTCTCTGTCTGTATGTTGAACTAGTTCACTTAGTCTGAACGAATTACTTAAGTCCCCTCAACAATACATCCACGATTAATTGATGATCCTTTTCCTCTAAAGGTCCCGAAGCCATAAAGATCCTATGTTTGCAGAACTGCTCTAGGGCTCCTGTGATACAATACATGGCTAATTCTTCATCGAGGTCTGGTCGAAACTCTCCATTTTCTTTAGCGACTTTAACCATCTCTTTATAATAGCCAAAAATCACCTCTTGGACCGCCATATGATGGACACGGATTTCTTTGGAGAGTATTTTAACCTGCATGGCAAGGTGCATAACGTCCATATGATTGCTTAGAAATTTAGCGGTAAAGCGAGAGCAATTCAGGATTTTTTCCTCAATCGTTTCCCCTTTGTCAATGCTCTCTTTCAGCCCAAGGCTAAACTGATCGACACTGAACTTTAGGATTTCCTCAAATAGCCGATCTTTACTTTCAAAATATTCGTAAACAGTTCCTTTACCAATGCCCGCCTCTTTGGCGATATACTCCATCTTAGCGCCGTCGAAGCCGTGTTCAGAAAAAACTCGGATTGCAGCTTTCAGGATATCTATCTGTTTTTCTTCTCGCGACGCCGTAGATACCATCTCCTTTTAAACAAACGCGTTATGTTCGAGGCTCTTTGAGCCTCAGTCTTAAAGAGGTTGTTACAAAATTGTAAAATTCGCAGGATAATCGTCCTATCTGGAATCACACGGGGCAATTCCCCTGTCCTTACGTTCGGGGTCGAGCCTCGGGCCTCGTGCCTCTCATTATACTGAATGCGTAATCTGAGCAGCCTTCATCTTACGTTCCCTTTTTCGTTTCCTGGAATCTCGAATATCTTCAAAAATCGTATAAATAACTGGTACAAGCAACAGGGTTGACAGTGTAGAGAGTGCAAGTCCAAAGATTACGACAATTGCCATGGGTGCCATACTTTCTGATCCTTCCCCAATTCCTAAGGCCATGGGGATAAGACCCAGGATGGTCGCTAAAGTGGTCATCATAATCGGCCGTAAACGAATGGGGCCTGCGTTTTCAATGGCTTCCTCCCGTTCTTCTCCCCGTTCTCGGCGTTTAATAATATAATCCACCAAGACGATAGCATTACTGACGGCTATACCTACTAAGAGAATCAAGCCGATAAACGAGGGTACGCTTAAGGTTGTTCGAGTAATGAACAGGCCCAGCATTCCGCCGGAAAATCCCATAGGGAGGGATAAAATAATCGTAAAAGGGTGTAACAAGGATTCGAACTGAGATGCCAGAATCATGTAAACGAGCAGAATCGCCAGTATTAGGGCGAGCCCTAAATCCGCAAAGGATTCCATCAATTCTTTATTCTCACCCAATACTTCATAGGTATACCCATTGGGGAGCTGATAGTCTTTTAATTTAGTTTCAATATCCAGGGTGATACTACGTAAATCACGGTTAATAATTTGACTGGTAACATGAACGACGCGGGTCTGTCCCGTGCGCTCGATCTTTACCGGACCGCGTCCCATCTCAATTTCAGCTACTTGACTTAGAGGAACGGTGATCCCAGACATTGTAGGAATCGGCGTTTGTCCTAGATTCTCGAGACTCGTTTTAAAGGTTTCATCCCCACTCAGTACGACATCAATTTCCGACCCTTCATATCGGTAAGTTGTTGCAGTAGTCCCGGAAATGGTCCCCTTGACAGCCTGAGAAATCTGGGCCGCTGATAAACCATATTGGGAAGCATTCTGACGATTAACTTTGACGACAACCTCGGGAACCCCGTCTGTCATGCCCGTTTTGACTTCACGGGTTCCGTCAACCGAGGCGATAATCCCTTGGATCTCGGATCCAATCCTCTTGAGTTCGTCGAGTTCTTCCCCCTTGATAGCAATATCAATCGGCGTTTGGGAACCACCCATTTGCATATTATCCGTAATTGTGACCTTAATCTCAGCACCAGGAATGTCTTTTATCAAAGAACGAATTTCATCGCCCACCTCTTCAACACTCCGTTGTCGAGCCTTTAAATCCACGAGTTGGACACTGAGGGAACTGGTATTAGCGGTATCCCCTCCGAGGGAAAATCCACCATTGGTCCCAATTTGGGTAAAGACGGTTTTGATCTCCGGGATTCCCTCCAGTTTCTTCTCAATTTGATTAACCGTGGCTTCCGTATCCTTAAGCTTTGCCCCATCCGGCAGAGTCGTATTAATTGTTAATTGGCCGACATCCGAAGCGGGCATGAACTCTGCGCCTAAGCTGAAAGCGGAGGCACTTGAAACGACAAAGACCACTGTCGCAATAATCATCACAGTCTTGCGATGGTGCAAGGCATAGTGTAAAAACCTTTTATAGAGGGCTTCAATTCGCCCAAAGATCCGGTCAAATCCGCGGCTAAAGCGGTCAACTAGCCCTTTAAGTCCAGTCCGACCCTCTGGAACAGCTTCCGTTTTCATCAATTTGGCTGAAAGCGTCGGAACTAGGGTTAGGGAAACGAGAAGGGAAGCCAGAAGGGATACAGCAAAGGTCAAGGCTAATTCTCTAAAAATGGTAGCTACAATTCCTTCAACAAAGACGATGGGGAGAAAAACTGCGACTGTCGTCAATGTCGAAGCGAAAACTGCCATCCCAACCTCGGACACCCCTTTAATAGCCGCCTCAAATTTTGAGTATCCTTCCTGGCGATGTCGATGAATGTTTTCCAGGGCTACGATATTATCATCCACCAAGCGTCCCATGGCCAGAGTCAGCCCGCCAAGGGTCATCATATTAATCGTGATCCCTGCAAAATAGAGGACCGCAAAGGTCGCCATCATAGCAATCGGGATCGCTGTCGCGGTGATAAAGGTGGTTCGGATATTATGGAAGAAGAGAAAGACCACAACGATGGCTAAGATTCCACCCAAAATAGCTTCGTTTTTGACAGTTTGAATGGATTTATTAATATCAAGAGACTGGTCCATTACTGTTTTAATCTCTAAGTCCGGGTATTCTTTAGCAAATTCGTCGATTGCTGCTTTAACCCCATC
Organism: Desulfosporosinus sp.; assembly: GCF_014237355.1. NCBI lineage: Bacteria > Bacillati > Bacillota > Clostridia > Eubacteriales > Desulfitobacteriaceae > Desulfosporosinus > Desulfosporosinus sp. The sequence goes on from NZ_JABZFS010000038.1 coordinate 109,715, forward strand.
GGCCACTTTGACCGTATTTGTCCCTGATTGTTTTTGAACAGCAATACTTACGCTTTTTTCGCCGTCGGCTTTGGTAATGGCGTTAACGTCCTTATGTCCTATGCCTACCTCGGCAATATCTTTTAAGCGGATCTGTCCTCCACTAGGCAGGGGAATCATAAGTTCTTTAATTTCATCGATGGATTCAAACTCACCGGTTGTCCGGATCGTAAGTTCCTGAGTTCCCTTTTGAACCTGTCCTCCCGGGGAATTGCGATTCTCTGCACCAATGAGTTGCGCTAAGGAATTGATAGTCAAGCCATAACCGTTCATTTTCTCTAGATGGGTTTTAATTTCCACTTGGTCTTCATACCCACCGATAACTGAAACAGAAGCAGCCCCGGACACCCGCTCGAGCTGAGGTTTAAGCTCATCCTCCGCGATAGCTTGCAACTTGGCAAGATCTGCGTCATGTCCATTCAGAGTCAATATGACAACAGGCATTGCCCCTATGTCAAGCTTCATGACCATCGGATCCCCAGCCTCAGAGGGTAAACGACTCTTGATCTGATCAACCTTCTCCCTCATTTGAAGAGTGGCGAAGTCCATGTCTGTGCCTGACTTAAACTCCGCTATGACAATGGAACTCCCCTCGGAGGTTGTCGATGTCACCGTTTTAATATTTCCTACCGTAGAAACGGCTCCTTCTAAAGGACTGGTGATAAGTTTCTCGATTTCCTGAGGACCTACCCCAGAATACTGGGTTACCACGATGGAAACAGGAATTTCAATGTTCGGCATGAGATCGATGGGAAGGCGGGTCAGAGATATAAAGCCCAAAAGAATGATAATAAGCATGGTCATGATGGCTGTTACTGGGCGTTTAACCGAAACTTCGACTAGTTTCAAGACTCTTCCCCTCCCACAACCTTCACCTTATGGCCCTCATCAACTAAGGTTTGTCCTTTAATGATTACCTTATCCCCTTGGGCTAATCCTTTAACTATTTCTATGTCCACCCCCGTATCAAGGCCTGTAGTGACCTCTTTAGAGACGGCTTTGTCGTCTTGAACAACATAAACAATGGTCTTTTCGTTTTTGAGAACGACGGCCTCGCTTTTAACAGCCATAACATCGGCCTTCTCATCCGTGGCCAGTTCAACTTTGGCAAACATGCCTGGTTTGATCAAACCTTCAGGATTATCCAAAGTGATTTTAACTGGATAGAGGCGAGTTTGAGGATCAGAAGCAGGGCTGATATAATCGATTGTTCCGACAAAGCTTTTCTCAGACGCCGAAGGGACTGTGACTTTAACAACTTGATCTTTTTTCAGGCGGTTCACTAAGTTTTCGGCTACGCTGAGGGAGCTATAGAGAGTACTAGAATTCGTCAGGCCAATGGCTGCTTGGGCACTGGAAGCCATGTTTCCGACTTGAACATTAACTTGAGAGACCACTCCGTCTACTGGGGCGGTCACAGTTGCATTATCTAACGCCTCCCGGGCTTGAGTAAGTTGAACCTCGGCAAGCTTCAGGCTGCTGTCTGACGCCTGAACACTCAATTGTTCAATCTGACCGGCAAAGGAAGATTCTAATTCCTTAAGGCCCAACTCTGCTTGGTCAAGTTGAACCTTCGATGCTGCACCAGCATCAAAAAGGGCCTTTGTATTAGCCAAGGTCTTTTGAGCATTGGCAATTTTTTCTGCAGCGAGTACTTTAGTTCGCTCCAGAGAAGTTTTTGCAGCCTCCCACTGATCTTTGCTGGTTTGATAGCGAGCCTCAGCTAATTGATAGTTATTATTCATATCTGTGGTTTCGAGGGTAAAAAGCACCTCGCCTTTATGTACGGCATCTCCGACTTTCACGTTCACGAATTCTACCTTACCGGGAATCTTAGGAACGACGGAAACATCGGTCTCTGATGAAATTTTGCCACTTAAAATAGCAGTATTGATGAGCGTCTTCTTGCTAGCAACTTCCACTTCCACCGGTATGTATTTTTCTTCTACGGCTTCAGTAGGCTGACTCCCACTGCATCCAGCCAGTAATCCCAGCGCCATCAACGCCATGAGTAGGATCAGGATCTTTCTCAATTTCCCAGTTTTCTTTTCCAACGCCTATCTCCTCCACTTTACCTATGTATAGTCCATGTCTCCAAAACCGACTGTTCGGTCACCATTTAGTTATACATTGAATACACTCTAAAATCAAGACATGTGGAGTATTAATTTACAAAAATATGAGCAACTCATCCAGTTTGATGAGTTGCCCATATTTTGTGCACTTAGAAGATTGTCCTGTCATCCAGAGGGTTAGCGAAGGATCTAGATCCTTCGCTAACCCTCTGGATGACACGGCCTTGAGTTGCACTAATTGCAATAACGAGATTCTTCACTGCGTTCTCGTCCCAGCTCTCATCCCGTTCCGGGTCTGGGTTTTGGTTCTTGTTTTGGTTCTTGTCCTGGTTCCGGTTCTCGTCCTCGTCCTGGTTCCTGTCCTCGTTCTGGTTCTGGTCCTGTTTCTTGTCCACGAATGTTACGCCATAGCTCGACGAGTTGTTTGACGCTCTGTAAGAAAACAGCAATAAAGCGGAAGGGGTTCTTCCTCATCTCCTCGAGACTAACCGCTACTTCATTCACCGTTTCGCCTACTTGTTCACTGGTCTGTCTCACGACGCCGGTAACCGCTCGGACATCTGACAACAGATAGGGTAAATGAGTATTTATATCCTGCACTGTTTGCTTTGCTTCATTGGTGAGTTTCCGCAGGGAGCGAAACCAAAGCATCACTTCGATGCCGATCACTCCTAAAATGATGGTAGCAACAAGGGCACACACTTCATAAATCATCGATCTCCGTCCCCCCAGCTCAGATTCCTAGCTCCTATTGTCTAACGCCTTTCTCCTAAAACCTTAATCGCTTGACCATAGTCCGGATCACCAGGTCTTATGGTTTTCCTCTCATTGATCCGGTGGCTAACCCCAAAGGACTGTACCTTTGATGTGCCTGAGATTTCTTGATACTCTCGTATGGTATGTGCGATGGCCAGGCCTCCCTCTTGTAAGGTCTGGCCCCTAACTCCAAGGATAGTAGGATGGATAACTAGCCAGTAAGTCGTATCTGGGTTTAACTCAACTTCAGGAATTACTTGAACAGAGGTGCCTCCAAGGGGTTTAAACTCTGAAAGCACCCTTTGCCCTGTTATGCTATTAATCAGCTCGATACTCGAATTATTCACGCTCTGCCAATCTACCTCTGCAGAGAAATCTACCCTGAATTTCTTATCAAGTGGGATCTCGGATAATTCAGCCACTTGACCGTAGCTGGAATAATAATGGATATAATCTGAGGACAGTTCATGGGAGCTTGTCGGAACAATACCAGACAGTTCTCCCCAAGCTTCCCAATAAGAGTCGGTTCTAGCCAGGGCTTGTGCTTGTGAAGAATTGGTTAACATCAGTACCGCAGCCTTAAGGGCATCTGAGTGCTGAATAGTGACGTTAGGGCTGACCCCTACTTTATCAATTTCATGCCCTTCCGGAGAATAAAAGTGGTCTACTGTCATTTTAAGCACTCCCCCATTCTCCAGAGGAAACATGCTCTGAACCGTTCCTTTGCCATAGGTCGTCGTTCCAACCAGGGCGGCCTTGTCGTGATCTTTGACTGCTGCGGCTAGAATTTCAGAGGCACTGGCACTGTTTTCATTGATGAGAACGATAATCCGTTGATCCATTATCCAACCTGGATCCCGAACCTTATAAGGATATAGAATGCCTGTGCGGTCTTTGATTTGTACTGCAACGTCAGGTCCAATAAAAAAGCCTGCGAGATCAAGGGCTGAGCTTAAGTACCCGCCTCCGTTATCCCTTAAATCCACAATCCAGCTGTCGACATTTTGGTCTTTTAATTGATCAACTAAGGTCTTGAATTCCTCTGGGGTATCGTTTCCAAAGGAATTGAGATCTAGATAGCCGATATGCTCACTAAGCACTTGACCAGTCACTGTAGGTTCGTTCACTGCTCTGCGTGTGACCTGTAAATCCTGAGTTTCAGTCCCTCGCTTCACATGGAGCTGAACTGTGCTTCCTTCAAGACCCCGCAGCAAGCTTACTGCCTCTTCCGAACTAAGTCCCGCTAGGGATAGTCCATCAGCTCGAATAATCACATCACCAGGTTTTAACCCAACCTCCTCCGCCGGAGAGCCAGCAATGACGGATAATACCTTAACTCCTTCTGCTAACATCTCAATATGAATTCCAATCCCAGTAAAGCTCATATCGATAGTTTCGAGGAAGTCCTGGTATTGCTCTGGAGTGAAATACATTGTATGAGGGTCTCCCAGCCTTTCCAGCATTTCTTCGATAGTTGGAGCATTCAAGATCTCCTTTGAAACAACCTCGACATACTGAGTTCGAAGGAGGGAACGAATTTCAGGCAAGACATCCTCAGATGCTTTAACTGTTGTCGCTGTACTCAGCATCATGATTAAAAGAATTAGAATGTGAACAAATCCGTTATTATATGCCCGCTTAGTCAGTAATCTTGCTTTCATGTTATCTTTCCTCCAAGTTCTTAGACCTTTCCCTGACTTAGAGATTTCGACAGATAGTTAAGTTTATCCTTTGGCTTTTTAAAAGTTCTTTTAAAGTGTATTGTCATCCTAAGCGATAGCGAAGGATCTAGATCCTTCACTCGTGCCTCCTTCAGGATGACACGCAGGATGACACGGCCCTTGAGCTCCTATCGTAACAATGACAAAAGCGCTGGGTTTTTCATTGGATCTGTGGTGCCGCGCAGCAGCAAGGGATCTAATACGTTAAAAAAATGCCCCCCATAGTTTCTCGAACTAGAGAGAGCATTTTCACACCCTGAACCTTAGATTATTATGTGTCATTATATCGCCTTCCGTTTTGTTATTACGTCACCAATGGTATTTATGGTTCCTTCCAAATTACTTACAGTATACTTCAGATTATCAGTCTCATCTCTATGTACTTGACTGTTCTGTTCTATAGCCTTTACAACTAAATATATCTCATTTTGTCTTAACTCTAAACTGTCCATTCTTAAATCCATCTTAGATTCTAAGCTATTCACTCTAGTATCTAGATTATCTACTTTAAAGTCTAGATTATCCACTTTAGAGTCTAACTCATTAAGCTTTTTGAGTATTAACTCAAGTGTTCTTTGACTTTCTTTTTCCACAGTCTCACCACCTCTCTCGCAAAATTATAACAGCCTAAAGCTGTACCAACAAGATAAATCTTGCCCAAACATAAAGGAAAAGGCCGTAAACAACCTTTTCCTTAATATCAACCTATTATCCTTATCCGTTTCTCATGTTATCTCGGCCTCTTTGCCCTCCTGAGCCACCTCGGAAATCGTTGCCTTTTCTCCTCGACCAGGTATCCGCTTTTTGACCATAGCCGTCGCGATAGTTTCCTTGTTGAGGTCTAGCATTATTTCCCATAGGGCGTCTATTGCCCATGCCTCTTGCCCGAACGGGAGCGGCTTCTGTCAAGCGAACTTCGACGTTATCAGGTTCTTTAGTGATGATCTTTAGGGCTGCAGATAAAAGGGTCACAGAATCGTTTTCTGCCAGTAACTCTTCAGCTACGCCTTTATACTTCTCGATATCTTCTTCGGCGATAACACGTAAGATCTCTGTCATGGTTAAGCGCTGCTGACCTTGGACGGCTTCCACGATAGTCGGAATCGGTTTACGTATGATTCTGCGTTTAATTACGGATTCAATCAGTCGCAGCATACCTATCTCCCGAGGGGTGACTAAGGTAATTGCTAAACCTGATTTTCCAGCCCTACCCGTACGGCCGACTCGATGGACGTAACTTTCGGGATCTTGAGGGATGTCAAAGTTGAAGACGTGGGTTACGCCGCTAATATCGAGTCCCCGTGCAGCAACGTCGGTAGCGACCAAAACTTCGATAGTGCCGTCTTTAAACTGTCTCAAGACGCTGTCTCTCTTGCTTTGAGTCAAGTCACCGTGAATTCCTTCTGCGGAATAACCGCGTTTGCTTAAGGCCTCAGAAATCTCATCTACGCGACGCTTCGTTCGTGCGAAGACAATGGACAGATCTGGGGATTGAATGTCTAATAGTCGGGATAAAACATCAAACTTCAGTCTTTCAGTAACCTCAATATAATGCTGTTCAATATCTGAAACCGTAACCCCTGTTGCTTTAATACTAATCAGCTGAGGCTGTTGCATAAAGCGCTGAGCGATATTTTGAATCTGTCTGGGCATGGTAGCCGAGAAGAGCAAGGTTTGACGTTCTTCTGGGATTTCCTTGAGAATCGTTTCGATATCATCTAAGAAGCCCATGTTCAACATCTCATCTGCTTCGTCCAGAACAACGATCTTAATATCATTAAGACGAATCGTCTTTCGTCTCATGTGATCCATTAGACGTCCTGGGGTTGCTACAATGATATGGGGTCTCTTCTTAAGAGCCCGGATCTGCCAATCGATGCCCTGTCCTCCGTAAATAGGTAAGGCATGGATCCGTTTAAACTGGCCAATCTTATTTAGTTCCTCCGCTACTTGCACGGCTAGTTCTCGAGTAGGGGCTAGAACAATCCCCTGAATATGCTCAGCTTGCCCTGAAATCCTCTCCGCTAAGGGAATACCGTAAGCCGCTGTTTTCCCCGTTCCAGTTTGGGCCTGCCCAATAAGATCTCTGCCCTCCATCGCAATGGGAATCGTCTGTTCTTGAATAGGGGTTGTTTCTTCAAACCCCATGTTTACTATCGATCGAATAATAGACTCGCTTAATCCTAATTCTGCAAATGTCGCCAATACGTTCAGTCTCCTTTTTTGTTTGTTATATTCTTTAAGTTTTCCAATTGCGTCCTTATCTATAACTGCGAACAATAACTGTGAAGAAAAAATCTTTATTAATCTATCAATTAACTTACCGCCGAAACAGAACATCCGCGATAGCGCGTGAGTTTCGCCAACGAGGGAATAGACGCTTATGGCACCAACTATATATTATACCATAGTTATCCATAATTAGAAAGAGACCTTACCTAAAAGAATTCTTTTCCTGTCCTATCCTTCCTGTTAACTCTTCTTAAACTTCTTAAACTTCTTATCTTTAATTTTACCCCTACTCACGTAACTATTCACTGTTACTGATCTAAAGTTTACATATTTTAAGGATTTCTAAATAAAGGCATATTTAAAGGACCCCCGCGTCCGGAGGTCCTAATTGCGCAAGTCAATGGTTCAAAGGGTCTTATGACTTACAAAATAAAATTAGCACTAAAGATTACGAAAGTCAAGATAAATCCACTGATATCGTCCGAAGATTGTGGATATATGGATATTTGCTTTGAATAATCAAGACATTCCTTTCAAAAACCACTCGTAATTGCTCTTAGCATTAAACAAATCGATTTGTTTTGTCTTGACCGTATTTTCTTGGGCCTGATAATCCGTGGTTGCTTTATCCATGTCTAGCTTAGAAATCATCCCTAACCCCATCTTAAGTTGAGCTTCTGAAAGCTTTACTTTTTGATCCGCAAGGCTCTGTTCTGCTAAACGAAGATCGCTTTGCACTCTTGCAATGTTGTCAACCATTGAGTAATAGGCTGTCGTTAAAGTGTCTTTCGTCTGGGTAAGCTTTAAGTTTGCATTAGTTACATCATAAGCTGCCTTTTTATATTGTTTAGATGAGACTCCATTATCCTTTTTTGCTCTATTAAGGGCAGATTGGGAGATTACTATCTGTTGTTCTATTAATTTTATCGAATAACTGTTTTCCAGAGCCATTTTTAAATCTGCTTCTTTATCTTTAATGCTAAATTCTATTTTATCCAAGGGAATACTTGCAATTACCACGTCATTACCCTGATCATTGATCAGACTTTTTATTTCACGTTCTTTGGAATCCTGTAGAAACTTTGTACTTTCAAGTTTAGTTTGCATATCAACTAACGTTGTCTTTAGATCATTCATACTATTGCGGGATACCAGACCCAAGCTCTCTTGCAACTGCATCGCTACTAATTGATTTTGCATGGTATCCATTGCCATGGAAAGACTAGAGGAATCCAACTTCGACTGATTATATTCTATGTATTTGCTTTCTGCTTTACGGATCAGTGAGTCATTATTTATCGAGGCTTTAAGATCGGCCATAGCTTCTAAGGTAGGTCGATCAACTTGAGTTCTTTCTAGTTGTTTAAGTGTTTCGAGGAGTATGCGTTTTTCTGCGTTTAGGCCTATAAGTGCTCCCGGTATACTGCCCAACTGATCTCTATCATCATCGATCTCATCAAGGTCATCCTCTAAATCTCGGATATCTCTCTTGAGACTTGAAAAGTCTACGTAAGCTTTCAGTCGTTCGTTCTCATTAATTTGAACCTCTAAATTGTGCTCAGTGATGATACCTTTAAGATCTTCAAAGGTTATTGTTCTCGATCCCGTACTGTCAGCAAAGGCCATAAAAGGTTGCCCCAAAATTAACATGGCTGATAATAGTGATACTCCAACTAGTTTTTTCATATGTAAACTCCCTTTCCTGTTACCTATGTGCTTATTGTAGTTTACAAATTTTCTGATGTCAATTGTAATTCGACAGAGGCCCTTCGCCTAAAGGCGAAAGACCCCTTTTATTCGCAGTGCAAACCATTATCTTAATACTTATTTTAATGTAGCTTGCTTTAGTAATTTTCCCTCTTTAGCAACTATGATATCTATGGTTCGATCAGGATACTTTTCCTTTATGACCTTGCTGTATTTCTCCACAACTTGGTCTACCGACAGTTCCTGCTCATTATTTATTTCAATATCAACGTTGACAGCACGTTGTTCTCCTTCTACTACCTGAACCATAACGCGTTCAATTCCTTTTTCCGACTCGAGTTGTTTCTTTAGGTCATCATCACTCTCAAGTTTATTCGTAGGCTGTGGTTTTTCTTCTTTCAATTCTGTTCCAAGATTAGGTCCATTTTTCTCTTGAGTTGATTTGGAATCAGAACAACCTGTAAGAAAAAGAAACATTGTTATTAAACCTATTATTACTAACCATTTGCATTTTAACATTTGTTTTAATGCCTCCTCCCTTTTTACATGGTAGATTCTAACAGATGTCGTTTCAGATGTAAAGTTGCTTTGATGGGAGGTCAGATTTTTCATGTATCTGATACAGAGGAGACTTCATTGAAAATTAACAGCTAAGTTAGTGCTAAAACTATATTTGCATTGTATCTTTTAACCATAGAATTATTTTATTTCATATAAATAGAGTTATATCTCGTTCGGAGAACATACGAAAATATTCTGTTTTAAATAATTAATGGAAATTCACCCAATATAATTGAAATGTAATTTATGGTTCACTATGTTAATCTCTATTTACGGCAAAAGAAAAATGACCAAATAATCCAACGTTTTATTTTCTTGCCTTTTATCTTGCTCTAAAAAGTACCCACTGGGCTGAAAATAGCATTTTCAGGGAGGGACGCTTCCATGAAATCCAGTGGAATATTTTTAGATAATGCGCAATGTCTAAACATTTAACTTCTTTTAAGAGAGGAGGAGGAGCGAAAAAGTATCTCTATAAGGAACCATAGTCCACTAATTAAAAACTGTTCAAATTTGAGAGGAGAAATTCATTACATGAAGAAAACGAAAAAAGCCTTAGCAACCCTAGCTATCGCAGGTATGACATTAAGCATGATCCCTTTTAATGTTTTCGCTGCTTCACCAGTTCCAACCCGTATCGCAGGTGTAACTGCTGAACAAACTGCTGTGCAAATTGCTGAACAAACTGGCTATACCGGTAAAGCAATCCTTGCATCCTCAACCTCTTATGGTATGGTTGATGCATTAACCGCTGGTCCTCTAGCTGCTTCCTTACAAGCTCCTATCCTGTTGACCGGAGCTGGAAACACACTGAACGCTGACACTAAAGCTGAGCTCACCAAACTTGCGGTTAAAACCGTTTATGTAACAAGCGGAACTGCTGTTATTAAACAGGGTGTTATCGATGAGTTAAAAGCTATGGGTATGGAAGTTATTGAACTTGGTGGATTTGACCGTGCTGAAACATCCGTAAACATCGCTAAGAAAATGACCGGTGTTACCAAAGTTGCCATCGCAAACACTGTACCAGATGCACTCTCCATCGCATCCGTAGCCGCTGCTACTAACCAACCAATTCTCTTAACGAATAAAAATGCACTTCCTTCAAGCGTCGCTGACTACTTAGCAAGCGCTGGAGTTACATCCAGTGATGTTATTGGTGGAACAGGCGTCATCAGTGATGCAGTCGTTGCTGGACTCCCAGGTGCAACTCGTCACTTCGGTATGACTGCTTATGACACCAACAACCAAGTTATCCAAGACTTTGCAGCTAGCATCGAATTTGACAATGTGTATGTCGCTAATGGACAAACTGGCATTGATGCTCTTGCAGGTGCTCCACTTGCAGCTCAAACCAAATCTGCTATTGTACTCACAGATGGCAAATCCGTACCTGCTGCTGCAGCTTTCACATACAGCAAATCCCCAGTTGGCGCTGTCGTAACTGCTCTCGGTGGTACAGCAGTTGTTCCTGAAGCTGTTCGCGCTGGCGTTGCTGCTGGACAAGTTACGAGTGTACCTGGTGAGTTGGCAATTGTTTCCGTAAGTGCACTTAACGACGCTAACAGTGTATTGCAAATTGCATTCAGCAAACCTGTTACAAGTCTTGATCGCGGAGATGTCATTATTGAAAACTCTAAGACTTTAGCTCGTTATGGTGTAGAATCAGTATCGCTACTTTCAGGGGGTATGATCGCTGAGCTTAAATTATATGAAACCACCGCAGGTGAAAAGGTATTACAAACCAATACTGATTACAATGTAACAGTAAAGGCTAATGGTTCGACTCTAACTGCAAAGTTCAATCGTGGCGACTGGAGAGAAGCAGCTATTACATCCGTTAGCTCAGAAGATAAAGAAATCGTAATCGATGGTATCACTCTAGAAATTAAAGATCCGAAATTTGACTATCAAAATGCACTTGGGCGCACAGCTCGTGTATGGTTTAACCAAAGCAAAGAAGTAAACAATATTGTTTACACTGATCAAGTAGTTAAGTACGATGCGATTGAAGTTACTGGTGCCAAAAAAATAAAACTTATGACAGAAGACAAGAAGTATGACGTTGCTGAGAAAAATTTTCTTATCTATGATGATGGCACCTTAATCAATTCTACCACTACAGTAGGTACTGAGACTATCGTTAATAATCAAATTGATCTAGCACTTTCACCTGTAGGTACCCAATACAATTTTGCTAAAATTGTTTATGACAACAATGGTGATATTAAATTTGTAAGTGCATACGATTTTGCGAACTACCTAGTAGTTTCAGAAGTAGAGGGAGATATTGTTATCGGTGTTGAGGGTTCTGGTGAATTTGATGCTGGAGACGCTATTATCGTTAAAAATGGTGTAGAAATCACACTTGATAAACTTCAACCTGGCGATATCTTGTACTACAGCACCTCAGCAAGAGGCGGAGACGGTCTTGCTGAAGTGTTAAGTAATACTGTAACAGGTGAAATTGACTCAGTATACCAAGATTCGATTGAAGTTGATGGCCAAATTTTTGACTTCTTAGCCGCTTCTGCAGACTTTGGTAATGCAGATTATATCAATGAAGATGGTGATCTAGCTGAAATTGATGATTCCGATGTTGCTGAAGAGTTACAAGCAGCTGGCGAAGTTGTATTGAATTTCGACAGAAAAGGTGATCTAGTATTTGTTGGCGGAGACGTTGCTGAAGTAGCAAGTTCCAGTAGCTTCGGCTATGTTGAAGAAGAGACTGATATTACTGGTTACATGCAAGCTGGAAAATCGCGCTTACAGATCTCACTAGTTGACGAAAATAAAGAAACAAAGAGTTATGACATTATTCTGGAAGATCTTGATACTATTACATTCAATGGTGTTGAGTATGATGTTGATACAACTCCTGACGCAGCAGGCGAAGCGTATTTTGCATTAGCTACTGCCAATCCCAACGGAACTTATCAAGATCTCCAACTCATTGGCGGTACAGTTGCGGTTCCCTCAACAATCGATACACTTAACCTCAATACTTTTGCTGGTCTTCTCAATGTCGAATTAGATGATAGTGGCAACGTGGTTGGTCTGGAGTACTCCACAAACCCTGTAGCAATCACAGTCCTCGCTGCTAACTCTGTTGAATCTGGTGATAAGTACGCTGCTGGTAAACTAATTCAAAGTAGTACTCTAGTATTTGAAGTAAATGCTAGCAATGAAGTTAAAAAGGTTTCTAAGTGGAGCGACCTTAGCGGATTTGAAGTTACTGTTGGAGAGGTATACTTTGACACAAGCAACAAAGCCGAAGTAATTGTTGCTAGAGCTACTAAAGCTGCTGACGTAGAACAGAAAAAGGCTTATGTTACAGACGTACGTCATAATTCAGATGGTAACGTGGTACGAATCACAGCCATAATTGACGGTGAAGTTGCTGTGCTAACCGCTGATGGACTAGCGAGTGCCGTAACTGAAGGCGATGTAGTAATGTTAGACATTAATGAAGGTTCTAACGAGATCGCAGTAATAGGTACAGTTAACGATGCAGCTTATGTTGTAAGCGCAACACTTGCCGCTGCTGGCCCTGGCGTAACTCCTGTCAATGTTGGGGATCGCGAAGTAACATTGCTCGGGGACGCTACTCCTTATGAGCTTGTAAGTGGTGGAATCGTTATCGACGCAACTGACCCAGATGACGTAAAAGTTGTACCGTTTACAGATCTAACTGATGTTACGACTGAAACGATAACTGTTATTTTGGGTGCTTCTGGTTCACACTTTGCCCATACAATCATTATCGAGTAAAACCATTACTGGTGAGAAGTAGCTAATGGCTTCTTCTCACCAAGATCCTAAGGACACTGAGAAGTGTATCTTGACAATATATAAAGGGACCACTTTAGACTAAAGTGGATCCTGTAAAATAGACAGTGAGAAAAAGAGGCTTATAGTCATAATTTAACTGACTCTGTTTTACAGGGTCTTTTTTTGTTGTAAGCGGTGGATCAAGTAGCGTAGCATATAAAACTTGCCTAGATCTTCAGTTATGATATGCTCCTTTGTGGTAGACAGTTTAAAAAATAATAGTGTCTATTACAAGGAGAAGCCTTTTTATGTCCCGCAAAGCAAAATATTAGGTCCAGAAAAGATAGTAGCTATTAAAAAATATATTCGTAGGGAAGATTCACTTAATCATATAGCCACTCTGCTATATGTTTCCTGTCAATCCATCAAACAGCTTCAAACTTATCAATCTCTAGGGTTAAATAGGCCTGCTTAATGCATCCAAGAATACTTACTTATCCCGCAGAATTCAAGAATACAGCTGTCAAGGATTATCTGACTGGTGGCGGTTCTCATATTGAAATAAAAAATATGTATTTAATCAACTTGCCAGTTACGTAACTCATAAGAAATTGAAAACTTTTGGAACAGGAACGACAATAATGACTAAAGGACGAGCAACTGCCTATGATGATAAAGTTGAAACAATCAAATACTGTATTGAACATCAAATCGGCTATACCGAAACAGCATATAGATTTCAGGTATCCTATCAGCAAGTTTATTCTGAACAAATAAATACTTATACTATGGTGTGGGCAAACTTCAGGACAGACGTGGAAAAGGAAAATCTGAAGATGGTGGTGTCCGATGTGGAGAAACTAAGGGCACAAAACAAGCTACTAGAGGCTGAGAACAGAACAAAACAGATAGAGATACATTTACTAAAAAAGCTGGACGATATGAAAGGAGACGGTTCTAAGCCAGGCAAGATATGAAACTATATATCTATCATTACGTGATCTGAATGAGACAGAATCCCTATCCTACAGTGAACCTTGTGAAATTATTGGTATTCAACGTTCTTCGTATTATATATGGCTAAACAGGAAAGAAAGTGATAACGAAAAATTTAACAAGGAACTGCTTTCAAAATACTTACGATAAGAAATGGAATTCTTGGATACCGCCAGATGACAATCAAACCACCGTCATAAGGTTAATCGTAAACGGATCTACAGACTCATGCATATCTTAAATCTTAAATCCGTATGCCGCAGGAAGCGAATGAATTATATCAAATCAAGGCCTGAAATTACGGCGGAAAATATCTTAATGGAAAATCCAATAGATTAACACAAACGTGTATCTAGTGCAATTCTTTCAAATAATGCCTAGTCTTGACTTTAAGAATGATCCGTCTCTTCTTGAGATTCTAATGCTTTGGTCCCCTAAACTTCCAGACACTGTCTCAATAAAGGTAATTCAATTTTGATTTTATTATGCCCAGTTACTAGTATGTAAATGTAACAGGGTTTTATTTTTGTACGCACCCTTTTATTAAGCACTTGTAAGTGCTTAATAAAAGGGTGCGTAGTCAACCCAAATCATTCATGAGACAATATCCCCATAAAAACCTTACATGGAGGTATAGTTGTAGTGGAAAGAGTGAAAAAGAAGCCCTAGTTGCCGAATGCCGTCCTAGTGGTATTTCGGCAAAGGAATGGTGTGAAGCCAAGGGAATTAAGTATCGTAGCTACATTGACTGGGCATCCAAAATTAATAAGGAAAAACGCCAATGTCCAGCAGGGGTTTTGCAATGGGCAGATGTCACGATCACTAAACAAGAGTATAGCTACGGAGAAGTTAAACTCATCTGTGGTAAATGGATAGTCTCCGTAGAGAGCGACTTTAGTCCTACATTACTAGCGGATGTGCCTAAGGTTCTCGATGCAGTATGTTGAAAGACATTTCAAGTTCCGACGGGATATATTTAGCCTGCGGAGCAACCGATCTTAGAAGTTCAGTAAATGGCCTGGCAATTATCATTAAACATGACTTTAAGATGGACGTATTCGGTAATTTTCTCTTTCTATTCTGCAACAGAAAGCGAAATCGATTGAAAGGATTAAGCTGGGACAGCAATGGATTTGTCCTATACTACAAAAGGCTTGATGGCGAAGGGGCTCGTTTAAGTGGCCTAAGGATCCTAAGGATGTCAGAGACATCACCATTAAGCAACTCCAGCTCCTTATGGACGGACTTTCTATTGATCCTCCTAAAGGATTTGGTGAGATAAAATCGAGAGATTTCTGCTAAAAAATCACCCCGAAAATAACTGGGATAAAAACCCGCAAACCCTTGAAACGACTGGTTTTCGAGGGTTTTTTATGGTATAATTTAACTATGAAAAATGTAGATTTAACAGGCCTAGCGCCCGAAATAATTGCATATATTACAAAGCTCGAATCGCAAGTTAAAGAACAGTCAACCCAGCTTGAGGTACAGACCAAAACCGTCGAAAATCAGAAGGTTCGCATTGATAAGCTGATGACCATGCTGGCCAATTTCCAAAAGACCTTATACGGTCATTCCAGTGAGAAAAGCAAGTATGTACTGGGTGAAGATCGCAACCAGCTTTCACTGTTTAACGAAGCGGAAGCCGAGGCCAATCGAAACGCTCCGGAACCGAACAAAGTATCAGTTGCCGGACATACTCGGAAATCGAAACGCACTAAGGAAGAACTGGCAGCGGATCTTCCCGTAGTGGAGATTCTTTGCGAACTAAATGAGGATGAGCAAGTTTGTGAGAAATGTGGCAGCGAACTTCGGGTGTTGGGCAAAGAGACTGTCCGTGAAGAATTAGAAATCATACCGGCACAAATACGGTTACTCCGTTACATACGACAAAGCTTTGTCTGCAAGCGTTGTGAGAAGGAAACAGGCGTTGCAACGATTATAAAAGCCCCTACTCCGGCTCCTGTCATTAAAAGAAGTCTTGCATCAGCATCGACGGTAGCCCATGTCATGTATCAAAAATATGTCAATGGCATGCCCTTGAACCGGCAGGAAAAAGACTGGGCATATCAGGGAGTGATGCTTTCTGTTCGCCGATACGAAAAAGGGAGCTCAATCGAGTGCAATCGTCTATAGCATTGTTGAATCAGCTAAAGCCAATAGTATCAACCCATACATGTATCTCGTGCATATTTTTCAAAAAATGCCTAGTCTAGACTTTAAGAATGATCCGGCTCTTCTTGAGAGTCTAATGCCATGGTCCCCTGAACTCCCAGACTACTGTCTCAATAAAGGTAATTGAATTTTGATGAAGTGTTGTTATACCCGGTTACTAGTATGTAACCGGTTTTTTATGTACGCACCTTTTTATTAAGCACTTACCGCTTACCTACAAACAATTCTGCATTAACCTGAAAAAATGTTAAAAGAGTCTTTCGTCTATTCAAAGACAAAAGACTCTTTTTTAGATTATTAGGATTAACACACTTCGGTGTTCAGTAAGATCCTAGGGAGGAAGCAACTAATGAGCTACTTCCTGCAAAACATAGTGTTCTTACTCGATAATGATTGTTTGGGCAAAGTGTGTACCTGAAGCGCCTAAAATAACAGTTATCGTTTCAGTCGTAACATCATTTAGATCTGTAAATGGTACAACTTTTACGTCATTAGGGTCAGTTGCGTCGATAACGAATCCACCACTCTCGAGCTCATATGGAGTAGCGTCACCAAGTAATGTTATTTCGCGAGCACCAACATTAACAGGAATTACGCCAGGGGCAGCAACAGCAAGTGTTGTTGGAGTCGTAACATAAGCAGGATCGTTAACTGTACCAATTGCGTCAATCTCGTTAGAATCTTCATTAATGTCTAACATTACTACATCGCCTTCAGTTACAGTACTTGACAACTCATCAGCAGTTAGTGTTACCTCTTCACCGTCAATGAATGCTGTAATTCGTACAATGCCATCTGAATTACTGCGTACGTCTGTAACATAAGCCTTCTTCTGTTCTACGTCAGCAGCATTAGAAGTTCTAGCAACAATTACTTCAGCTTTGTTGTTTGTGTCAAAGTATACCTCTCCAACAGTAACTTCGAATCCGCTAAGGTCGCTCCACTTAGAAACCTTTTTAACTTCATTGCTAGCATTTACTTCATACACCAGAGTACTACTTTGAATAAGTTTACCAGCTGCGTACTTATCTCCAGATTCAACAGAGTTAGCAGCGAGGACGGTGATTGCTACAGGGTTTGTGGAGTACTCCAGACCAACCACGTTTCCACTATCATCTAATTCTAGATTGATAAGGTCGTTGAAAGTATTAAGGTTGACCGTGTCAATTGGTGCGACAGGTCCAAGTACACTGCCGATACCGGAAAGTTGTAGGTCTTGATAGGTTTGGTCTGCATTAGGCGTAGCTAACGAGAAATATGCTTCGTTTACTGCGTCAGGTGTTGTATCAACATCATACTCATGACCGTTAAATGTAATAGTATCAAGATCTTCTAAAACGATGTCATAATTCTTAGTATCTTTATTCTCGTCAATTACTGAAAGTTGTAAGCGTGCCTTTCCGGCTTGCATATAACCAGTAATATCCTCCTGCTCTTCAACATAACCGAAGTTACTTGAACTGGCTACTTCAGCAACGTCTCCGCCTACAAATACTAGGTCACCTTTTCTATCGAAGTTCAATACAACTTCGCCACCCGCTTGTAGTTCTTCAGCAATATCAGAATCATCAATTTCAGCAAGATCTCCGTCTTTATTGATATAATCCGCGTCACCAAAGAGTGGTGAAGCTGCTAAGAAGTCATAAGTTTCACCTTCAACTTCAATTGCATCTGAGTAGACTGTATCAATTTCACCTTTAACTGTATTGGATAATACTTCAGCTAAGCCATCATTGCCTCTTGCACTGTTGCTGTAGTAAAGGATATCTCCCGCTTTGAGGGCTGAAGGAGCAATTTCAGTACCATTTTTAACGATAACAGCATCTTCAGCATTGAATTCGCCTGATCCATCAACACCAACAACTACATCGTTGTCAACGCTATCTACTACTAAATAGTCTTGCCAATCATATGCTCCTACGAATACAACATCGCCATCACTGTCAAAGACGACTTTAGCGAAGTCAAACTGTGTACCTACAGGCGCAAGTGCGAGATCGATTGCATTATTAACTGTAGTTACAACAGGAGGACCCGCTACAGTAGTAGTAGAATTTATACGTGTGCCATCATCATAAATGAGGAAATCTTGATCAGCAACGTCATACTTCTCATCTTCAGTAAGTAGTTTGATTTCATTAGCTTTAGTTACTTCAATTGCATCATACTTAACAACTTGCTCAGTGTAAGCAATATTGTTTACTTCTTTGTCTTGGTTGAACCATACACGAGCAGTACGTCCTAATGCATTTTGATAGTCAAATTTTGGGTCTGTAACTTCTAAAGTTATACCAGCGATTACAATTTCCTTATCTTCTGAGTTGACTGACGTAATAGCTGCTTCTCTCCAGTCACCACGATTAAACTTTGCAGTTAAGGTTTCACCGTTTGCCTTTACAGTTACATTGTAATCAGTATTGGATTGGAGTACTTTTTGACCTTCAATGGTTTCATATAATTTAAGTTCAGCAATCATACCACCAGAAAGCAACGATGCTGTTTCTACGCCATAACGGGCTAATGTTTTAGCGTTTTGAATAACGATATCTCCACGATCAAAAGAAGTTACAGGCTTAGTAAATTTGATTTGCAAAACGCTGTTTTCATCGTTAAGTGCGCTTATAGAAACAATTGATAATTCGTTCGTTACAGGTGTAACTTTACCAGCGGCTACACCAGCACGGATAGCGTCAGGAACAACAGCCGCACCACCAAGAGCAGTTACAACAGCACCAACTGGAGACTTGCTGTATGTGAATTCAGCTGCAGCAGGAACGGATTTTCCGTCTGTGAGTACGATAGCAGATTTTGTTTGAGCTGCAAGTGGAGCACCTGCGAGAGCGTCAATACCAGTTTGGCCATTAGCAACATAGACATTGTCGAACTCGATGCTAGCAGCGAAGTCTTGGATAACTTGGTTGTTGGTGTCATAAGCAGTCATACCAAAGTGACGGGTTGCACCTGGAAGTCCAGCTACTACTGCATCACTGATGACGCCTGTTCCACCGATAACATCACTGGAGGTAACTCCAGCACTTGCTAAGTAATCTGCTACGCTTGAAGGAAGCGCGCCTTTGTTGGTTAAGAGGATTGGTTGGTTAGCAGCAGAAGCGATAGCTGCAATGGAGAGTGCGTCAGGTACGGTGTTAGCGATGGCAACTTTGGTAACGCCTGTCATTTTCTTAGCGATGTTGACGGATGTTTCAGCACGGTCAAATCCACCAAGAGAAATAACTTCGATACCCATAGCTTTTAACTCATCGATAACGCCTTGTTTAATAACAGCGGTTCCGCTTGTTACATAGACGGTTTTAACTGCGAGTTTGGTGAGTTCAGCTTTAGTAGAAGCATCTAATGTGTTTCCAGCTCCGGTTAAAAGGATAGGAGCTTGTAAGGAAGCTGCCAAAGGACCAGCAGTCAAAGCATCAACCATACCATAGGAGGTTGAGGATGCAAGGATTGCTTTACCGGTATAGCCGGTTTGGTCAGCGATTTGTACTGCGGTTTGTTCAGCAGTTACACCTGCGATACGGGTTGGAACTGGTGCAGCAGCGAAAACATTAAAAGGAATCATGCTTAATGTCATACCTGCGATAGCTAATGTAGCTAAGGCTTTTTTAGTTTTCTTCATGTAGTGAATTTCTCCTCTCGTCATTGGATCTCTTTCTTTTTTGGGAAATGAACTATCTCTCTTTACTAGGACGTCTTTTAGTCGCCCCTCACCCCCTTAAAATGTGTAGCACAATCTTTAGACATTGCGCAATATCTAAAAGCATTCCACAGAATAAGCGGGAGCGTCCCCCCTAAGGATGACGGTGTTCATCCCTCCTGTGGCGTACCATTTAGAACGCATGGGAAATGAAGAAACCACAAAAAGGTCTATATTAGCTATATATATTCTTCGTTATAGCCAATATTCCTGCTTGCTGTCCGATTTTTTTTATGGACATTATTCCCTCGGACAAAGTTTCCAATTTTACTGGTTCTAGTTTACACTAAAACCTACTAGTTTTCCACCATTTAGTTAAAAATATACTTAATCGAACGGAATATTTGAAGTATATCACATAAAATCACTCTAATTGTGGGCATTTTGTGGAGTTTCAACAAATTATTTATTGAGATCCGCTTAATAACCTTGGAAGCTTAGAATCCCTTGGTATATTCCCTGGGCGGCTTTTCTCTGAAACTCTGGAGATTTCAAAAGCTCCTCTTCGGTAGGGTTAGATAGAAAGCCAAGTTCTACAAGGACCGCAGGCATCTTTGTATTCTTGACTACATAGAACGCTGCATCCTTGATTCCTCGATTGGGTAAGCTAATGGATCTGACCAGCTCACTTTGGATGCTTAGCGCTAGAGTCTTGGATTGGCTGGCCGCTGGGTTCTGTGAGCTATAATAAGTTGTCGTCCCAGAGGCACTAGGATTGCTAAAGGAGTCATTGTGAAGGCTGATAAAGAGGTCTGCTTGCAAATCGTTGGCGATTTTTATTCTGGCCTCAAGGTCTGAACGTTCTGAGTAAGTTCCCTCGGCGGGTGAAACATCCGTGCTTCGAGTTAAGATAACTCGTGCCCCGGCTGAACGTAACAAGGCTGCAAGATTAAGCCCCACCGGCAAGGTGTTATTTTTCTCATACACCCCAGACACTCCTTTGGCGCCTGGATCAGGTCCTCCGTGCCCTGGGTCAATGACAATGGTCAGGTTCGCTAATAGATAGGAAGGTTGCTCAGTTCCCTCTACCATAGCCTTGACTTTCTCTGTGACCACCGCTGTTCCCCCGATAATGACTACCTGAAGGGGACTTTCAGAGGGTCTGGTCAAGACGGAGTAGATGGCTCCCGGTAAGTTATTTCTTTGGGTCAAGAGAATGCCTGCACGTTTTTTTGCCGCTAGGCCCCCTGCTGCAAGGGCGTCGGGAAAGTTCTCTCCCGTTACCAAGTACGCTGTTTGAGACGGCAAAGCATCTCGGGCAAACTCATAGATTTCCGCTGCCGTTTCGTAGCGGTCATTGCCAAAAATTCGCTCCACGCTCTGTAAGCCACCTAAGGTTGTAGAGGATACTACGGCTTCTCCCCCTACGACGATGGTGTGCAAATCCCCTTGTTGCTGAAAGCCGTTGAGGGCTAGCTGGGTCGAACTTGGCATCTGCTTGGTTCTGGTCAAGAGGATCGGAGTCTCTGTCACGCCTGCGTATGCTGAAATAGAGAGGGCATCGGGAAACTGTTCTCCGCTTGCTAGGATCACTTGTCCTTTTGTTCCTACACGTTCAGCCACTTTTTGTGCTGTCTCATATTGATCGTACCCATAAATTCGTTCTGGTTGGTTTAGACCTGCCTTTAAGATATCCTCCTCAACTTTTGTGCTTAAGGCCGCTGGGCCTCCAAGCAGGATGACCTTTTGCGCACCAAGACGTTTAATTTCTTCCATAACTTTCGCATCGACCCCTCCTGTTGGGGTTAAGAGAATCGGTGCATCCAGTTGATGGGAAAGGGGTGCTGCTACTAAAGCATCAGGAAAGTTATAGCAGTTAGCTAGCAAGACGGTCTCTGCCTGTTGCCATCCTTCCATAGAGACGTTAATAGCTGTTTCAATCTGACGCATCCCAAAAATTCTTTTTGTTTCTAAAGCTAAGGGAGTGGCGCCTGCTGGATTTTGAAAGCTCATCAAGAATCCTAGACTCAATACCACCATCCCTATAAGTTTCCATGTTACTTTTGCCACTTCATCACTCCTTTGTTCACGTATCAGACCCCCATGCCGCTTCGCAGTACCACTGATGAATAAAAGCCAGTATGCTTTTGTCATTGAACGAAGTGAGAATCTTAAGTCCTAGATCCTTTGCTATCGCTCAGGATGACATTAATCTGAAAAAGATGCATAGCGTTTTTCTTACTACAATCTAATTTAATCTTTATCTTAGATTTCGACAGGATAGGCCCTTTTCCTACAGGACTTTTGTCCCAATTCATCCCCTTAGTGATGGATTACTGAGTCCAGGCTTGTACGGTTTGGACGACCTTTTCCGGCAAGGCTGCGACCCCACCTAAGGACTCAACCTGAAGTCCCTGCCAGGATTTTAAGAGAGAGGCTAGATTGGCAGGAATCATTGATTGGGTGGGTACCAAAACCACCCTTGATCCGTAGAAGGCTGCCCGTACTGCTCCTGTTAAGGCATCCGGATAATTTTCTCCCGTGGCGATTTCTATCCTAGAGGTTGTTGGCGGATAGGCTTGTAAAACGGCAGCTGCCGTGTCATAGGCTGTGATTCCGCTGATTCGACTGGGGAAAGGCAGCTTGTCCATGACCTTAGCCCCGACCACTGCTGTCCCTCCGATCACTAAAGACTCTGTGACACTGAGTTCCTGCAAGGCGGATTGAGTATCCGGGGATAGAATCTGGGGTTGAGTGAGCAAGATTGGTATCCCTTGCCTTGCCGCCCAGGAGGAAATGACCAGAGCGTCTTGAAAGGAGCGTACACTGGCAAGTACAGCCTTGCCCTTCGTCCCAAGTTCTTCTGCTATAGCCTGAGCGGTTCCTTCTGCGGTATAGCCGTAGAGGCGCTTTACTTCATAGGTTTGTCGAAGTTCCTTTTCAATCTGGGCAGACAGAGCTGCCGGACCCCCTAAGAGATAAATGGTTTTCGGGGCTAGTCGTTGTAGTTCTTCTCGTACATCCTCTGTAAGCCCTGGACTTGGAGAGAGGAGGATCGGTGCTTGAAGTTTATAGGCTAGCGGTGCTCCGGCTAAGGCGTCTGGAAACTGATTAACTTGAGCCAAGAGAACGGTATCTGCACCGGTAGTAAAGGTCTCCTTGGAAATCTGTATTGCTGTCCCCACCGCTGTGACCCCTGCGAAGCGTTGGCTTTGCTGTCCGCTAGCCTGAGCTGTTCCAAGGGCATAGATTCCAGGCATATAGAGGCCAAACCTGGCTTCTCCACTGCTGATTTCTCCACCTAAGGAGATCCAGCGTGAGCCATTCCAGCGATATAGACTCCCTCCAAAGTCCCCTTTAAGGGCGGGGTCCTTCCATTTCAGGGAGAGCATTTTCTGAGGTGAGGCGCTTCCCCAATCGATCTGAAAAACCGGGGTCAAAAAATCAGCACCGTTAGGTAAATCGGCAGGAGTGGATATAGCTTTTAAGCTAACGTTCACCCCTTGATCAAAGGCTTGTGAGGGAAGGGTTAAAGCGATCTGAGTTGACCCTTCTATCGCTTGGACAATACCGCCCCAGGCATTAACGATTGCTGGGGATGTCTGGGTATCTAGGGTTTCAGGAGCGAGAGCTAGGGCAAGCTTCACATTTACGAGTCCATAACCATACTGGTTATCCCGTCCTGGAGAGCCTAAGTCCTGGGTCCCTTGTAAAAGAGCTTGAACCACTTGATCTCTAGACCATTCAGGGTGTTGGCTCCAAAGCAAAGCTGCTTCCCCTGAGACAAAGGGAGCGGCTAGAGAAGTCCCGCTTGCGTAGGTGTAACCTGATCCCCCCACTCGGTTCCATCCTGATGTCGGGATGGAATCTCCCGGTGCAGCTAGATCGACTGCTGAACCGGTGGCGGAGTAGCTTGTAACCTTACCCCCTTTATCGGTAGCTGTAACCGCCAGAACCCGGGGATCAGAGGCAGGATAACTCACTCCGGGGTTTGTTTGGGATTCTGAGTCATAATTTCCACTGGCTGCAATTAACAAACATCCTTTATTATGGGCATAGGTCACCGCCTGCCTCAAAATATCTGAGTCGATAGAACCATTTTCTGACCCAAGGCTAAGGTTAATAATTTTAGCTCCATGGTCTGCTGCCCAAATAATTCCGTCGGCTATGGCATCGTCATACCCTAATCCCTTGGCCCCCAAAGCCTTAATCGGCATAATCTTCGCTTGATAGGCTACTCCGACAATTCCTATGTCGTTGAGTTCAGCCGCTGCAATTCCAGCCATCTGGGTTCCATGCCCATTATTGTCTTGATTGGCCCCCGATGCTTCGCTTCCCGTGATTGAGTTGTATCCGGGAACCAAATTCCCCTTTAAGTCTGGGTGTTCTAGGGCGACACCCGTGTCAACAATGGCAATGGTCACACCTTGCCCCGTTGCTCCCATCTCCCAAGCTCCTGGTACATCCTGATTAATCAATGGCCATTGCTTCGAGAAAAGTGTGTCCTTCGGTACTATTTTTTGAGGTGTGCTTTGAACTGTCCGAGGGTGATTTTTTTCCGCACTTATAATCCCAGGGGTATCCTTTAGCGCCTCCAGGCGTTCTTTGAGATTACTGCTTGCGGGGAATTCAAGGGTAGCAAAATTCAAGGGACCTCGACGCACAATTTTCGCATCAAAATCCTTCGCTACCTGCTCAAGATTTGCCTCTGGGGCTAAAGAGAGGACGATTTGAGGTAGATCTGCTTGTCCTGTTATTTCTTGAAAAGCGTCGGAATGCTCTGTCAGCGTAGGGATTAGGGTTATTGGCGCAATTGGGGCTATGGTTGTGAACCCCAGGTTAAGAAGCATGATCCCTATAATTCCTAGAGACAGCAGCGTCGATTTGGTTCGATATAACCAGCGCTTGTACATCTCTTCCACGCCTTTCTATACATCTTATATTGGCCTATTAAACGAAATCATTGATGATTAGACCAGTATAATTCATTCGACAAATTTCTCGCCTTTCCTTTATAAATCCTTGTTAATCTTCCTGTTATATTTTGGAGTGTCTAATTTCCTTGTTCAAGGAAGGATTTTACCTTATTTAAAAGAATAATTAGGTGTGTTTAAAAAATGGAGAAAGAGGTTAACTTTAATGCACTTTATCACTAATAAGGTAATAAGTATCTTTTGTACTTTAATAATTTTCCTAAGTCTTACTCCCGTTCTTCCACTACCGGTACAGGCTTCAACTACGGAATCAGTCACTGATCGCATTTACGGGAATACATTGTATGATACGGCGGTAGAGATTTCAAAGAGGGGGTGGGATTCTGCTCCTGTCGCTGTTCTAGCAACCGGGCGGAACTTTCCGGATGCTTTGACGGGTACCGTCCTTGCTCAAAAAGTCAAGGGTCCCCTACTTCTAACTGAATCGGATCGTTTAATTCCCGTCGTTGCCGAGGAGCTCAAACGCCTTGGTACGCAAGAAGTCTATCTTCTTGGCGGAACCGTCGCCTTAGAGACAGGGATTGAAGAGTCCCTTAGAGCCCAAGGGATCCTGCCGAAGCGTCTTGCGGGATGGGATCAGTACGGAACCGCTGCAGAGATTGCTCGGGTAGCGGCTCCGAGTTCTAGCCAAGCCATTTTAGTCAATGGGGCACTTTTTCCAGATGCTTTAAGTATCTCCTCTTATGCTGCTGCTCAAGGAATTCCCGTTCTACTCACACGTCCGGATTCATTGCCAACAGAAACAGTTGAGGCTCTCGCCGAACTGGGAGTTTCAGAGGTCACCTTGGTAGGCGGTAAGGCTGTGATTAAAGACAGTATCGAAGAACAGCTAAGCAAACTGCCTCAACCCATCAAAGTCACTGCCCGCTATGCCGGATACGACCAGTATGAGACGAACACCGTCGTATTGAATCAATTATCATTTGATACGTCCAAGGTTTATGTAGCCACAGGCCAAAACTTCCCGGATGCCCTAGCGGGAGCAGCTCTTGCCGGGAAAAGTAATACACCGATTCTATTGATTCCGAATTCCAAATTAGGCAACTCAACGACTGCTTATCTGAACGAACAGCGTGCTACTGGCGCAGCTTTTACAATTTTCGGGGGGTGGGGCGTTATTAGTTATAAGATGGAAAGTGTCATTCGTACCGGTGTTGTCCAGCCGCGAGTTTCCCTTCAATATACCCAAGGGGGTTATGGCGGCACGAATGGAATGCTCAATCAGGTTACATCAATTCCCTCCCCAGCTACGGATTATGCCGATATCATTGCTCCAAGCTGGTATTACCTTGATGATACAGCCGATGGTAATGTCGTTGGAGGGTGGGATGCAAACCCCAATAATTACAAGCTATTTGCCTCCTCTGTTCAGGCCCGCAATTTAAAAGTTCTGCCTGTCATTCAGTCTTCCTGGGCTACTCCCAAGACCGTCGATACCGTGATGGCTTCAGCAACCACCCGAGCTAAACTGATCGGCCAGATTATGGATCGGATGAACAGTATCAATGCCGACGGAATCGTCATCGACTTCGAATTTATGAGTACTGAAACTGGGCCTTATCTCACTCAGTTCATGAAAGAGCTCTATGCCAAGCTTCACCCCTTAAATAAGTTAGTCATTCAAGCCGTCATGCCCAGAACAGGTTCTGAAGCCTGGCTCGAAGAGTTTCACTATGCTGATCTTGCCCAATATGTTGATTACTTGCACATTATGACCTACGACTATAGCCATGGAGCCCCTGGCCCTATCGCTCCAGTGGATTGGACTAAAAAGGTTTTAAACTATGCCAAAGCTCAAGGAGTTGACATGCGCAAAGTCCTGATGGGTATTCCCTACTACGGAGTCGACTGGACCTCCACAGGCAAACCTGCTTTACCCTATACCCGTCAGCCACGTGGGCTCAATACCCTCTATGGTACAACTTCAGATAAAGATATCAATGGCGTGACAGAGCTTATTGCCCAGTACAAGATTACGGTCCAACGAGATGCCTCTCAGGTTCCTTATTTTAGTTACACGGATACTACAGGCGCATCACACACGGTTTACTATGACGATGCTCAAAGCTGGAACGCAAAGATGGGCTTGCTCAGTCAATATGGACTAGCCGGAGTCGGATCATGGTCCCTTTACTGGACGGTGAACCCGAAAAGCTCTGAGGTGATCCTTCCAGTCCTAAAGCAGCATCTACGCTAACATGACAGGGGGACGGTCCTTTTGACACGCTTGGCGTGTCAAAAAGGACCGTCGGAAACCACTGGAAAAGCCCCATTTGTGTCATTCTGAAAGGAGTGCAGCGAAAAGAAGAATCTTCAAGCCT
Source organism: Desulfosporosinus sp. (assembly GCF_014237355.1). Classification (NCBI taxonomy): domain Bacteria; kingdom Bacillati; phylum Bacillota; class Clostridia; order Eubacteriales; family Desulfitobacteriaceae; genus Desulfosporosinus; species Desulfosporosinus sp. The sequence continues at coordinate 136,712 of NZ_JABZFS010000038.1, forward strand.
ATCAACTGCAAAGATCCTTCAGTGGTCAAATAGAAAAGCCATTCGCTGTGCATTAAATAGCGAATGGCTTTGATTTACTCAAAATCGAACACTGTACTTAACTCAATTACTAGATCAGGGAAGATTGACACCTTTACATTATCGGTCTCAGTAAATAGTTCCGGCCTCCCATATCTGTTGTTGTTCTGTAAGATGAATACACTTACAAGTTTTGTATCCGGCTCTACTATCCAATACTCTTTTACACCCGTCTTTTCATATTTATTAAACTTGAAAAGCTTATCATTTCTTGCCGTTGATAGTGAGGCTATCTCAACTATGAGTGACGGTACGCCGAAATAACCTGTTTTCCTAAGCTTACTTTCATCACAAACCACAACAATATCGGGTTGTGCAATAATATTTGAAATTTCTTCATCACTTTCATCGTATTCAGGAATACAAACGTCAAATGGAGCCGTGAATACTCTACAGGGTTTACCTTTAAGATAATCGTTGAATTGTGATGCTAATTGAACGCTTACGACCTGATGTTGCCATGTTGGGACTGATTGCATATGGGGTATACCATCAATAATTTCCCATCGTTCATCAGCCGGATAGGTTAAGTAGTCTGCATACGTGTGCTTCTTTACTTCTTTAGATAATGGCATAAATCTCCCTCCTCGCCGTTATATTATACCTAATATTTCAAGGGACTTCATTAAATTCATGTTCAGGTAAGAACTAAATAACCATTATTTTATATACTTATCATTATAGTTATAACCTAACTCATATAACCTAATGGACATGGTATTGATAGCGACATTGTGACCTATTGTTGCTTTGTTCACCTCATCTTGTATAATACTAAATGAGGTGGCACGATTTGTTAGTATTATTGACGATTTTTAATTCTATGCTCATGGTGGCGGGACAGACGCTTTGGAAGTTAGGAGCCAGCGGAAAGGAAGTACATAGCCTAGGGCAACTTCTCCGACTATTCTTAGGTCCTTATGTGATTTTGGGACTTGTGGTATATGCCTTTGCTTCCGTCCTATGGATCTATATTCTCAATAAGGGCGAGTTAAGCTATCTTTACCCGATTCAGAGCACAGCCTTTATTTTTGCCCTTTTTATAGGAACAACTTTTTTTAAAGAAGAGCTCACAGCTACGAAGATCATCGGGGTGTTAGTGATCTGCCTGGGCGTAATTATTATCACAAGAAAGTAAGCATCAGAGTGTAGCAATAGATAACTCCTTCAGACCTATAAATTGCCTGAAGGAGTTTATTCTATCTATTTTACAGATTTAAGCCCTGCGATATCGCCCCAATTACACGCTGTAAGGAGCGCCTTTCTACAAAGCCCAAACATCCCCACATCCCTTGAGACTACTCAAGAGGAGCGATTTTCTGCTAAGCGGATGCTTCAGTGAAGCCGCGGTCCAGACGTGCGCCGACGGTTCGCGTCCCGTAGCGCGCCGCAGGGCTTGTCCATGGATGGACTGATGCCGCGGTGCCAAGGATGGCAAGGAGCGGCACACATGCATACATCCCTGAGGTTCGGACGCGCTCGCGAACCGTCCAGCACGTCAGCGGCGTAACGTGCAGACGCGTGCAGAACGAAGACACCGTCTTCGCACGGGTTAACACAGCTAAAAATCGCTCCTCCCCAAACGCACGCTTTGTACAAAAAGCTCTAATCATTCCAAATCCTACTCATCATCGAATTAAGAATAATCGCCATACTCACCTTAAACATATAATACCCGCTCTTAAAGGGTGTAATCGACGAACTCCCTGACAACCGAGCATCCATTTCCACGGAAATTTCAATCACTCGCAAACCGTTTTTAAGTAACGTTACAATTGCATCTGGCTCGGGGTAATCCGTTGAATAATGGGTGGATACAATCCTCAGGGCCTTTTGATTATAGGCACGAAAGCCCGAGGTAGGATCCGTAAAATTCTTACGCACAACGGACTTGATCGTTTTACTTAACAGATAAATCCCTAATCGTCGTGGCCAAGCGGATTTATAGGAGGTCTTTACTAAAAACCTCGATCCGATCGTTACGTCTGCTTCCCCAAGCAATACAGGATCGACTAATTTTTTGATTTCTTCTGCTCTGTGCTGTCCATCTCCATCAACTTGTAAAGCTACGTCATACTGATTTTTGACGGCATAAAGAAACCCCGTTTGGACTGCTCCTCCAATTCCAAGGTTGACCGGTAAAGAGATCACCTTAGCCCCCTGGGCATAAGCGACCTCGGCGGTTTGATCCGTGGATCCATCGTCTATGACAAGCACATCGAGCCAAGGGGATGCTGTTTTTAAATCCCGAACCACAGAACCAATATTAGCTGCCTCATTTAAGGCGGGAACAATCGCTAAAATCTTCATTATTTATCCTACACGTCCTTATCGAATTCCCATGGGGTACCCGTCTCCCTATTCAGTTGTGGTTGAAGAAGTTGATTTTCTGGATTAGCCGGATGTTCTTTGAGTTTTTTTAAATCGTCTTCAAGCAAGGCAATCCGTTGAATTAAGACTCTATTGTTCGAACTTAATTTAGAGATTTCCAAAGAAAAGTGAACACATAAAACAAACACCAAAACTCCAAAAATCACGAAGATCGCGGAGGGGGCATAATAAATCCCCATAAGGTCGGCTAAGTACTCCACCCCATTTTTCCATAGAGAAAGACCAATCATCCCTAGGCCGGCAACAATCCAAATCAGAGAATATTCAACCGCCAAGCGACGCCGGCGGACTTGTTCAACGATAAATCCAGTTACCAGAAGGCTGGTTATAAGAACAACAATCTGAACGCGTGACATAAATTTAGCTCCTCCCACTTGAACGTGGAGTTACTTTGGCTAGTTTCCCTATTCCTTTAAGGGCCATAACCACAGCCAAGGATGCAAAAAGAACCATTGCGGGCATGACGGGCAGACGATAACGACCTCCGGATACTATGGTAATCATACTTACGGTAAAACTATAATAAAGGGTAAAAAGCAAAAGAAAGCTATAGTTTCTTAACTGAAAAAGACTTAAGACGATCCCGACCAGACCCAGGAGGAGATACCATTTGTCCATTAAATAGCCCTGCATTTTATAAGATTCCCCGAATACAGGGGTAATGGGTTGCCAGAAAAGGTTTTTCTCTTTGGTAAGGGTACGCTGTATAAACTGCACAGGATGTTGCAAAATATATGACATTCCTAATTTCTTGTATTCCTTTTCTTGTTCTAACAAAGGCAGTTTCTCGATACGCGCTTTGACCTCAGGGTCGTAGCTCGGTTGAGCGAAATAAAAAAAGTTGTCTGTAACGGTCAAGGGATTATTGCCTAAGTAAAATTCATAGGATCCATAGTTTGACACGGGAATGAACTGTTGGTACTTTATTCCATTTCGAATCCACCAGGGGCTCATAACCAATATTGTCATCACAACTATGATTGTAAAATCCCTGAGTGCTATTTTCAAACGCCCTCGTTGCATCCACCAGATCCAGAGTCCAAGAATCGGGAAGAAAAGCAATAAAAAAGGACGCACCAGATTCGAAATGCCGATAGCTAACCCCAAGATCAAGAGGGTTCTGAGTTTCGGCTGTTTCGCTTCTTTAGCATACAGTGCCAAGAGATAAAGAAAAAGCGTAATCGTGAAAACGTAGGTCGTCTCTGTAAGAACATACATTCCCCAGAACGCAAATAAGGGGTAGCCGAGAGTCAACCCATAGGGGATCAAGGCATACCTCTTGCCAAACAATAGTTCACCGGTTTTGTAGGCCAGTACGGCACTAGCCGCGCTGAAAAAAGCATGCAGCAGAACCACCATATTGTAACTCTTAAAGCCGAAGATTCCATAGACCATGGCAAGGAGCAAGGGATAGATTGGCCCAACGACATAGTCTCGCGTTCGAGGAATTTCCCGTACGACACCATTTTCCTGAACAAAACCTGCAGTATTTACGAGCCCGTTTCCTTTCAGGAAATTCTCGGCAATGTTGGAATACAGTAGCCCATCCGGTGAAATAAAATAGCTTACATTATAGGAGTTAATATAGAGAAACTCGACAACTAGGGCGATGAAAAACAGGAGCCCTGTAATCCATAGCCCTTTGCGAAGTGCGAAGTTCGATGTACGAGGTTCGAATTCTATTTTCTTATGGTTTTTATCCAAGACGTCCATCCTTTTCGATGCTCGAGGTTCTTTTTATTGAGTTAATAGATCACCGATGATTTTCTCACTAGTGCTGGTAATAACCCCAGTTCCACCTAAAATATAAGCATTTGTGGTTGTTCCGCTCAGGCCTTTTAAGTAGTTTCTAGTATCTAAGTTCAGATCCCCTTTAGGAATAAGGATCATCGGACTTCCATTTAGAGCTGCGAAAGCCCCGCCTGATAAGCCATCCGGGAAATTCTCTCCAGTGGCTATGACCAATGATTGAGGATCTTGGTTGAAATGCTTAACAATTTGTAACATAGTATCATATTTTGTCTCACCAGCCAAGCGCAGCGGCCCATAGCTTGCTAGGGGGCCTCCTTCAGCATCAAAGGTCGTGGAAATAGCAAATTTTCCACCAACAATGATGGTCTTAGTCACTTCAAAATCTTTGAGTATTTGCTTGGTAGCCGTCGGTAACTTACCTTGTTCTGTTAAAAGTATCGGAATCCCAAGGGCTGCCGCCGGAGCAGACGCTGATAGGGCATCTGGGAAACTTTTACTGGAGGCTAGGATCACTTGGGTGCTAGGGCCAATTTTCCTAGCTATAGCTGCTGCTGTATCTGCAGCCGAATCTCCAAAAATACGCTCATAAGAGAAATCCTCTTTGTCTAGAGCGTTTGTCACCGGCTTGGTTATGGCCCCTTCTCCACCGATGACATAGATCTTCTCGCTAGCCCCCAGGCGTTTGAGTTCTTGTAAAACTGCTTTGTCCAGCTGATAGGGTGAGGTTAACAATAAGGGGGCATTAAGTTTCTTAGCTAGAGGGGCTGCCGCTAAGGCATCTTGGAAGCGATCCACTCGAGCAAGGAGGACGACTGGAGAGGAGTTATCCTCCCAACCTTCTTGAGATATTTTAATGGCAGTATCTTCCGCTCGAGTCCCATAAAGACGCTCTATGTTGATAGGGTCAGGGTCGGGGGTTGGAGTTGGAGTTGGAGTTGGCGTTGGAGCCGGAGTTGGCGTCGGCGTAGGGTTGCCTCTGCTTGGGTCGTAGATAGGAGAACTTGGATCGGTGTTAACGTTGCGTGTAAGGTCGTAACCGATTTTAGCCCGTTCGGCGAGACTGGCATCGAGGACCGGTCCCTCTAGAACTGTCAAATAATATTTGGATGCACTGGCCTTTGATTCGGAAGACCCTTCGAGAGCTAATTTGTCTGCCTCCGCCAGGAGCTTTTCGTATGTCTTTAGAAGACCCGTATTGGCCTTTTCTACGAGGTCTGGATCTAGATCTGACCCCTGTAGAACCACTCCATAGTCCTGAGAAGCAGTTAAGTAGGATTGACCTGTACCTTGAAGCAATAACTTATCGGCTTCAGTTATGACTTTGCTGAGAGCACTTAAATGTCCTTTATTAGCACGTTCTGAGATGGCGGAATCTAAATTCGGGCCCTGGTACACCGTCCAATAGTATTTTGCAGCAGTGACGTAGGAAGAATCTTTACCCTCAAGCATCAAAGCATCTGCTTCTGCTATAAGCTTGCCGTAAGCGCTCAGGATCTTCTGAGTGCTTACTGATTTATCAGTGACCTCTGGACTTTTATAGGCCGTTACATAAAATCCCAAAGCATAATAAGAACTCCAACGTGCGTACTTAAACCAATAATCTCCGTTAGCAGCATGTGCACCAGGTCCTCCACCGGAGGAAATCAACAAATCAGGATCGATCACTAAATCTCCCAAATGCTTGGGGGTTGGGGTACTCCAGCGACTGGCAAAGTAAGGTGGATTCACTGGGGGCAACAGGGATTTAGAGATTTTTGTCGCTCCTGGGGCAAAGGTAATAGCGCTATTATACTTTTGACCCATCAGGCTAAACACTGAATCCTGATAGGCAGATTTACCGGTTAAAACATTGGGATTATTTCTCGTGGCCCAGCTATTGTAGCCCCATACGGCAAAATACCAGTTCTCTAAAACGTTGCGGTCTCCATCTCCAATCTTGGGATAAGCCCGCCATTTCTGGTTTAGCATTTGGCAACCTATTTCGATGTTATAGTCAATATCGTTTTTAAGTTTTTCGATTTCTTCTGTATCCGTAGGAGAATAGGAGGAAATTTGCATGATCCCGATTCCTATGCCATCTCGCCCAATTAGCGGTTTATCCGTTAGGGGCAGTCCCGTGGTGGGATCTAGTTCATACTGTTTCCAGCCGCTTTCCATCCAAGCAATTGCCTTTAAAAGCACCGGGGGGATGTTATATTTATTAGCCCAATGTTCTAGTTTTTCGCCTATTTCCTTGTAATAGGCTGTTTGGCTGGCTGCTGCTGAAACTGGCTTAGCCGGAATCGATTGCATAAAAAAGAGTCCGACAATCAGTATCGCTATGATTCTCCTAAATTGGTGCGCTCTCATACGTTTTCCCCTTCCTACCGTGCAAATAGTCACAAACACATTCTTGCTTTCTTTATTCGACATGAAGAAGATTGTTCCTGCTTTTGGGGCAAGGGAGTAATACGCAGACACACGCTCTCGGGAATACGCACTCACGCGAACAAGTAGGGGCAATTCATTAACTGCCCTACTTGTACTTTCTAACCTCGAAAATCAGTTTAGCTTAATGTCATCCTGAGCGTTAGCGAAGGATCTAGATCCTTCGCTAACGCTCAGGATGACACGGTGCTTAAGTTGCTTTCATAGCAATTCGTTACGCGCTGCTGTACTACGATAAACGAATCCTATTCTTTCCTGTCCTGACAGGGGGACGGTTCTCGTGTCTGCGTTAACGCAGACAAAAGAGCCGTCCCCCTGTCTAGTTTTCTATGACCATTCCCTTGATTCATCTGGGTTATTATCTGTCTGGTATTCGTCGGGGATTCCTAGGTCCTTCCCTCCAGTCGGACGTTTTAAATGCCTGAGTACACGGTAATCGAGGATGTCAGGCACTTTCTCCGCCATAATAGCCACACTTCGTGGCTTACGGAGCATTAGGCCTAACATCTGACAGGCTGCTTGAAGGGGGTTTCCCTTTTTGAAGGGCTCAGTCAATTGGTGGTATAGATAGGAATCCGATTGTTTTTTAAGACGTTTTTCTAAGGCATTAATCACTTCAGGACATATTTCTATCATTAGGTATTCCTGTTCCTTAGCCTTCATCTTGCTAAGTAAGGTTTCCGTGAGTTTAATCAAGCATTCCGTTGATCGTTGTCTGTGGGCCGTTAGGGAATTAGGCCAAGCCCTCCGGATATATAAGGGATCCGGAATGATTAACATAGTTGCCCCATGCAGAAGACATTCTAATAGGAGAACGAAATCCTCTCCATAGGTTATGTCTTCATGATAGTGCAGTCCTTTGCGAAGGAGGAAATCCCGTCGCGTTAGGGGCTTTAAGGGGCCGAGGTCATATTGAATCACGTCAACGGCTGAAACCGACCACTTAGGTAGCTCAAACTTCAACTTCCCCAGGTGGGTTTCATTCCAAGGATTGGTTTCTCCCTCGACAAAATTTCGAATATCATCTGCCACTATATCTGCTTGATGAGCCTCAGCTGCTTTAAGCATTCGCTCTAACCGATCTTTCTCCCACCAGTCGTCCCCATCGAGAAGGGCAATCCATTCTCCAGTCGCTCTTTTGATGGCTAGGTTACGGGAGTAGGATGGGCCGTGATTTTCTGGGCTGATAGTTAGGTGGACTCTGGAATCATTTATCGATTGAATAATTTCAACCGTCTGATCCGTGGAGGCATCATCGATAACGATAACCTCTAGATCTTGGAGGGTTTGATCCAAAGCCGAATGAATTGCTTGCCTGATATAGTCTTGGACATTATAGGTTGGAATAATTACGGATACTATGGGATGTTTCAAGTTTATATACCGTTAAAATGCGCCTTTCCCCGTGAAAACGACAAAGATGGTTTTCCACAGGATTTTTAGATCTAACCAAAAACTCCAGGAGCGTACATATTCTAGGTCGTAGGTCATTGTTTCTCCCAGGGTCAGTTCGCTTCGCCCATTCACTTGGGCCAAGCCTGTAACCCCCGGAAGAACATTGAGCCGTCGTCGCTGCTCTGGGGTATAGAGTTTGACCAGTTCCGGAACCTCTGGACGAGGACCAACCAAACTCATGTTTCCGATTAGAATATTGATCAGTTGAGGTAGCTCATCTAAGCTCGTTTTTCTGAGGAAATGACCGCTTCTGGTTATACGCGGATCATCTTTTTCCTGAAATACAAAACTCTCCAGATCGTTCACCTTTTCTAGTTTATCCTTCATCAAAGCCTCTGCGTTCTGTACCATGGTTCGGAACTTATAAATCGTATAGGTTTTTCCTCTCTGACCAACTCGTGTCTGCTTAAAGATGGCTGGTCCCGTAGAGTCTAACCGAATCCAGAGTACTATAAACAGCCAAAGGGGGGATATCAGGACGAGGAGAGTTAAGGCTGCCACAAAATCCAGCAACCGCTTCCCCGCAAGTTGCCAACCGGAATATCCAAATTCTTTGCTTTCCACGGATAAGGGCGAACTCTGACCCATCTATATATCTCCTCTCAAGCCCACTTAGGGCTGCTCATATTTAACCGGCTTAAGGTTTTATCCACATTTAAGGATTATTAATCCTTATGAAAGCTTCTAGGGGCTATGTCATTGCTATGAAATCAACTCGAGTAATGTGTGTCATCCTGAAGGCGGAACGACGGAAAGATCTTCCGATTGCGGCAGGATCCTTTCGCCGACGCTTAGGACAATTATTTTCGGAAACGTTCGATTACCCGTCTTACAGCATCTACAACATCCTGTGCGTCTTGCATACTCATTTTTGGATAAAGAGGCAAGGAGATTATCCGTTCAAAAACGTCCTCAGCAACTGGGAAATCCCCCGCTTTATACCCAAAGGTGTCTCTATAGTAGGGATGCATATGAAGGGGAATAAAGTGAACACTCGTCCCAATATTCTCTGCTTTAAGTTCCTCTACAAAGGCTCCGCGATCTATGGATAGTTTATCCAGATTTAGCTTGATGATATACAAGTGCCAGGCATGCCGTGCATAATCAAGTTCTACCGGTTCTTCAAGTTCTGGGATTTTTGCAAACTCAGCATTAAAATACTCCGCGAGGTCTCGGCGTACTCCTTGCATTCGTTCAAGTTTAGCCAATTGGGTTAGTCCCAGCCCAGCCATAATGTCTGACATATTGTCTTTATATCCCGGTTCAAGAACTTCATAATACCAGGAACCAGCTTGAGCATAGCGATTCCAGGCATTCCGGCTCATTCCGTGGGTACTTAAGATGCGGATCTTATTATACAAATCTTCATTATTCGTTGTGACCATTCCGCCTTCACCCGTGACAAGATTCTTGGTGGCGTAAAATGAGAAGGCAGTGGCATCCCCAAGGGACCCGATCATCTTTCCTTTATATTGGGTGTAAACGGCATGGGCCCCGTCCTCTAGAACAAAAAGATTATGTTCCCGGGCAATGGTCATGATTTCGTCCAAATCACAGGGGTGCCCGGCTATATGGACAGGGATAATCCCTTTTGTTCGAGGGGAGAGTTTCTCACGAATTTTCTTGGGGTCAATGTTCATGGTGATTGGATCAATGTCTACAAGGACTGGCTTAGCCCCGGTATGAATGATGACATTAGCCGAGGAAGCAAAGGTCATAGGGGTGGTGATGACTTCGTCTCCTTCCCCAATGCCCGCCGCAACAAGGGCGAGATGTAAGGCTGCAGTACAAGAGTTCAGTGCAACAGCATATTTGGCTCCAACATATTCAGCAAACTGTTTTTCGAATTCCAGGGTCTTAGGCCCCTTGGCGATCCAACCCGATCTCAAAGTGTCCACAACCTCAGCGATATCGTCCTCTTCTATTAAGGGAATATTATAGGGTAAGAATTCTTGACGTGCACTCATAACGACTACATTACCTCTTTTCAATCTTGAGCTTCGCTAATCTGACCTCCGGCCTCTGACTCCCGACCTCCGGAATCATATCCCCAGCTCTCGAAGCCAGTTCCGGATAATTTCTGACCAAGTATAGTTGGCTTCAACAAACCGCCGTCCTTTTTGACCCATCTCACGGCGATTTGGATTCTTCTGTAATTCAAGGATTGCTTGTGCTAACTCTTGGCTGTTCTCAGGAGCAACCACAACGCCCCCGCCTGAAGAAAGTACAAGTTCGGCAGCCTCCCCTTCCCCGGAATAAATCACTGGAACGGCCGAACCAAGGGCAGGAAACATCTTCGAAGGTCTTGCTCCTTCAAAGAGTTTATTTTTCTTTAAGGGCACGATGCTAGCCGAAGATAAGGAAAAGTATCTAGGCATTTCTTGCACCGGCTGAAAGTCTACAAAGATCACATTGGCTAATCCTTTTTCCTGAACAAGTGCCTCCAGCATAGGTTTCTCCGTACCATCCCCTACGAACAAAAATCGCACATTTGGCTTATCTTTGAGCAACACTGCTGTGTGGATCACGGATTCAAGGCCTTGAGCATAGCCCATAGTTCCAGCGTAAATCAGAACGAAGTCGTCTTCTTTAATACCCAGGGTACGAGCCATTTCTGCATCACGTTCCCGGGGTGCAAAAAGTTCAAGGTTGACCCCGTTAGGTAAAAAGGTCACTTTTTCCTTAGGAACTCCCCGTTGCAATAACGAGTCCCTAATTCCTTCTGTTTGTGTGGATATTTTCCATGCTTTGCGGTAAAGGAGCTTCTCCAAGCCCTCAGCTGCTTTAATCATCCAGCGACTGTTAACAAGCCCCAAAGCAACGGCGGATTCTGGCCAGAGATCGGAAATATTCATAATAATACGGGTGCGAGTTAACCACCCATAGATCAATGCCGTAATTCCCAGAAAGAGCGGTGGAGATTCAAAGAACAAAATATCTTGTTTTCCCACTTTACTTAACCCCCAGAAGGAGGAAAAGACAAAAGAAAAATAATTAAGCAATCTCTTCCAAAAACGTCCCCGCTGCACGGGGTAGATCCAAGTTCTCCAAACCGGGATCCCGTCCACCTCATCCTTCATCCGCCAATGTCCGCGATAGTTTGGCGGGATGACCCCGCTGGGGTGATTGGGAAAGGCAGTTACAACGGTGACCTGATGTCCGCTTCGCTGCAAGCCTTTGGCGACTTCCTTAAGACGGACCTGAGCAGCTCCGGACTCAGGTGGGAAGTATTGTGTTAGCATTAAAATGCGCAATCAAACCGCCGCTCCTTCAAATCTACTATCTACATACAGACTTTTATTACATATAGGTTAAAAGAAAATGATTTTGCACTATTTCAAAAAATTTGTTATTTGACAGTTCACTCTAAACCATAAAACAAAAACTTATCTTAATTAAAGAACTATAAAACCTAAAAGTCAACTTTTATACAATATTTATTCTAAATTATGTTTACTTTATTACGAACGTTTCAGGAATTTCTTAATCGTTTCACCGTGCTTCGCATAAACTGATCGACCCACGCGGGCCGCTAGGGTGCGGTTGCGGTAAGCATAGACATAATTTCGCTCTTGGCTCCCGAAACTCTTTTTAAACTTAGCGATACTTGGAATATTAGCTCCTACCATATCGTAAAGTGTAATCCCCATAGCTTGAGCGCGTTTTAAGTACTCCCACTGTACAAGATTGTTGGGGACGACTTTATTGTACTCTCGATCAGAAACCCCGTCCAGGTAATATCCTACGTTTCTGTCTCTTGGGAAAATTCCGCCGGCAATGGTTTTTCCTTCATATTGAGCCAGTAGAACCACCAAATCTCCCTTTGAATAAAGGTTCTGCCAAAGAGCGCTGAAATATTCTTTGCTAAAGGGTGGCTCCTTCTCCTGCCGTTTATAAACTCCACAAGAGAGTTGATAGTATGGTTCCAGCCACTCCTCCAGAGCCTGGGCTTCAATCACTTTGACTCCGGATTTCTCTGCTTTACGTATGGCATTCCGGCAACGCACTTCCAGCCCTGACCAGAGAACCTCTTCCTCTTGGGGAATCGGTAGATCTAAGGTAATAAGTTCCTCCACAGTGTACCCATTTTGCTCAAGAACCTCTTTTCCCCTAACCTCGGGCAAACCCAGTTCCAGGTAATCTATGTGTTTTTCTGCTCCATACACTTCAAGGGCGAATAAAAACTCGTCTAAAGGGACTGGGCCTAACGGGCCGCTGTGAGGAGTTGCAGCGCCGGACAGGGGACTACCTGCTAGTTTCAGAAGACTCATCTTCCGCTCCACTAAAGGAAGCAAGCCCTTTAAGACTCCCTCATCGTCAAATAACCCTAGACGGTTAACCTTTACACCAAATCCGATTTCTAGGATGTCTTGCCATTCCCAGCGGTGAAAAAGAGAACCGAAAGGGGTCTCCTTTTGGAAGTCTTGCCAGGCTTCGCGCTCAATGGACTTTAGCTTTAAACCCATGTCTCTTTTCACTCCCTCAGGTACCAAAGCCCTCTATCTTAGTTCGAGATAGAAAGTCCTCGATCCCTTTGCTTATATTGATTGTCCTCAGTTGACTGACCTAATAAACGAACCAGCAGGCCCATACTTATCCAAATCATGGGGTCTTCGAAGAAACGTGCTTCAGCTTGTGAGCTGATAAAAACTGTCGTTATCCATAAGAAATACCCAACCCCAGGAATATAGCCTTCGAGTCCCTTTGGCTCAAGACCGAGCTTACGTAAACTTCCCAGCACACGTATTATAGCTATCCAAACCCAGGACAAGGCTGCCAGTCCTATTAAACCCAGTTCTGCAGCGATTGTCAAAATGGTAGTATGGGAGAGGGTAGCCCCTTCTGCATCGGGAATCACGGTCTTTAAATGAATGTATTTGGTTAAAAACATTTCCTGAAATCCACCCAGGCCGACTCCCAAAAGACGATGGTCTGTAAACATGGCCCAGGCTGCTTTCCATAGGTATTGCCGCTGAGCATCTAACGCCCCAAATCCTTCGCGGAAGGTTAGCAGACGCTGCCAGATCGTCGGACGCATAGCTATAATAATCACGCCGATGAACCCTAAAAATCCAATGGGCAGGAGCATCCGTTTACGCGGAATGAGTAGAACCATCAGCGCGAGGACGATTGCCAAGGTTAGAATCCCGCTGCGTGAAAGGGTAATGGCTAAAGCCCCCATTAATCCCAGGAGTGAGACAATATATACGATCCGTTTCCCTGTCTCCGTGTTCATATATTGAAGAATCAAATTGGCCACAATCCCCAAAATCAGGTAGCGAGCAAAAATATTCGGATCAACAAAGGTGGTATTGACTCGAGCGATCATGCCCTCGGCCAAATGTTCCTGCCAAATAAAATGTCGTGTCATTCCTTCATAAAGAGCGAGGGGAACAAGTGCAACCCCAACCCAATGGACAACCTTAAAGGGTAGGAAGATATGTTTCTTTTCCGCTAGAAGGCAAATACTGAGATAGAGTAGAAATAAGGTTAATAGGCGGATGATCTCAACCGCTGTTTTACCTCGGTCTACAGAATAAAGGATACTAAATCCCCCGACTGCTATGTAAATCATGAGGGCAATTGTTAAATAATGAGTTAATACGGATTTTAGCTTAAGACGCTTTTCCGGCTCAATCCAGAGACGCCAAAGGGCAGCTCCGATCATTCCAACGGTAACGAGGCGAGCCAAACTATCCAGTTGGGAACCCAAGGTTCCCAAGGGCGGGAACCAGGTGGTAGAGATCTCTAGAGCAACCGCTCCCGCTAATAAAGAGATAAGGATACTTGGTTTTCTAAATCCCAAGTATACTACAGTTCCGAGGCTAAGCAGGAAAAAAATCCACTTTAAAAGGGTGAGCTCCATATTATTGTTGTCCCTCCCTTTCCACGTCTAGTGTAATCAAGGGGCGTGCAGGAAAATCAAGATATCCTTCTCCCGCCTCATAGGGTACGGAGGCTGATCGAACCCTTTTCGGGTCAAGATGCAGACGAATTCGGAGGGGAGGGATCTGCTGAGCTGTGGGGTTGTGCGAAGAGTCTGCTACTGCAAACCTAATTTGCCAACGTGTACCTTCAATAGAAAGGGAGACTTCACTGTGACGCCTCAGGGTAAACCAGCGAAGAACCTCTCTGGGTATTGCAATCCAGGCGCCATCCTTCTTTCCTTGGGCAATTAGGCGTTCGTAGACTTCTCCCCAAAAACGAGGAGCGGTAAAGCTTTGATTATGCCACAGCAGACTGACTGCACCGCCCAAGCGGTTGGCCCAATCGAGAACAGGTTTTGCTGTAAGGTAGGCTTCTTCTCGATTTAAGTCAAGATGTTCCTCTCCCAGCAGAGCACCATCTTGGATATGAAGGGGGAGTTCCCAAAGGGTTTGACAATTTAGCGGATGATAGGGTTGAAGTGTTCCCGCCCGAAAGCCAACGACTTCATTATATCCGAAGGTTGCATCATACTGAAACCCGCCCTCTTCCAAGCTTTTGAAGGATTCGGGCGATTTAAAATAGAGCCAGTGCATGCGCACCCCCAGCTCATTCTGCCCAGTCAGATCGGCTACTCGGCCATATTCTGCCCGAGCCGCCTGGGGATCGTGCCAAGCGTCTATTCCATGAATCCCTGCTTCCCAGCCGCCTTTTTCCAAGTTGTTGAGCAATTCCTTGGAGTTCGTAACATCATAAAAAGATGCCCTGTTCGAAGGTGCGCTTTCATCAATAGTTTTACTCGTGAATTCCTTGTGATTGATATCGTTATAAGAGTTGGAGGCATTTTCTATATCTTTGTCCTTATCTTTCCTTAAGGCTTCCGGAAGAATACCCGGTTTTTTAGGAAAAGGCATAAAGTAAAGACTTGATCGTACTCCCAACCGTTTCTCAAGGTCAAGTAGGGTTGGCAGAGCTCGCTTCCAGACATCTTGTCCAAACCCGGCCTTCGCCGCCCAAGTCCTCCCTATTTCCCAAAGGGACCGGAAGAATTCCGAAGTTTGGACCTTTCCAGCCTTCCATTGCTTCCAGCTCAGGACAGAACTTCGGTAACAATATCCTAAAAATGTGCGAGAGATTGGCATCTCCTTCAGGCTTAGGATATCGATGTCATGGGTTAAGGTCATAGCGTAGGAATATCCCCAAGGGGTTGGCGGGAGTTCTATGTAATTTCTAACCTCACGGCGAAGTACTGCCTGGATTTCTTCGAGCATTAAATCAAGGGTCGGCTCACTGACCTGCTTTTCCGTGTAATCTCGGCCCTCCATAAGAAGGCGAGTTCCCTCTTGACCCAGATTAAAGGAAAAGGTTTTGAGCCGGAGGGCATGATTTTGACGTTCCCCTGTTATGGGTCCACAAACCAGGATCAGAGGTTTAAGGGGACTTTGTCCAGATGAGTTTGAGATTAGCAACTCCAACTGTGTAAGGGATATTCCATCCACTATAATTGCCTGGCAGTTCGAGAGTCCCGAATCATCTGGAATCTCCTCACTACTTGCATGAAAAGGAATACCCAAAAGCCCGGCGATCTCTCGATAGATCGGCTTGAGGGATTCTAAGACATAAAATCCTACTTGCCCTGATTTTGATCCATGATTAGTGCCATTTGCTTCGAGCACGAAGCTCAACCCCTTTTCTCCATCTGAGCCACAATTTCCTCACTGGCACGACCGTTTCCATAAAGATTCTCAAGGTAAGGAGGCAGAGGTTGATTGCGATAATTCTTAACAGTGTCAACAATAGCCTCAGTTTTCGCGCCCGTGAGTGTGTTCCAACCTGTCTGGACTGTTTCTACCCACTCGGTTTCATCCCTTAGGGTTACACAGGGGACCTTCCATAAGTAGGCTTCTTTTTGCACACCACCTGAGTCTGTGAGAATCAGTTCTGCCTCTTTTTCTAAGAGTATCATTTCCAAATAGCCCACCGGCTCAATCACTTCCACATTTTCTGGAATCGTGAGCCGATGATCTTGGAGGAGTTTTCTTGTTCGAGGATGAAGGGGCAGCACGATCTGACCCTCAATTTGGGCAAAGGCATTGATAATCCCTGCTAGTCGGCTCGGATCATCCGTATTTTCTGCCCTATGAACCGTAGCCAAGAGATAGGATTTTTTTGGATAGCGAAGGGTTTCCATCATACTCCGTTCCTCCGCCCGCCGTGCATGATAATATAGGGCGTCAGCCATAACATCTCCCGTTCGGACGACCCCTTTAGTGAGTCCCTCTAAACTGAGGTTTTTCACAGCCTGATCTGTTGGACAAAACATGAGAGTTGAGACATGATCTGTCAACACACGGTTCACTTCTTCCGGCATCAGGCGGTTATAGCTTCGCAGCCCTGCTTCGACATGAGCGATAGGAATATGGAGCTTAGAGGCAGCTAATGCCCCGGCTAAGGTAGAGTTCGTATCTCCATAAACGAGAACCCAGTCAGGCTTCTCTTTGAGGAGTACCTCTTCAACGCCGGTTAACATTTCACCGGTTTGAGCGCCATGCTGTTTGGAACCAACTCCTAAAAAGTAATCGGGTTTAGGAATCCCTAACTCCTCGAAAAACACATCCGACATCTGATAATCATAATGCTGACCGGTATGAACGATTTTTTCCTCATGTCTTTTCCTCAAAGCCTCGGAAAGTGGAGCCGCTTTGATAAATTGAGGCCTGGCACCTAATACGGTAATTATTTTCATACTTCTTACTCCTTTTTGGCATGTCAGAACGGTCCATAGCCACTGAAAACGTCCCATTTGTGTCATTCTGAATGGAGCGTTAGCGAAATGAAGAATCTTCATGCCGTTCAACTGCAAGATCCTTCGCTATCGCTCAGGATGACAATATTGATTTTTGCCATATTATTTACTTTTTCAGTAGTTATGGATGGTCCTTTTGACACGCTTTTAAAACGTGTCGTGTTGGGAGACCGCCCCTCAACATTTAATACAACCTTATTTCCAGTTAAAGTAATTATCTTCTCTGAGCGGAACGGCTAACCTGTCCCTCTGTTTCGCGAGCGAAACAGTTAACCTGTCCCCCTGTTTCGGCGGAGGATATATCCTCCAATTCGTTGGAAATCTTTATCAAGGACGATGAGGATTATCAAGTATAGACTTCCCGCGAGGGATGCTGAGGCCAGTGGGTGAAGATCACGCAGCAGGTAGGCTGTGAAGCCCATAGCCAATGAGGCCAGAACGATGACAGGTAGTTGACGCAAAATTTTAAGTTTATAAACGTGGCGCCGTACTATCCAGTAGAACGCGATATAAACGTATAATTCTGTGATGAGGGTTGCCACACTTGCCCCATAGATTCCATAACGGGGAATGGCATATAGATTGATACCGATATTCAAAAGAGCGGCACTCCCTTGTATCTTAGCTCGGGTCCATTGCCGATCTGTGGTTGTCAATACGTCACCTAGGGAAAAGCTTAAGCATTCCAGAGCAAAGAACCAGCTTAAGAGCATTAGAATTGGTATGGATGCGGGAAAACGACCGTTGTACAGCCAAGTCAGGAGTGGATCAGCTAAAACGAAGATTAAGACACTCCCCGGTATCCCGACGGCGCTTAGGACTTTATAGATCTTTTCAATCGTCCCTCGGTGTTTCTCCTTACTTTCTACACTGAGCTGAAATAAAATCGGATAAAGAACACTGGTTAGAATCCCTGGTATAAATAAGAGGACCGCAATTAAGCGATAAGCTGCCGAATAGATCCCAACTTCGATTGGGGGGAGCATCAGGGAAAGCATGAACATATCAATTTGAAAATAGATGTATAAAAAGATGACTGCAATTCCGTAGGGCAATCCCTGTTTGAGCATCTCCATAAGTCGGGAAAGATCAAATTCCAGACGTATGTGACGCCGCAAATGAGCATATAAGAAGAACGAAATAAGAGTCGCTGTCACGAGTTGGGCGAGAGTGATCATCACCACACTGCCCTGGTTTACTACAACTAGGATCGTCAAACCACCAATCAAAAACGTCGACAGAAACTGATATATGGCTGCAAAATACATTTGCTGTTTGGCCTGAAAATAGTTATATACTGTTGCGTGCAAGGCGTTTAACCCACTCGCCAGACCCAGAACGATAACCATGCTGCGAATAGATTGGTTATATCCCGCGGGATACATTAAGACAAGCATAAGCGCATAGATGGCCAAAGTTGTAAACGCCTTAAATAAAAGGGTGTTTCCCAGGTAAAGTGGTAAAACTTTCTCATCTCGAGACCCTTCTTGAACCATATAGTTGCTCAAACCAAAATCCGCGAAAAGTATAAAGGTACTGACAAAAGCGAGGGCAGAACTGTATTCACCAAAAATTTCTGGTCCTAAATAACGAGTGACCGCGATTCCCACAACAGCGGCAATCGCTTTGGAAAGTACACTGGCCGCGCTTAAGGCGGCAGCATTTTTAAGGACTAAGCGAAGTTCCACTGGGGGATCCTCCCTTCAATTTTTCGGTAATGATCTCCTCGTAGAGCTTTAGAGTTTCCCGCGCATTGTATTCCCAGGTAAATTGACCTCTGACCAAGTCTTTACCTCGCATTCCCATAGCCTTCCCTTGGTCGGGATTCATTAGGAGTTCTCGAATACTCTCGGTGATTGCCATAACGTCCTTAGGAGGAACGGCCTTACCGACTTCCATTTGGGTAAGAATTTCCGAAATCCCCTCCCCTAAGGAGCCAATAATTGGTTTACTATGGGCCATGGCCTCTAAGTAAACCACCCCAAAGGCTTCATTCCAACTTGGTAAGATAAAGACTTCACACTGTGCCATTTCTTTCATAGCGTCTGGGTGTGGTAAACTTCCCAAGAACACGATATGGCCCTCTAGTCCCAATTCCTTGGTTAGGGCCTCTAGCTTTCCTCTTTCCGATCCGTCCCCAACAATTCGGTATTCCAAATCGGGGAATTCGCTAATCAAGGCTGGGAGAGCCTTTAGGACTAGGGCATGTCCTTTATCAGGACGCAGAAAGCCAACGGTCAGTAGACGTCGCCGAGCTTCGTTTAGGCCTTGCTTTAAATGGGTTCCTTGCACTAATAGATGTTTTGGCTCTAAATACGGTCCCTTTTGTTCGATGTCTTCCAAATTCACACCATTATAGATAACCCTATATTTCTCAAGCTGATCAGCCCAACTTTCCAGACCGTACTGAGTTTTTAATTTCTGGCTTACTAAGATGACTCCCGAAGCATCCTTTAGCGTGGCCCGGACACTTTCCGCACAGGTGCGACTTCTGTTCAATGTATAAGCAAAATCCTGACCATGAATCGTGACCACCACGGGAATCTTATACTTTCGGCCGAATTTCAAAGCGGCCGCTCCATCTGGATGTGCCACATGAGCATGGATGAGGTCTATCCCTCGTGAAATTTGTTCTGTGAAAACCCGATCTATTCCCCGTGCATAGGTTTCAGGATAGTACTCGAAAAAAAGAGACCGTGGAAATTCCAAAACCCTTGGATGATAGACAGGAAACCCATCGGGCTCCTCCTGAGAGGGGACCGCGGGATATCCTCCCCACTTTCCTCGTCCAGCCATAAAGCCCGGCACCCAGGGTACCGGAGCTACTACCCTTACCTCTAAACCCAGGCGCACTAAAGCTTGGGCCTGTTGGCGAACAAAGATTCCACCTAAAGGGCTTACTGCATTGGGATACATATGAGAAAGCATTAAAACACGCATCTTATCGATCCTTCTTTGCCAGGATTCGCTCATAGAGCGCTAAGAGTTTGTTTTGTTCTTTTTCCCAGGTATACTCTCGGTGAAAGGCATCCCAGCCATTCTGACCATAGCTTAAGGCTTTTTTAGGGTCATCTAACAAGGAACAAATATCGTGAGACAGACTTTCCGGCGATCCAGGTTCAGTCAGCAGACCGCATTGATTCTTTTCGACGATCTCTTCAATGTAACCAAACCGAGAACCAATCACTGGAAGCCCTGCTGCCATATATTCTAAAAGTTTGACTGGAATGGCTTTTTGATAATTCAGAGTTGGAAGTAACGGAACAAGGGCAATGGAACTTTGAGCTAAAATTTCTGGGACCTGCTCATAAGGGACCTTTCCTCTTAAACGTACATTTCCCCGTTTAAGCCAAGGGGTAAGATCTGAAAATTCCGGACCCAAATCCGCCGTATCTACCGGACCTACAAGTTCACAAACGGCTTCAGGATGTTTTTCTCGAACCAGGGGCATTGCTCTCAAGATAACTTCAAGGCCCCGCTCCCGAGTAATCCCGCCTAGGTATAATATGGCCGGTGGTTTAATGGTTTCCGGACGTGGAAATTCGAATTGCCGTTTAAGGGGATAGTTGTGGAGGATTTCTCCTTCTGGATTCTTACGCCGAAAAAGTTCAGCCATATGACTGTTGACCGTTATAATACCGGCAAAGGATCGTGCTGACCATTTCTCTAAATAATCTACCGTACGCGCAACAAATTTGCGCATAGGTTTTGGTATCCAATAACGCGTTAGGAGGCTGTCTCCATAATATTCATGGACATCATAAATCACGGGTTTCCGATGCCTGCGGCTTAACAACAAACCTACTGGCACCAAATCCGGATCATGAAAGTGATAGATGTCCGCCTTTTCCTGAAGCGCCGCCCGGTAAAGGGCTTTTAGACGCCAAATCCGATCCGTCCGAGAGGAAAGCGGAGCCACAGCCTGAATTTTGATTCCTTCCTTTTGTTCAGATTTTAAAAAAGGCGCGACGATGACCACTTCATAGCCCGCTTCAGCTAGGCTTTTGGCCTCTTTATGAAAAATCCGTTCGTCAAAGGGTGAATGTGCTGTCGTTAAAATACAGACTTTCAATCGTTTTCCCCTTCTATTCTATAAATTAGGCCCATGTAAAGAGCTATTAGGGTCATTAGCTGAAGATTATAGAAAGCCCCAGCCGTAATGTTGTAAACCATAATCGCAAGAGTTGCAGCCACAAAGGCAATGGAAAGGAGAGTCTTATTTTCTCTTATCCTTGGGTCGGAGGCATAGGAATTAAAGAAACTAACCCTCCTCAAGGCTGCTTTTGTTGGTCGGATAAATAACCAGAGATAAAAGGCCAATCCAATAACCCCATAACGACGGGTCACTAAGGCATATTCATTATCGACAAGAGTCGTCATAGTGTCTTTGGCCGTTCCCCAACCTAAAATGGGAGATTGTTCGATAAATTCAAAGGCACTTCCCATGCGCAGGAGATGTCCTTGAGCAGATGTACTCTCCTCAAGGTTTGTCGCTTCACTTATTCGAGACACAAAGTCTCGCGGCGAGGTGAAGAACAGTGTTAGAGTTAACAGGAAGAGAACCCCTACCTTTAAAAGAATTCGCTTTTTCCAGTAAACTTTGAAAAATGCCCAAATGCTTAGGAAGACTAAGACTGTAGCCGTCGCTAAAAGAGCGGTTCGCGAAATCGTCATAAAGGTTTGTTTTAAGGTCAGCCCTATCAAGATAAATAAAATTACCCCTTGCAGTCGATCATTATTACGGAAATAAAACCAAGTTACAAACAGGGTCATCATTATAACAGACACAATACCCATGACATTTGGGTTGTCAAAGGTCCCTAAAACTCGAGGCGGATTCGCATTCACCAAGTTATCCAAGTGAGATTGAGCAAAAAAGGGAGTAAGCCATGCATTGACATTGGCCAGATTTAGAAATTGTCCCCACGAAAGCAACAAAATAAACCCTAACCCCACCAAAAATGTATTCCGTAATACATTGAACTCACCTTGCTGTAAATCTAGAGAAAGGGCTAAGGTAATCGCCAGAAAATATTTGGCTAGGGTGACCCCTTCCATGACATCTCGAAAGCCAAAGGACCCCTCTAGGAAAAGTACGGCAAAGAGATTTGATATTATGATAGACACGAAAAAAAGCAAAAAAACCTTGGTTACTGACCTCAAGCCTTCCTTCACACTATATTGGTTAGAACCAAAACTATCCTCCGTAAACGAATGGAAACGGCGTGTTAACCGGAGGAGCAAATTGATTGCAAAAGCCCCAAAAATAAGGGCATCATCCAAGCGAACCCGGGGTAAACTTGGATGGATTTCTAGCGAAGGCAAAAGCATAGCGGATAACAGAATCCCGCATATGAGCAGCAGCTTATTCCGGTTAGTACTAGTAATCCCTGTATTCCAGAGCAAATTTCTCTCCTCCTCGTCTGTCTGCTACCTAATTTACTACGAAAACTCCACCCTTCTTGAAGTAGATGTTCCAAGTCTGCTTCGGCGACGAAAGCCTCCTGTAAATAGTCTTCAAAGTCTCAATGTTCAACTTTAGCTGACTGATTTCACTAAGGCTGCAATTTCATGTTGTTGTTCGAGGCTCAATTCAGGGTAACAAGGGATAGCTAGCGCTTGTTCGCAAGCTTTTTCTGCTACAGGGAAATCTCCGACTTTATAGCCAAGGCTACGAAAAGCCCTTTGTAAATGTAGGGGAACAGGATAATAGATGGCATTCGCCACACCGCCAGCCTTTAGATGTTCCATTAGAGCACTACGTTCGTCGGTTCGAAGGACATATAAGTGATAGATGGGAGTTGCCAAGGGATCCCGACCGGGCAGCTGAATCTTAGTATCGGCAAGGAGTTGATCATAGAGCTTAGCTTTTTCTCGGCGGCCTTCATTCCATTGATCCAAATATCTTAACTTCACACGTAAAATTGCTGCTTGCATTTCATCGAGACGGCTATTGTAGCCAATTTCTTCGTGGTAATATTTCGTTTGACAGCCATGAAAACGTAGCATCCGCAGGTGGGCGGCCAGGCTCTTATCGTTGGTGACAATCATTCCCGCGTCCCCATAAGCTCCTAAATTTTTGGTCGGAAAGAAGCTAAAAGTTGCAGCATGTCCAAGGGAGCCCGCTTTTTTACCGCGATACTCAGCTCCGATTGCTTGAGCAGCATCCTCAATGACCTTCAAATCATGGCGTGCAGCAATTTCCATGACTCTGTCAACATCCACCATCTGTCCGAAAATATGTACTGGAATAATTGCTTTTGTCTGGGGAGTAATTTTATCCTGTAGTTGATTTAGATCCATGTTAAGAGTTACAGGGTCAATATCTACAAACACGGGTTTAGCTCCAACCATCGCAATGGTTTCTGCCGAGGCAAAGAACGTGAAGGGAGTCGTGATCACTTCATCCCCCGGTCCGATGCCGAAAGCTTTAAGAGTCAGGACTAAGGCGTCCGTACCATTGGCAACAGCAACAGCCTCCTCTGTACCGCAAAAAGCAGCTATTTCTTTCTCTAAAGCCTTCATCTGTGGTCCTAAAATATAAACCGAGGAATCAAGCACATCAAAAATGGCCTGGTCTATTTCATCTTTAATCGTCAAATACTGAGCCTTCAGATCCAAAAGAGGAATACTCACTTTAATCGATCCTTTCTTTTGCTTCATTTGGGTTCCTTTCACTTGCTCGCTGGATGTTGAAGCTATTACGCCAACCTCTGGGCTTTCTTCCTAGAGGAGTTCCTCTTCCGGAACTGCTCGGAGGTCTTTTGCTGGGAACCCTTTGATGACCCGTTTTTCGGTGGTGTCTTTGCTGACTAAAGCCCCTGCTGCTACGAAGGTTTCCGGTGCTACTTTCACGCCTGGCAAGAGGATTGCCCCTCCCCCAATACGGGCCCCTCGTTGGATCGTGGCACCTTTGATTGATTTGAAACGTTTTTCGGTGCGTCCCATATAATTATCATTTGTTGTCGTGACCATGGGTGCTATAAATACTTGTTCTTCGATCTCCATATAGGCAGTGATATAGGAACCTGTCTGAATCTTGGTGAATTCGCCAATCTTTGTATCATTTTCTACTACGACTCCACTGCCGATTACTACGTTCTGCCCTATTGAACATCTCTCACGGACAACCGCTCCGTCCCCGATAAATGCTTTATCTGCATAATTTGTCCCGGCATAGAGGACTGCAGAGCAGCCTATAGTATACCCATTCCCCATTTGAAGAGGAAGTAAATCGTTCTGAGCTTTAACAGTACTCGTTGCGGATGCCTTCGGTAAACGGCCAATCGAGGAGTTACTGCCAATAAATCCGTTCTCGCCAAGAATAGCTTGCGGGTAAATCGTGGTGTGATCCCCTATGCGGGTTTGAAGCCCTATTTCAGTCCCTTGACCAATACTGATATAGTTGCCAAGCACACTTCCGGCTCCAACTTTGGCTCCGTCTCCAAGGACACAGCCGACTCCCAAGATCACATTTTCTCCGAGCACGACATTTTCTCCAATTACGCAAAACGGTCCAATCTTAACGCTTTCCGGCACAGTTGCACTAGTGGCTATTAAGTGATGAGTCATTATTTTTACTCCTCCTCTAAAGGAAACACAATCGGCTCCTTGGTCTCCTGACATTTATAAATTGCCAGAATAATTTCCAAAGCCTTTCGTCCCTCTTCTCCAGGAATAGCCGGTGTTCTATCTTCTCGTATCGCCTGTATCATATCAGCGATTATTTCTCGATGTCCAAAACCGTATACGTTTGGCGGATCCCCTGCCTGGCTCGCAAAAATCTCCGCTTTTTCTTCGACGCTGTCCGGGAACTCCCAAACTTCTATGCGGTTGACGGCGATTCCGCCGACGATAACGGACCCGGTTTCACCAAAAACGTTCAAGGTCTCTTCAATGTTGGTTGGATAAATAGTTGAGGCAGCCTCGATGATTCCGATGGCACCGCTTTTAAACTTGATTACAGCTGCTCCCATATCTTCCATTTCAATTTTGCGCATAAAGGTCTCAGTATATCCAAAAACAGATTCAACCGGTCCAAAGGTCCACTGCAGGAGATCAATATTATGTATGGATTGATTCATGAGCACTCCGCCATCGTGAAGCTTTGTCCCACGCCAAGGCGCTTGAGTATAATAGTTATCGTTCCGGTTCCAGCGCACAGTAGCTTGTCCATGGGTCAGTTTTCCAAAACGTCCATCCTCTACAGCCTTGCGAAGGAGTTTTATAGATTCATTAAACCGATTTTGATGAATAACCCCTAATTTTACCCCTGCTTTACGGCAGGCCGCGATCATAGCATCCGCTGTTTTCAGGGTCATTGCCATTGGCTTTTCTACTAAAATATGCTTCCCTGCTTCAGCTGCTGCAATTCCGATTTCAGCGTGTATGCCGCTGGAAGTGGCGATGGTAACGACATCGATGTCCGTCCGTTTTAGCATTTCCTTATAATCTGTATAGGGCACTGCGCCATATTTATCAGCAAAGGCTTGGGCTAGTTCTGGTACGATATCACATACTGCAACTAATTCTGCCTCAGGCAGCGCAACAATAGATTCCGCATGTTTTGGGGCAATCCGTCCACATCCAATAATTGCAAACCGAATTTTGTTTTCTCCGTTCATCTTAATACAACCACTCTTTCCTTTGTTATTTCAACACTGACAAGGGGACGGTTCTCGAAGTTGACAGAGAACCGTCCCTTTGTCACACCCTTCTAAAGTGTGTCAAAAAGGACCGTCCCCCTGACACACGAGTCCCCTTAGATTTTAGCGATCTTTTCACGATTTCTAAGGACATCTTTGGTGGCATTACGTGTATCTACAACAAGCTTGGCTTTCTCAACTACCCGTTCATAATCCACAGCAGTGTGATCAGTCAGGATTAATACTGCATCTGCGGTCTCTAAGACCTCATCTGTCAGCGGTACACTTTCCAGGTGAATTGTACTTCCACCGTGTGGTTCAATAACTGGGATGTAGGGGTCATGATAGGTGATATTGGCCCCTTGCTTGCGTAAGAGTTCGATGATTTTGAGGGCTGGTGATTCCCGCATGTCGTCTATGTCCTTTTTGTAGGCTACCCCAAGAACAAAGATCTTAGCATCCTTTAGGCTCTTGTTAACGCTATTTAAGGCACGCACCACTTTGTTGATAACATAATAGGAAACCTCAACATTGATTTCCCCAGCAAGTTCTATGAAACGAGTGTGGAAATCATATTCTCGGGCCTTCCAGGTAAGGTAGAAGGGATCAATAGGAATACAGTGTCCTCCAACCCCCGGTCCGGGATAAAAGGTTTGGATTCCGAAGGGTTTTGTTCCTGCTGCCTCAACCACTTCCCAGATGTCGATTCCCATACGGTCGCAGAGCATCATTAGTTCATTGACCATGGCGATGTTGACTGCTCGGTAGGTGTTTTCGAAGACTTTGGTCAACTCAGCAGCAGCGGGTGAGGATACAGGGACGACGTTTGTAATGGTTTGAGTGTAGAGGGCATAGGCGATTTCTAAGCATGTTGGCGTCATACCGCCTACTACTTTAGACGTGTTTTTCGTACTGAAACGTTTGTTACCTGGATCAACCCGCTCTGGCGAGAAGGCTAGAAAGAAGTCCCGTCCAACTTTAAGCCCTGTTTTTTCTAATAAGGGCAGAATAACTTGCTCTGTAGTGCCTGGATAGGTTGTGCTTTCTAAGGTGATAATCTGTCCAGGACGAAGATATTTACTGATCTCTTCTGCAGATGCTTGCATATAGGAAATATCTGGGTCACGGGTAATAGTTAATGGTGTAGGTACACAAATGATCACAACATCACATTCTGCCAGCCGGGAGAAATCTGTGGTTGCAATTAGTAAACCCTTTTGCACGATTTCCTTGAGGTCTTCATCTTTGACATCTCCAATATAGTTGTCTGCTGCATTAACCTGACCAACTCGGGCTGGGTTAATGTCAAACCCCAGCACAGGGAATCCGACCTTCCCTTTTTCTACGGCTAAGGGAAGTCCTACATATCCTAATCCAATAACCCCAATTTTTGCTTCGTGGTTTTCTATTTTTCCTTTAAGCGTCTTGGCCACAATATCTTCGTCGGTTATTACGTTCTGAACAGTGATCATCTCTGATTTCCTCCTTAATGATTAACAACTTCCTTAATTACCTTCTTACGGAAGGCTGGAATGACGGTCTGTAACAATTCAATAACTTCATCTCTAGTTAAAAAGCTGCCTCGTTCTCGAACAATATGGGTTAATTCTTCTAGACGTTCAATGTCAATACCATTTGGTTTAGCAACAAAGATTCTACTATGTTTCGTTGAAGTAACTCCTTCTTCAGCCGTCAACAATTCCTCATAGAGTTTTTCTCCCGGCCGAATCCCCGTAAATTGTATCTTAATATCAACATCGGGTTCGAAACCCGAAAGCCTAATTAAGTCTTTAGCTAAATCTACAATCTTAACAGGTTTCCCCATGTCTAAGATGAAGATCTCTCCTCCACGCCCCATGGCACCCGCCTGAATCACTAACTGGGCCGCTTCAGGAATGGTCATAAAGTAACGTACCATATCAGGATGTGTGACTGTCACCGGACCACCTTGAGCAATTTGCCGTTTAAACGTAGGAATTACACTGCCGCGGCTTCCTAAAACATTACCAAACCGCACAGCTACAAACTTGGTTTGGGAACGGAGATCTAAGCTTTGAATCAGCATTTCTGCCGTTCGTTTAGTTGCTCCCATAACACTAGTTGGGTTGACTGCCTTATCTGTTGAGATTGAGACGAAGGTCTTTACTCTTACTGAATCCGCTGCCTCTGCCAGGTTTTGGGTTCCGACAACGTTATTCTTTAAGGCTTCTTCAGGATTTCTTTCCATTAAGGGAACATGTTTATGGGCTGCAGCGTGGAAGACGACACCTGGCTTATGCCTATTAAAGATTAAGAAGACCTTCTCCCGGTCTTTGATATCCAAGATCTCTGTTATAAAGTCAATTCCCGGGTGCTCAGATCTCAGCTCTTGTTCAATGTCAAAAATGCTGTTTTCTCCATGCCCGAGCAGAACCAGCTTCCCTGGGTTAAATCTGGCAATTTGACGGCAGATTTCCGAGCCTATGGATCCACCGGCTCCGGTAATAAACACGGTTTCTCCTGCAACATAGCCCGCTACCTCTTCTAGATCAACGGAAACTGGGTCTCTCCCCAGCAAGTCCTCTACCTGAACCTGACGAATCGGATTGACGTTAATATCTCCGCTGATAATGTCATAGACGCCGGGCATTATCTTTAGCTCAACCCCGGATTTTTCACAGATTTGGACGATTTCCCGGACGGATTCCCCTGATGCAGAAGGCATTGCAATAATAACTTCATCAATGTTGTGTCCTTTTACGACGCGGGCAATATCCATTCTCGTACCTAAAACTGGAATTCCAAGTAACTGCAACTTTTGTTTTGAACGATTATCATCGATAAAACCTATAGGACGTCCATCTCGATAATTACGGTTTTTTAATTCTCGCGCAGCTAATACGCCGGCATCTCCTGCCCCAACAATAAGTACCTGTTTTTGCGAGCCCGGGACATGGCGATCAAAGGCATTTTCCTGTAAGATCCGCCAAATAAACCGCGACCCCCCAATCAAAAAGACCATGGCTAACCAAAGGAGCACTGCAGCCGTATGGGGCATCCTTATATAGGAGAGTGTGTCCGCATTCGATAAGCCATAAAAATAAACCACCGCAACGGTTCCACCCGTTCCAACGGTTACAGCATAAAGAATAGAGAGTAACTCCCCTGTACTCGCATATTGCCAAAGGCGATTATATAACCCAAAGACGTAGAAAACCACCAGATATAAAATAGTCCCTCCAACGGCGGTATGATAATACGTCTGATAATAATCTAAGGGTATACCTCCTTCAAAGCGCAAATAAAAACTGCCGAAAGCTGCCAAGTTGATTAACATAGCATCAATCAGCATTAAAACCAACGTTCGTTTGCGGAATAACACGTAGCTCAGCCCTTTCTCGATAAACCCCAACATTATACTTTATCGTTCTAAAGTTTACTACAACTTACTTGCTTTTACAACTACAGAAAAGAGAGCTGCTTCCTTGATATTCACTGACAAAATGAAGAGGGTAAAACCCTCTATTTGAGGGTTCTTTTAGGACTCTGGAACCCTATTATATAGTAACTAAAGGGCATAAAACTGATAACTCTTACGCTTAAATAGCTTAAAACTACCGTCACCAGGTATACTATTGGGTAAAAAACCCAATCATCAAAGCCAATTTGATAGTCCTTAAGTAGCTTTATGGCAGATTGGTTGAAAAAGATGTGGATTAAGTAAATTCCAAAGGAATATTGACCAATTTTATTCATTACTTTGGCCAGGACACTCTTCTTTTTCTCAAGGAGGTACCTCGCCACATTATAAAGCAGCAAGAAGGTGACCACTCTAAACATGGGATAGACTAATTCTGATCCGATAAAAAAATAATCTGGTGTTGTGTTATATCGGTAGCCTGTGGTTAAGCCAATAATGATAAAAAAGCTTGATCCCAGAGTCAAGGCCATGGACATTGTGAATAAAATCGAGGTTTGTCGCTTAAATCCTTCTTTTAATTGTTTATAGTGATCCGCGGTATATATCCCTAGACCAAAGTAAAAAAGAAAACCAATAAAATTAACTCTCGTACCTGCTAAATAGGGAGTGTGTAGACTCACCATAAAGAGAGTCTGCAGGATCAGAAGTAAGGCAAGGAATTGTTCTGCCCGGTCTCTTTGCTTAAATAAAGTATATAGTCTTATAATGATCGGATAGAGAAGGTAAAATACAATGATTAATAAAAAGAACCATAGATGGTAGGATGCATCGGCATGCCAGATATTCTTAAGCAAAAGTTTAAAGTTTGTACTGAGTGAGCTAGCTTTCATAGCAGCCCAATTGTTAAAGGCTGTATATAAAACCGAGAATAATAGGTATTGAGGGATAATTGAGCGGATCCTTTTTTTATAAAAATCGATTAACGGAAAGTCATTTCTATAATTCCTAGCTAAAACAAATCCCGAAATTAGAATAAATAAGGGTACCGCAAACTGCGAAAAGACATCTGTCCATAAGGTCAATAGGACTAAGGAGTTAAATTCCTTAATGACAGTAAAGTAGCCTGTCGTGTGGATAGCGATGACTGCTAAAACTCCAAACCCTCTAAGATAATTTATTTCCTCGATCTTTCCCGGTTTCGTTGCAAAGGTGTTACGTTTAATCATGCCGAATGTTCCCTTCCCTTATTCATGGGTTCTCCAAGTGCTAAGAATCTTCCGTAGGGGAAACTTTGAATGACCATATAAAAAAGCAACGGGCATAGAATCCCTACCACAAAAAAGCGAACCGGTGTCATAGGGATAATCTGACGGACTATGTAGACTGAAGGAATATGCAAATACATAATTACCATGGCCGCTCTGCCTATCCTAATTAAGGTCTTATTAAAAACCTGCCACTTAGAAAGAATTAAACTTAGTTGAACTAAAAAGAACGTAAAAATTAAAGGAAGGATTAGATTCAACCCAAAATAATAGTATTGGCGATGTTTCATATCCAAGCCATAATCTAGGATTTGCCGCGAGTAAAGATGAATGAACCCTATAAAGAGTATAAAAGATACTCCTAACACTATTTTCCGACTTGAAGGTTTATCTAATAGCTTTGTTTGTTTGCAAAAGTGACCACCTGAATAAAAGACTAAAGCGTATAATCCAACGTCCATATTCCAAGGGACGAAACTCTCTGGCAAATAACGTGATTGCCAATAGGCTATTAAAAAAGCTACAAGTACAATAAGCCCTTTATAGAACCCAGAGGGTATTTTTCTGCATAAGAAATCATATCCGATCTGTACAAAAAATAAGCAGGTTGTAAACCAAAAGGTAGCATAAACCCCTTCTAGTAGACTTCCACCTAGCAAAAAGGCCTTCCAATTTGCACTCCAAAAGTAAGCTGCAGATTGGCCTCTCCAAAGACTCACACTGAACATACCTAGGGCTAATAACATCAGATAATATGCGTAAGGGACCAATAAATGGTTCACCTTGCGTTTTATATATGATAGCTCTGTTTGTTGTGAGTTGAGGCGATACAAATAACCACTGATAAAGAAAAACAGAGGCATATGGAACCAGAACATGTAGAAGGCATTTTTGCTTCCTGAGTGTCCCCAGACAACCGCCATTATTCCTAAGCCTTTTAAAACGTCTACCCACACAACCCGCTCCATTTTGGGACTTTTGGCGGTTTCCACGATCTAAGCTCAGCCCCTCTTTCTTCCCTACATCTCAAGGAAATGATTCTGAACAATAGTTTATCACACACCTAGTTTGGTGCATATAGGTTAATGTCATCCTTCGCTGCGCTCAGGATGACATGAGTAAAAGAGAACCCTAAAGTTATACTTTCTGAAACTTAAAAAAAGACTACCCCTTAAGGTAGCCTTTTTACTTACTGAATGGTACTTTCTCCCGTAATCATCCAGCGTGAAGTTTGTTTGACTAGATTTACCCGAACCTGCACTATTTGTTCATGTTCGTCCCCGACCGGAGCCCCGTCGGTCAGATTGTAATCCCTTGCTGTGTACCGATAATCTACGCGCAGGGTAGCCGCATTTTCCGAGACGCTTTCAACATCAATCTGGTCGAAGGTAATTTGAGTTACATCCAAGCCTATCCCTTGAACTAAGTATTCTTCCGCTCGGCGAGCATGTTTTTCAAACAAATCACCCGTATAGGCTTTAGCTAGCTTGGCACGGAAGGTAGCCATATCTGTGGATTTCCAAGCTCCGAAGAAAATACCAATGTTCTGCTTATAATCAGTTATGATCTGCTGAGCCAAGAGAGATTCTTTGTCGGTAAGAGTACCGTGGTTAGTTTGCGGAATCTTCGATCCATTCTCATTTTCGTTTTCTGACGTTCCCCCTGCTACAACATCCGAGTTGGGTGGAATCTTGACAGGATCACTCAAGGTTCCTGAAACTGTTTGTATCTTATCTTGGCCACGTAATTTTGAGATAAATGACGTTGGGGAACTCGAATTCGTGAGTAAAGACATACCTAAGGTCCCGACCAAAACACCAAGACCTAAAGCGGCCGCTCCAAACAAATAATTCATTTTACGCATAAAGACCAGAATCTCCTTCAAATGATTTTATTACTATCTTGACCAAAGGAAGGAGATGTTAGACATCGATTCAAAAAAACACAAGACCTGTCCATTTAAGGTGGCCTTGTATTTGAATGTCATATTCAGTTTTAACAACCAAACCTGCTTTCAACCTTGTAAATAATACAAGGTCACAGTCACTAGATTTAGTTGCCCTATTAAATTGTAAGATGAAAAACTACCTGACACTTATCAACTGATTGGCAAATCTCCCTCCTGAACCTGTAAACTATGCGATCCATTAAATAACCAATTTGACAGATCGAATTTATATAAATTTAGGAGTGCATTGTCGTTTCAACCGACACTCTATGCCTTTAGTTTTAATCAGAGCAGCCATTGTGCACCTTGGAAATAATTTAATGCGACGTTTACCACTTATACTGCTACAACTAAGCTTCATTCCATTCCTAGGTTTATTACATTACTTGATGCCTAAAACTATTACCTTTTGGTTGCAAATGGCGTCGCCCCGTAGATTTTTGAACTTGCATCATTACGCATGATGTGTGCATCGAGATCGTGAATGCCTTGATGGAACTGTTCGATTCGAGTTTTATCCTTCGAATCAAAAGCATCAATGCCGCTGTTAAGAAGCACATCTAGGTAACCTGTGAAGGTTGCCGCTTTGGAAAGATTCGCTTCATTCTTGTACTGCTTGTCCAACAATGCTTTGTGGAACACAATATACTTCTTTATATCCTCTTCATTCATCTGAGGACCTGCTGCCAACCCATAAAGATATCCATCTACATACTGGTGGATATTCCATGCAGAGCCAAAAGCTAGGGTTTTAACATCATTACTTAATGCAGCCTCACCGAAGTATCCAGTGACAGACGGCGCCATGTCTATCAGCGTGGTATCCGGTTCCCTATATTTACTCTTATTTCCGGGATCACTTTTTGGAGGTGCATTAATGGCCGGGGGTGCTGTGGTTGTTGTCTGTTCTACCCCTTGCGCGGGTGGTGGAGCAGTACCCTCTGGCAACATCGTGCCATTACTGCCATTAGTGCTGTTAGCGTCATCAACAGCTGGTGTTTGAATGACTACCTGGTCAGTGATAGCACTCTGTTGCCGAAAAACCTTCCAGACGCTAGGGCCATAAACCCCTGCTGCAACAACAGCACCTGCAAGAACTAACGTCCCTGCTAAGGTTACTATCCTCTTCTTGTCTATTGGTATCATTAGTCTCTTCCCTCCTTTAATCTTTTTATGGTACGAATGCATTTTACCAATTAATGGCATAAAAGGATGTCGTTTTTGCTGTAGAGTTCGATCCTTTTTCCGTTCTCAAGTTTCATGAACTGCCAAAAGCCTTCTTGTTGTCCATATAATTCGCGATAATCGAGCAGCATTAGTTTAAAATTAACATAAAGAAAACCCCACCTTATAGGTGAGGTCGTTGTTCACATCTTAAGTTATTTACTTAAGTTTGTTCAAATTAAGCGACTTTTTTATTTTTTGTCTGCTATCCTAACTAGATCTCGGAGATAATTAATTAATTCTTCAGACAGATCGTCCCGTCGCAAGGCATAATCAATGGTTGCTTCCACAAAACCCAACTTATCTCCGACATCGTACCGTCGACCTTCAAATTCATAGGCCAGTATTTCCTGAGACCGGCCCAATTGCTTAATACCATCGGTGAGCTGTATCTCTCCACCTCTACCGGCAGGTAGAACTTCTAATATATCAAAAATTTCAGGATTTAAGATATAACGCCCCATTATGGCTAAGTGAGTATTTGGGGCTTCCTCTGGACGAGGTTTCTCCACCATGTTCTTAGCGCGGTAAAGCCGATCCTCAAACTTGTCTCCATCCACGATTCCGTATTTTGAAGTGTCCTCAAGGGGAACCTCTTGAACTCCTACGATACTTGCTCCATACCGCTGGTAGTGATTTATCATCTGCCTTAGTGCCGGCACTTCTGAATGGATAACATCATCTCCTAAAAGAACTGCAAAGGGCTCATTTCCGATAAATTTACGTGCGCTATAGATTGCATGCCCCAAGCCTAAGGCTTCTTTTTGCCGAACATAATAAATATCTGCCATTCGAGCAATGTCTAGAACTAAATCTAAAAGGTCATCTTTGGAGTTCTTCTCCAGAAAAACTTCAAGCTCCATGGAACGATCAAAGTGGTCTTCAATCGCCCGTTTGTTCCGCCCTGTCACAATAATAATATCTTCTATTCCGGATTGAATGGCCTCTTCAACAATGTATTGTATCGTCGGTTTATCTACAATCGGCAGCATTTCTTTCGGTTGGGCTTTTGTTGCTGGTAAGAAACGGGTACCCAATCCGGCTGCAGGTATTATTGCTTTGCGAATTTTGCGCATTATAAAACGCCTCTCCTTTTGTGCAAAAAATCTATGTGCTCATTAATCTAATATTAAAGTAGTCCAACTAATTCGCACATCCTTGCAACTACATAGGTGATGATTTCGACATAAGGGTATTAATTACCTTCTGTCCTATAAATATATGTAAAACACTACATAATGTGAGAAATTATTATTTATCTCCCCATTAATTACCTATTTTTCTAGGCATGCTCTTTACGTTTCTAACCATACTAACTATATGAAAAAACTTAAACGCTTCTTAATATATGGTACCATCGGCCTTGTTGTCGAGGTCATTTATACGGGTTTAGCTTCCCTTCTCAAAGGGGATTTAAGTATGCAAGGGTTCACCTTCTTGATCATGATCCCTATTTATGGGCTGGCTATTTTTCTCGAACCCTTACATGCCAAATTGCGACCTCATCCCTGGTGGATCCGCGGACTTACTTATTTAGCCCTGATCTGGACAATTGAATACTCAAGTGGGTATATCTTAGCTTTAATCCTAGGAAAATGTCCCTGGAACTATACTGATACATTAAATGTTAACGGATACATTACTCTCCGAATGGCTCCCGAATGGTTCCTTGCCGGATTGGGTTTTGAACACCTACATGATTTTTTGGATAGATTACCTTTTGAGATCTAATGCCCATACCGGGCGCACGGCAAAAACGCAAGGGCGATAATCGCCTTTGCGTTTTTAGAGTTACCTGTTTATTTATTTCTTACTTTTCCAGAGAAGACTCAAGCTTCTCTAAAACTTGGTCAACAAGACCGTATTCTTTGGCTTCTTCTGCTGTCATATAATAATCACGCTCTGTATCCCGTTCAACTTTTTCAATGGGTTGCCCGGTTCTCTCGGCAAGAATTTTGTTCATCTTGGCTTTGGTTCTGAGTAACTGTTTAGCATGAATTTCGATCTCTGTCGCTTGTCCGGAAAGTCCATGTCCCCCGATTAGCGGCTGATGAATCAAAACTTCTGAATTAGGCAAGGCTACTCGTTTTCCCTTTGCACCGCTTGCCAAGAGGAAAGCACCCATGCTGGCTGCCATACCAATACATATCGTACGGACATCCGAGCGGATATATTGCATGGTGTCATAAATAGCCATTCCAGCTGTAATTGAACCACCAGGGCTGTTTATATAGAGATTTATATCCTTTTCAGGATCCTCTGCTTCGAGGAAGAGCATTTGCGCTACAACAAGATTGGCTACATCATCATCGATTCCACCGCCGAGGAAAATAATACGGTCTTTTAATAGCCGTGAGTAAATATCGTAGGAGCGCTCCCCACGATTTGTTTGTTCCACTACCATTGGGACGAGATAACCCATTCACACATTCCCCCTATTCGCTTTCATTAAGGTACTACTATAACATAGTATATTCTTGCCGTATAACTATATTTTAGTACAAAGGTCAGTTAAGGTCAAATAATTTGATGCAAAAATTTACATAATCATGATCATTCAAGAATTAGTGAACGTTTCTTTGCTATTTCGACATAGGAACTTTGAACTTAATATTGAATGTTGAGCCTCTTGGGCCGGATTCAATCTTAACAATTGCTTTATGCCTTTCAGCAATTCCATAACAGACTGCCAAACCTAACCCTGTACCCATCTCTTTTGTCGTAAGAAACGGAGTACCTAACCGATCTATTATTTCTGGCTCAATACCTGTTCCTTGGTCTTGGACGGCTAAAATCACTTCATTGTCTTCAATAAATGTTTTTATTGTCAGACGTCCGCCTCTCGTCATTGCTTCAAGTCCATTTCTCGCTAAATTTAAGATCATCTGACGCATTTCTTTATCATCAAGCATTAAATCTGGGACCTTACTTAGTTCAGCTGTTACGTTCTTTTCATTATTAATAGCATCAGCCTGTACAAGAGGAAGTATGCTGTTTATTATATCATTGAGATTATTAGGCGCCACCTCTGTAACTTTAGTGCGGCTTATAGAGAGAAATTCCGTAATAATAAGATTTGCACGATCAAGTTCGCTAATCATTAATGGAATATACTCATTGTATTTATTGGGATTGTTGTTTCCTCCCAGCAGTTGTAAGAATCCTCTCACCGTTGTCATGGGGTTTCTAACTTCATGACCAATGCTTGCGGCCATTTCACCGACTAGATTCATCTGATCCATTCGTATCATATCTTTTTCTATCTTTTTTTGAGCGGTTACGTCCCTCACAATGGTTGATGCCCCAATGATTTCATCAGCATGATTTTTGATCGGAGATACTGTCAAAAAGACATTGATAATCCGTCTATCTTTTCTTACTCGCGTCGTCTCATAATGTAAAAGAGATCTTCCTTGGGAGATGTTTAGAAAAATATCATCTAACTCTCCCTGCTTATCTGGAGGGACCAGTTCTTTAATCGACTCACCGATAATTTCAGAATCAGAATATCCATAAATACTCTCTGCACCTCTGTTCCAATCGATAACTATTCCTTCTAGGGTCATCCCAATAATCCCATCATCAGTAGACTCAACAATTGAGGCTAACCGAGAAATCTTCTTTTCAACTTTTCTACGTTCGTCAACCTCTTTAATTAGCTTTTGATTGATTTCCTCTAACTCCCTCGTCCGTTCTTTAACTAACCTATGGAGATGGGTCCTATGTAAAAAATTTTGAAAGTTTGATCTGTACAGTGTTACTGACAAAATCCATGATACCAAAATAAGCAGTAATATGTTCAAATAATGACCATTTAGAATGACCGAATTAGGTTGATATAGCGTTATTCCTATCATCACAATAATGTAGGATGAGAAATATATCCAAAAACTAACTTTTGGTTTTAGATTAAAGACGACGGCTACTGAAAAACACCCTATAACATAAACTGTCAGATGTCCATGAATCCTCTGATCAACCCAGCCAGTGATAAATGCACTAGTTAACAAACTAACTAATGCAAAAAAGATCTCATAGATCTTATGAACCGTCCTTACATCCTCCATGGACTGAAGGTTAGAATGCCAGTAAAACGCCGAAATTATTATCAAACTAAGTCCTAAGGCAACATGGGAATACAATAGCCATTCATAAGCGGGAGTATTGCTCCAAAGTCCCCTTGTAAAAATACTATAATCATTAAAAATAAAAAAGATAGTTAATAAAAGCAGGATTGTGGATAAGATTCTTAAGCGTAAATAATTGGCATAAACATGATTATTTAAGAATTCTTCCTGAAACTCTAAGCATGGTTCATCCTTCGTTAAATTAATAATACCCATTTTGCACATCCTGTTCTTTATTTAACTATCTTAATTATAACAATTTAAACGCTAATTTTCTATAATTCACCATAATTTCCATATATCCTACTTAGCTCGCAAAAAAACTGTTTAAACTTAACCTAATGCCCTTAACATAATATTCCTTTTTTACATATACTGGATTGAGATCCTCGGAAAGGCGGTGGATTTAAGACGTGGATCAAAACAAGACGCAACACTCCCCTCCTCCGTCCTATTTTAGACCTTACCCCTCAAATCCAAGTAATTTTCGAGGCTATAAGCCTTCATATCCTAACCCGCATAGTTGTTCTCCTCCCTCCATGCCGCTTCTTTCTTCAAAGCCAATACCTAACCTTGGCTATTGGGAACTGTTATCCCCCGCTCTTTTTGGGGCAGTTAGTGCGCTTGTTTTGAGCTTGTTCTCTGAAAGAAAGAGTGAAGATTATATCGAACGGTCTGAGGGAAATCTTTTTAAATTTGTTCTTGTGGGGTATTCAACGGGAGCTTTAGTTTCAACTTATTATGCGGTAAAAAAAGTTATTGATGAATCTCGCCCCACTTACAATAATCTGTTTCCGCCCCTTGCAGGAGTTCTCGTTACGGTCATATTGCTTTTCGGTTCTGTGGATCTTCTTCTCTACAGATTTTTCCCATCCAGTTGGGAAGGGGATGTGGGAGATAACTTTTGCACTCAAACCTTCTCATTTCTATATTTAAGTTCAACCACAATAGCTACTGCGGGCTTAGGTGACATTAAACCAACAAACGTGACTGCCCGTGCTTTAATTGCACTAGAAATTACGTTTTACCTGTTTACTATGGCTACAGCAATTCCACTCTTCCTAGTCCAGGCAAAATAATTAGATAACATGATCGAACCAAGGGGGCAGTTCAGGCAACTGTCCTTTTTAGGGCTAAAAAACTAGGTTTTCGATCATGTATAATGAATTCATGCTGTTAGATACTTATAATTGGACGAGAATAGCTGTATTATAAAAGGCGAATTAAAATCTATAAAATTACAAAGGGGTAATTTAAGATGAAAATTTTAGCAGATGTAATGGAACAAGTAGTGAAAAAGAATCCAAATGAAACCGAATTTCTCCAAGCCGTCAAAGAAGTCCTCGAATCAATTGATCCCGTCGCTGAGAAACATCCTGAATGGGTGAAGGCAGGAATATTCAGCAGGATTGTTGAGCCGGAGAGACAAATTATGTTCCGAGTCTCTTGGGTTGATGATAGCGGAAACGTTCAAGTGAACCGTGGGTTCAGAGTACAATTTAATAGTGCCATTGGTCCTTACAAAGGTGGATTAAGATTCCATCCATCCGTTAATCTAGGTATCATTAAGTTCCTAGGATTTGAACAAATCTTTAAAAATTCACTAACCAGTCTCCCCATCGGCGGCGGTAAAGGCGGCAGCGATTTCGATCCGAAAGGTAAATCTGACGGAGAAATCATGAGATTCTGCCAAAGCTTTATGTGTGAGTTATCAAAACATATCGGAGCAGATACTGACGTTCCTGCCGGTGATATTGGTGTCGGGGGTCGTGAAATCGGCTACATGTACGGTATGTACAAACGAATCCGTAATGAATTTACTGGCGTCCTTACCGGTAAAGGGTTAGCTTGGGGTGGAAGCTTAGTACGTACTGAAGCTACGGGTTATGGTCTTTGCTACTTTATGGAGGAAGCTCTCAATGCTAAGGGGAAATCCTTTAAAGGTTCAACTGTTGTAATTTCCGGATCAGGCAATGTTTCTATCTATGCTGCAGAAAAGGTTCAACAATTAGGTGGTAAAGTCGTTGCTATGAGTGATTCCAATGGTTATATCGTCGATCCTGAAGGAATTAATCTGGACACTGTTAAGCAAATTAAAGAAATTGATCGACTCAGAATCAGCAAATATGTAGAATCTCATCCAAGTGCTACCTATCATGATGGATGTGCTGACATCTGGAGTGTTAAATGCGATATAGCTCTACCTTGTGCTACCCAAAACGAATTAGACGGACAAGCTGCCCAAACTCTAATAGCAAACGGCTGCTACGCTGTCGGTGAGGGGGCTAATATGCCTTCTACTCCTGATGCGGTTAATCTCTTTATTGATAAAAAAGTCGTCTTTGGTCCTGGAAAAGCTGCAAATGCTGGTGGTGTTGCAACGTCAGCTCTTGAAATGTCTCAAAATAGCATGAGATATTCTTGGAGTTTTGAAGAAGTTGATGCCAAACTCAAAGAAATTATGGTTAACATTTATAAG
Organism: Desulfosporosinus sp.; assembly: GCF_014237355.1. NCBI lineage: Bacteria > Bacillati > Bacillota > Clostridia > Eubacteriales > Desulfitobacteriaceae > Desulfosporosinus > Desulfosporosinus sp. The sequence goes on from NZ_JABZFS010000038.1 coordinate 176,634, forward strand.
AGTGCCAGTGAAGCCGCTAAGGAATACGGTCAAGAGGATAATCTGGTGGCGGGGGCTAATATTGCCGGCTTTATCAAAGTTGCTAATGCTATGTACGCTCAAGGAGTTGCGTACTAAACTATTGACATTTGATGATTTAATGGAAGTTTGGCACCTTGGTATGTTACCAAGGTGCCTTGTTTATGATTACTTGTTTGACTTACGGCTGAATCGGCTCAAAAACGCCTTTATTCCACTGATTTTTTCGGGCGGTTCTTGTACATCTAAGGTATTTGATATATTTGCTTGCGAATTTGGTGCCCGGAAGGTCGGACCCTGGAAATTCGGGCTCTGATAATTCCCACCTTGAGGATATCCGGACAAATTCATTCCTCGTCTTTGCATAAAGCGTTCGAGGCCCCGTAAAGGAATTGGACTTTGTCCCAAGCTTTGCATCAGGTTAGGGGTATTTGGGTTGTTAAACAGGTTAAGTCCTCTCATATTTTCACTCCTCTCTTACCAACCTAAACAAAATGGGCTCCCTAATGCATAGGAAGCCCGTCTTTTTCGATAATTTCTAGAAGATAACTCCCAGAGCTATTAGAATTAATATTGCGATGGAAATAATCCCTACACCAACACCTACAGCAGGTCCTACGGGAGCAATAGGGGTAACAGGACATCCGCAACCACCGTAACCAACATTTCCAGCATATCCACCATATCCACCATATCCGTACATATTAATTTGCCTCCTTTAATTTCGGTTCATTTAACTATAGACCATTAAAGATTTTAGAATACAATGCCCATCGCAATGAGGAGCAAAATTATTACAACCACGACTGCGATGCCAGCGCCAACTCCGCTAGCTTCACCAGCTCCGAATGCCATTTTAAATCCCCCTTTCCTCTTTTTACAGTATACGAAGATCAATGAAATAAGTTAACAAATAATGGTATTATTTCACTATTTTTCTAAGACTGTATCCTTATACTTTAAGATCCTTCGCTACGCGCACTGTAGTTTTCATTCATCAGTGGTGGCATGGGTGTCTGATACGTCAAAAAAGCCAAGCTCTCGATGTTCCTGTGTGAGAGCTCGGCCTTTTTTGTGTTAGCATAACATACGATATAAATAGCAATCCCCTTTTCATTTGTTATAATGCCTTTTCTCCACTGTCTCCGGTTCTGATCGTATAGACATTTTCAACGGCAGAAACAAAGATCTTTCCGTCTCCAATTTCACCTGTGCGTGCTACTTGTTTTATGACTTCGATGACCTTATCCACCTCTTTATCCATTACAACAATCTCTATCTTTACCTTTGGAATAAGATGAATAGTATATTCCACCCCCCGATAAACCTGGGTATTTCCCTTTTGTTTTCCGCACCCAATCACTTGGGTCACTGTTAATCCATTAACCCCAAGGCTTCCCAACGCATCTTTAACATTATCTAGCTTTCCGGGCCGAATAATCGCCTCAATTTTCTTCATGCTAAATCCTCCTTTGAGTTGATTTCAGACTCACAATTATACAATTAGACAAACTCAGAATAGGCGGTTTCCCCATGTAAGGATAGATCCAAACCATTTGATTCTTGTTCCTCACTAACACGTAGTTTCGTCACTAAGCTAATCGTTTTTAAAATGATAAAGGTTGCCAGCACTGTAAACACCACTGTGATTAAAACACTCAAAGCTTGAATCCCTAAGAGGGAAGCATTTCCATAGAATAATCCGTCTGCACCAGCTGAATTGATACTCGTCGTGGCAAAAACCCCTGTTGCTAAAGCCCCCCAAGTCCCGCCAATTCCATGACATCCGAAAGCATCCAAAGCATCGTCATATCCAAATTTTGCCTTCATCACGCTGATGGCTAGATAGCAAATCATACCTCCAATAAAACCAATAACTATAGAAGAGAGGGGTGTTACAAATCCTGCTCCAGGAGTTATGGCTACTAATCCTGCAATAGCGCCGCTGGCCGTCCCCAGGATCGTGGATTTACCTCTATGCAACCGCTCTACAATTGCCCATGCAACCGCTCCTGCCGCTGCAGCGGTATTTGTATTCACCAAGGCAATGCCTGCTAAACCATTTGCGCCTAGAGCACTTCCTGCATTAAACCCAAACCATCCAAACCAAAGGATTCCTGCTCCTAAGACAGTCATTGGAACATGATGAGGTGCCATGGATTCTTTGCCAAGCCCTTTACGCTTTCCAAGTACGATAGCTGCTATTAGTGCGGAGTATCCCGAACTAATATGCACTACATTTCCTCCTGCAAAGTCTAAGGCTCCAAGATTTCTTAAGAAACCACCGACCCCCCACACCCAGTGGGCTAGAGGATCGTATACAAACGTTGCCCACAAAATCATAAAGGCTAAAAACGCTGGGAAACGCATCCGCTCAGCTACTGAACCGCTTATTAAAGCCGGGGTAAGAATTGCAAACATCATTTGAAAGGCCATAAATACGATGGCTGGGATTGTGGCTGAGTAATCCGGATTAGGTTCCATTCCAACCCCATTCAAGCCCAGCCAGTCCAGGCCTCCAATCAAACCATAGTGATCTGTTCCAAAGGCTAAACTGAATCCCACTAAAATCCACTGTAAGGACATAATACCTATGACAATCCAGCTATGCATGAGGGTACTAAGAACGTTCTTTTTACGTACCATACCACCATAAAAAAGCGCTAAACCAGGCGTCATTAGAAAGACCATTGCCGCCGAAATCAATATAAACGATGTATCTCCTGTATCCATCATAATTCCTCCTAACAAAAAACTGATATTAACCTAAACTTATTTTCAGTAAAAGTCAGCCTATGACTGGTACCAGTCAACTAATACTTTTTAGAGAACTTGGATAGTGCTAGTAAAACAAAAGACGCTTTGAGCTACTCTTGCGAGTATTCTCAAAGCGTCATTGCTTTGCCGTTCATTTTTAGTTACCCATGGGTTTTCGGTTGTGCACACCTTATGTTTGGTATTCTAGCACAGAGACGAACCCGAATACAATACCTCCTCTCTATGAATCTTGTATACCTGTACAGAAGTCGGAGGTCAGAGGCCTGAAGTCGGTCCAGGGGCAGGGCGGGACGGGAGGGACAGGGGGACAAGGAACCTGTCCCCCTGTCCCGCGTTTATGGAATGTAGTTCATTATTACTGGTATGATGAAGGGATTATAGAAAAACTCTAGGAATAAAAACAATATCAGCCCTACCACTCCACCAATCATGGATCCGTTGATACGAATCCATTGTAAGTCGTTACCTGCTTTATCCTGAACAAACTGATTAAGATCTTGGTCCGTGTAAGTTGATAGGGTCTCCCTCACTAGGTTTCCAATTAAGTTATGTTCATTTTTAATCATTCGGCATAAGCTATCTACAATGAAGGCGTTCATCCTTTCGCGAAGTACTCCGTTCTCATGAAGGCTAACCCAGTATTTTTCAACATAGGGGTGGAGCAGGCGATACAACGTGGGACAAGGAACCTGTCCCCCTGTTCCACCTGAAGGTGATGTTGCTGCGTCTATGGCTGTCTTTATGACAGACTCTAGAAAGCTCTCGATGAAGGGCTCTTTCAGGACAGCATCTTTCCATTGCTGCACTTGCTCTTCAAAGAGTTGATCTTGCCCTAATTCGGCTATTTGATCCATAAGGTGATCCTTTAGAGTTGCCCGAAGAGGACTGTTACGGTCTTGCAATTTGCGTAAGGTTAAAAGCAACTCAACTTGCAGAGCATCTGCTGCTTCGTCAAGGTTTAATCCATCGGACATTTCAACAAAACCCATCAGGGTACGAAATAAACCTCCCGCATTGCTTACCTTTTCTTGTTTAATTTCCTCAAAGTAGCGAACAATAACTTGCCGGGTTTCCCCTTCTGATGCTTTATCCAACAATCCTTCCGCTAACCGATCTAGTCCCTGATCAATATATCCCTGATTTAAGGCCCACCCGCTTACAGCCTGTAACTTATGTCCTAAGGTCCAAGTCTTGGAATTTCTATGAAGATACTCAGTCAATGCCTTAGCAAGCCGGTGCGGCTGTTGTTTTCCGATATAACGCTGAAGATAGGGAAGTAACTTGTTCGTTAAGTATACTGGCCCGCCTTCCTTTTCTACATAGTTAAGGAGCGATTCAATAAAGGGAACTCTCTCGATTTTTTTGCGTATCAAATCTATGTGCAAAAGCTCAGATTGCACCATGGAGGCCACTGCTTCGATAACCTTTTCCCGATTTCTGGGGATAAGTTCAGTATGAAAACCCCATCCTAAGGGTTTTCTGAAAATTGCTGTTACTGCAAACCAATCAGCGATTCCGCCGACTAAGGCAGCTTCCAAGACGAAATACACCAGTCTAACTCCAAAATTATGGGGATAAAAGTGTTCTAAAACAGCCGCCCCCAGGAAAAAGATAAAGACTGCAGTTAAGGTGAGATTTGCTTTTTTATGATAATTCATCAGATAAACACCATCCCGAGCAAGTAAATTAGCATTCCAGCCAAACCACCCACGACAGAGCCGTTAATACGAATCATTTGCAGATCATTACCTGCTTTATCCTCAATCAGGGCAATTAGCTTGTCATCTGTTAAAGGTTCCAACCCTTCTCGCACTAGGCGTCCGATAGAATTATGATGGTAGGCAATCTGTTTCTCGAGAAGAACTTTAACTGCTTGATTGATCTGAGCCCTGGCATCTAGATTTTGCTCAATTCTTTCGAGGATTGTCTTCCACCGGTTCTGTAAATATGCTAAAGGTTGTTCTGACATGGGCAGCGAGTTCTCTGTGCTTGTCCCAAGGAAAGCTATAAAGATATTCTTTAGTTCGGAGTTTTGCAGGACTTTTTCTAAGGCCTCCATTACAAAGAGATTCAGACGTTCTTGCAGGGATGCCTTTGTTCTGAGTTCCAACACTAACCTGAGCAAAGCGTGTTTAAGCCACCGCTCGATGGTGCCGTCTCCCAGCACTTTTTTAGCTTTTTCTTGAAGACCCAGCGCTAGCTCAGAAGGTGCCGGAAGAAACATCCCGACCATTTTACGCGTAGAATTGTTTTCCTCATACCTTGTCAAAGCAGCCTCGATCATATCCTCTAAGGCCTTCCTGACAACAGGTTGATCTACAAATTCAGAGACTGCTCGGCAAATAGCCGCCGAGGCTTTATCGATATCTCCACGTTCCACAGAGAATTCCAGGATTTCTGCAAACGTTTGGGAGAGATTCAATTTCCCTATTGTTTCACGAACCAAACTCTGAATCTGACGCTTAAACTCCTCCGGTTCCCGATGGTTCTGTATATCCTGTACTAGATTAACCAGCATGAAATTGACTGTTTCCTGCACCTCAGGCTCTTGCAGGACTCGAATCAGCATCCCTGAAAAATCCAAGGCAGATAGTTTACGCCTAAGTACGTCTTGAGAAAGTAGTTCATGCTGAACCATATCTGATAAGGCTGCAAAAATCCGTTCTCGGTTTTGAGGTATAATTTCCGTACGCACTATTTTACTTGGCCTGATACCCAAAGGGCGTCGAAATAAAGCATTTACTGCAAACCAATCAGCAAGCCCCCCGATCATTCCTGCACTGCATCCACTTGAGATAAGCCCCCCAATAAAACTACCTTGAAGATAGAAGGGATAGCTCACTAAAAACCCCAGGGTAATACCTCCCAAGGTTAGATTAGCAGTTTGGGTATAATTCTTTTTCGTCATTATTTTCACCTACATTTAAACAATATGAGTATGCAAGTCCCATTCTTTCCTATTCTAGCCTATTTTTTATCACTGCACCAGCGATTTGATTTAACAAATTCGGGAACTATAAAAGAAACACTTCCGATAAAAGGAGAAACGCCCATGTATAATAACCCTTTGATCAAAGATCCCTATCAACAGTTGGATGACTATATTGACGGCCTCCCCTATAAAAAAGAAAACCTTATTACAATTCTCCATCATGCTCAAGAACTTTTCGGTTATCTGCCCGACAAAGTCCAGTGGCATATTGCGCAGAAATTAGATATCCCCTCAGCCAAGGTCTATGGCGTTGTGAGTTTCTATTCATTCTTCACCATGAAGCCCCGGGGGCAACATGTAGCGAATGTGTGCATGGGTACTGCTTGTTTTGTGAGAGGTTCAGAAAAGTTACAACAAGAAATCGAGAGTCAGCTAGGAATAAAAACTGGTCAGACTACGGAGGATCAACTCTTCTCCTTGGACTCTGTACGTTGCATTGGAGCGTGTGGCCTAGCTCCTGTTATGACTGTGGATGGAAAAGTCCATGGACGATTAGATAACGCCGAGGATGTCAAACAAGCCCTTGCCAAATATCGCCCTGAAACGATGCGCGAGGCATGAGGCATGGGAAGGGAGGACATATGAAACTCAAAGATACGACAGCGCTGAATACCCTAAAAGCTCAGAGCCTGGCTCTACTCGAAAATCGACGTGTTACAAACCCAATCACGACTCCTGATGCCCAAGGTAAGCCTCGCCACATTATGGTTTGTGGAGGAACTGGCTGCCATGCTTCGGATAGTCCTGAAATAGCTAAACATCTTAAAGAGGAGCTTGATCAGCGCGGATTATCTGATCAAGTTGAAGTACTCCAAACAGGTTGTTTTGGTTTTTGCGAAAAAGGACCTATTCTTGAAATCCACCCCGATAATGTCCTCTATGTCGATGTCTCCACCACGGATGTTGCAGATATTGTAGAGGAACACTTCATCCAAGGGAAACGGCTCGAGCGCCTTCTCTATATTGATCCTGACACTGAAAAGCGTTTTGCTTCTGACCTTCCCTTCTATCACAATCAACTTCGCATTGCCCTCCGCAATTGTAGCTATATTGCTCCTGAAGAGATTCGTGAATATATCGCAGCCGATGGATATCAAGCCTTGGCGAAAGTTCTTTTCAAGATGACTCCTTCCTCAGTTATTGAAGAGATAAAAAAAAGCGGCCTCCGTGGGCGAGGAGGTGGAGGCTTCCCCACAGGTGTGAAGTGGGAACTTACGGGTCAAGGTGAGGCTAAACAACGCTATATTATTTGTAATGCCGACGAGGGAGATCCAGGTGCTTTCATGGACCGCTCCATCCTCGAAGGCGACCCTCATAGTGTCCTAGAAGCTATGCTCATTGCAGGCTCAGCAATCGGGTCAGCCCATGGGTTTATTTATATTCGTGCAGAATACCCCCTAGCTATTCACCGTTTACAAATTGCTATTAACCAAGCTAGGGAGTATGGATTGCTTGGGGAAGGTATATTAGGCAGCGACTTTTGCTTTGATGTAGAAATAAAATACGGTGCTGGGGCCTTTGTATGTGGAGAAGAAACCGCCCTTATTCATTCCATTGAAGGTGCTCGCGGGGAGCCCTCGGTTAAGCCACCCTTCCCTGCTCAACAGGGACTCTGGGGCAAGCCCACCTGTGTTAATAATGTGGAAACCTTCGCGAATATTCCCCCCATTATTTTAAGGGGAGCGGAGTGGTTTTCTAGTATTGGAACGGAAAAAAGTAAAGGAACCAAGGTTTTTGCCTTGGCTGGGAAAGTCAACAATGTTGGCCTGGTAGAAGTTCCTATGGGAACAACCCTCCGACAAATTATTTTTGACATCGGCGGTGGGATAAAACATCATAAACTATTTAAAGCGGCACAAACTGGCGGACCCTCTGGCGGATGTATCCCCACTAAATATCTGGATACTCCTATCGACTATGAATCCTTAATCTCAATTGGCTCCATGATGGGTTCTGGGGGTCTAATTGTCATGGATGATAGCGATTGTATGGTTAATATAGCAAAGTTCTTCCTCGAATTCACCGTGGACGAGTCTTGTGGCCGGTGCACTGCTTGCCGGGTCGGTACAAAACGCCTTCATGAAATCCTCACAAAAATTACGGAAGGCAAAGGGACCTTAGATGATTTAGATAGTCTAGAAAAATTAAGCAAGATCATTAAGGATACTTCTCTTTGCGGACTTGGACAAAGTGCACCCAATCCCATTCTTTCTACTTTGGAGTATTTCAGAGACGAATACCTGGCCCATATTGTCGATAAATCCTGTCCGGCCGGGGTTTGCAAGAGTTTACTGAAGTACAAGATTACTGACAAATGTAAAGGGTGTACTCTTTGCACCAAACATTGCCCGGCTAACTGTATCACCGGTTCTGTCAAGGAACCTCACATCATAGATGAAGACCGTTGCCTTAAATGCGGGGCATGTTTGGAAAAATGCCGTTTCGGTGCCATCATACGCCATTAAGTTATCCCTATACCCTGCTTATTAGAATGCGTGGGCATAAGTGCAACTAGGCGGCCGCTTCGCATTCTGCAAGAAAGCTAATTCGTGCGAAGACAGTGTCTTCGAGCGCCAGCCAAGTTTTCTTTAAAGGAGGACCCCGTTATGGATATTCAGCTAACAATCAACGACATATCCCTTTCTGTCCCTGAAGGAATGTCCATCTTGGACGCAGCTCGAACTGTAAACATCGACATTCCGACCTTATGCTACCTCAACCTACACGAGATGAGAATGAATAATCATATCGCTTCCTGCCGAGTCTGTGTTGTTGAAGTAGAGGGTCGCCGAAATTTGGCACCGGCCTGTTCGACCCCTGTATTCAATGGCATGGTCGTTAAAACCGATACTCTGCGTGCCATCCAGGGCAGACGAACCATGGTGGAACTCCTACTTTCTGACCATCCAAAATCATGTTTGACCTGTGCGAAAAACCTAGACTGTGACCTCCAATCCCTAGCTGCAGATCTCGGTGTGCGCAATATAACCTATGAAGGGGAAGAATCCGAGTTCGAGATTGATAAATCCAGTTTGGCTATTATTCGTGACCCGAACAAGTGCATTCGCTGTCGTCGCTGTGAAACGATGTGTAATGATGTTCAGACGGTTGGAGTTTACTCTGCTGTGGGACGGGGTTTCGAAACGGTTGTGAAAACCGCCTTCGATTTACCTCAACACGACACCTCGTGCACGTTCTGTGGACAATGTGTAGCGGTATGCCCTACTGGTGCTTTGATGGAACTTGATCAAGTCGATAAGGTATGGAAAGCCCTTAACGATTCGACCCGTTACGTTATTGTTGAAACGGCCCCCGCTGTACGGGTCGCTCTTGGGGAAGGGTTCGGATTAGAACCTGGGACGATTGTGACTGGCAAAATGGTTGCCGCTCTCCGTAGACTTGGGTTTGACCGTGTCTTTGATACGGAGTTCGGGGCTGACGTGACGATTATAGAGGAAGCTACCGAGCTGATTCACCGGATAGAACATGGCAGGCGTCTGCCGATTCTCACCAGTTGTTGCCCTGCTTGGGTCAAATTCTTTGAGCATCAATTTCCAGATTTATTGGACATCCCTTCAACCTGCAAATCTCCCCATGAAATGCTAGGAGTCTTGTCTAAAAGCTATTATGCAGATACCTATGGTATCGATCCTAAGAAGATTACCGTTGTCTCAATCATGCCTTGTATTGCCAAGAAATACGAAGCAGCTCGACCGGAGCTGGGGCAAGACCCGGTTACCCCGGATGTAGACATCGTCATCACGACCCGAGAACTTTCGCGCATGATCAGGGAAGCTGGTATACATTTTGATCACCTTAAAGAAGAAGACTTCGATCACCCCTTAGGGGAATCGACGGGTGCTGCTGTCGTTTTCGGTGCGACGGGGGGAGTAATTGAAGCTGCTTTGAGGACAGCCTATGAGTGGCTGACCGGAAAGCCCTTAGAAAATGTCGAGTTTGAGTCCCTTCGGGGAATGGATGGAATTAAGGAGGCAGTCATTCCCATCGGTGAGCGTGACTTTCGGATTGCAGTCACACATGGTCTGGGAAATGCCCGTACCATTCTGGAAAAAATCCAATCTGGCGAGAGTCATTATGATGCCATCGAGATCATGGCTTGCCCCGGTGGTTGTATCGGAGGCGGTGGACAACCTTATCATCATGGGAATCTAGAAATACTCCAAGCCCGTGCCAGTGCCATCTATCAAGAAGACCGCTCCAAACCTTTGCGCAAATCCCATGAAAATCCAGCTGTCCTCAAGCTATACAATGAATTCATTGGCGAACCCTACGGAGAAAAAGCCCATCAATTACTTCATACTAACTTTACACAGCGCAGGAAAATTTAAAGTTGAAAGCAGATAAGGAGGCAAGGGAACTTTCCCTTTAGCCTCCTCTTCTAGATTATCCAATTTTTCTTTTTATGGTTAACACTTCTCGCTCGAGTATTTTTTGATCTTCCTCTAATCCTCGTACATCCGAGGATAAACTTTTTATTATTATAGAATGTAAGCCTATATCTTGATCTATGAGTTTAATAATTCCTTCATGATCCCGTTCATTTTTATCTATATAAGCTTTCTGTACCTCTACTATTGTTTTGATGTCCGTCTTGATAGATTCAATATCAATGGAATTCTTGGTTACTTTTTGGTCCAAGGTACCCACTTTCTCATCCAAGGTACCCATTTTCTCATCCAACGAATCTAACTTTCCTATAATCATTCCGAAAATTTCTTTCAATTCGGCATCCATTCCTTAATCACACCTTTTGAAGACTGATTAAATAATTATACCATATTCCTCTCCATGGCCTTGAATTATTTATTGACTACTTTCGACATTGTTTCTTCTCAGAGGTTTTGGTCATAGGATATCATAGCTGTATCTGACTTTTTCCTATAAATGGGGTATAATAAATTCTTAAAAATAAGAAGTCAACAGGAGGAAAAAATGCAGCATAAATTCTCAAGAACTGAGCTATTAATCGGAACCAATGGCTTGGAAAAACTTCGGCAAAGCACTGTCATGATCTTCGGAATCGGAGGGGTGGGCTCTTTAACAGTGGAAGCCTTGGCTCGTGCAGGTATTGGTCATTTAATTCTTGTTGATTTTGACGATATTTGCTTGACGAATATAAACCGTCAATTGCACGCCCTTCACTCCACTGTGGGCATGGCAAAGGTTGAGGTTATGAAACACAGAATTTTGGAGATCAATCCGGAAGCCCATGTGGAAACCCTTAAGAAGTTCTATACTGCAGCTGAAGCAGACTACTTTTTTAATGATAGAAAGCTGACTTATGTTGTTGATGCCATTGATACTGTTTCGAGTAAAGTAAATCTAGCAAAAGAATGTTTATTGCGCAAAATCCCCTTCATTTCCAGTATGGGCGCAGGGAATCGCCTTACTGCAGAAAATTATAAGGTTACTGATATCTCTAAAACCAGTGGAGATCCCCTTGCGAAAGCCATGCGTAAACTCCTACGTAAAGAGGGAATTACTAAAGGGATTAAGGTTGTTTCAAGTCCAGACCTTCCACTCACTCCCTTGCCCTCTAATGAGAATTGTCGTACTAACTGCATCTGTCCCAGCGGGGATGCTCACTGTGCAGAAAAACGCCAAATCCCAGGGAGTATTTCCTTTGTTCCATCCGTTGTCGGCCTACTGATTGCTGGTGAAGTCATTCGGGATTTAATCGGGAGAGAGGCCACCTAAATTCAACTGATTTTAAGGGCTCTGCTATCAAGTGTGTGCTCTTTCTGCTTTCGAACCATGGTCCTGAAAATTAGGAGGAATATCCCAATATCTATAAGGATATCTCCGACACTAAACACCTGTTTGAATCCTAGAATATTTAAATAGAAGCGGTCTGCTAAGAAGCTTAAACGGGTCATGGGGGTCATTAACCCATGAGTACCTTGACCACCCAGCAATGCATTACGGCTTTCCTCTGGAAGAAACAATGGGTCGACGGGCATTACTCCCCCGTTAATACCTATTACGATAGTATTAAGCAAAATCCCCAGGGCAATCCAAATCATTCCAGGACAGGTTCTGTTTCGCCATGTGAAAATTAACAACAAAAAATAGGACCCCGTCCCGAATGACTGAATCAGCCAACTCGGGGTAAGCCCGATTTCTCTAACTGCAGACCAATACAGGCCACTTTGTATTAAAAGAGCAACCGGGACCAGCCAAGCTCCCTGTAGAACAAGCTGGCCTAGCCGGGTGATTTTCCCTCCAAGCAGCATGCTTATAACTAACGCAAAAATCAGGGCCTCTATAAGCATATTCTCCACCTCATTACTGTCAAGTGCACTGGTTCTACCAGAGATCACACAATGGGCACGTGTTCCGCATTTACCCTTTGGGCTACTTCCTCAGTAACTACTTTGCAGAACAAGTCTACAATTTCCGGATCCAATTGGGATCCTGCGACTCTTTTTAACTCCTCTACGGCCTCATTGTGAGTTCTTCCTTTACGGTAACTGCGATCCGAAGTAATTGCATCATAAGTGTCCGCAACCGCAATAATTCGAGATTCCAAGGGTATGTCCTCCCCTGCCAGTCCATCCGGATATCCTTTTCCGTCAAACCTCTCGTGATGATAGCGAACAACTAGTCCTATATCAAACAAAAACTTAATCCCTTTAATAATTTTTTGACCGATGACTGGATGGCTGCGTATAGAGTCCCACTCCATATCCATAAGTTTCTCTTGTTTATTCAAGATTACTTCGCTAACCCCGATCTTTCCTACATCATGCAAGACTGCAGCATATTTAAGAAACTCGATTTTCTCATCGTTCATTTTGATTGCTTCTCCAATAGTAACTGATAACTTTCCTACCCTTGCTGAATGTCCACTAGTGTATGTGTCCTTAGCCTCTAGAGCTTGGACTAGGGCTTCGACTGTATTGAGGTAGTTTTCCCGCATATCGATGTAAAGTTGGAAGGAGTGCCGTGATACTAAAAGAGGAACGAAAAGCAAAAGAAGTCCCAACGGACCCCAGTTTTTGTAGAGTAGAGCCAATAAAAATCCAAGAGGAACAAGGGCTAAGAAATTAGGTACTGCCCAACGGAAATTACCAATCCATATCGACCACGGGGATCTTCCTGAAGAAAGACTTAATACAATCGTGACAATTGTCATATTCATTATCATATAAACTATAGCTGCCATTAAATAAAATAGAAAGGATTGTATATCTAATTGAAACGATTCAATTCCCGAAAAGCCAATAACTGCATAGGCAGCACTTAGGGCTATTACATATTGTGAGGCATTAAACACTCTTTTATAAAGAGGTTGCTCCTGTCCCGCTTTACCGAAAATAAGCAAACCGGATAAGGCCATTGCTGTTAACGTTACTCCTAGAGGAAATAAGATTAACGAAGAGAGAAATATCGAATAACTTACTGTAACATACCCCCCTTTCGGAAGGGCAACAGGTAATGACTCTGAGGCAATAGCGAGAATTCCAAAAACCAAAAGATTAATTAATTGGGTCTTATCCCAATCAGTATTAATAATATTACATATTAATATCGCTGTGGCGGAGGCAGCTATTGATCCGAAATATACTTTGATCTTCATTGAAAGGCTTTCCATTTGCCACCTCTTATTTTTTGGCCGAACATCCAACAACAAAAATCAGGGCACTCTAGCAAGAACATAAGTAACCTCGAGAAAATCTAGATTAAATGTTCTACCACTTAAAAGTTGCGCCACCGGCGAGAACGAGAGTAACGAGAACAGAGATAGCTTTGAATAATTTGCTCATTGCGGTAAACCTCCTTGATGTTTTTTATCAAAGGGATAGTTTTACCGCTCCGCTCATTTTCCGTTTCGCTGTTTTTTCCGCTCCGCTATTTTTGGAAATAACTAGGTGGTCCCCCAAAACCTGATGTAAAGATGTCGGCCAAAGTTAGTGAATTAATTGTTTCTCAGAAACCATAATTTCCGGTTTACGGCATCAAGGGTTGCCTTAACAACGGCCTCCCGATCGTCATTTCTGACTAAAGCACATCCGGTCAAAGATTGTTCCCCTTCAGAGGCGATCAAGGTTATGGAAACTAAAGCAATCTGCTGCTTAGCTAGTTGAGTAATTCCAACATCCTCAGTAACAAAAAGGAATTTATCTAAGGTTAGAGGAGTAAGTGCTTTGAGTGTGGCATCAACAAATAAACGTAATTTATTGCGGGATGAGGACGGTCCCTCAGCCAAGCCTTCCATTAGTTTATCTCCTGTTAACAATTCCACTTTTACTTCTGCCATTCCATGAACGGTTCGGAGGGTCAAGCCAACCAGTTTGGGTCGTTTTGACTCTACAATGGCGAAGGTTCCTTCCTCATCCTCTTCCACCTGAGCCACACTTATTTTTTTATGGTCAATTTGCAAATCGAATTGTGCCACTAAGATTGACTCCACATCCCTAACAATCTGCTTAGGGGCTCGTCCTGATTTGGCTAAGATGTGAACTTCTTCAATTTCTCCTTGATTATTAACGTTGATTCGAGCAGCTACTACGGATCTGATTTGTTTTAGGGCCTGCTCCCACTCATGTATTGGATAAGGGGTCTCTGACATGAAAACACTCCTTAGTATCTCTTTGGATTCCATTTTTATTGTGCAATAAAGTATTTTCGACGTTAAAGTGTATTTTCCTTTATTCTCAGCCATGGAAAGGCATTAAAACCAAGAACTTTTCAAAGTATAATATTTTTTACGTTTATAGGGCAGAGCACAGGGTTTCACACCGTTGCTCCTAGCATTTCGGTTCATACCGCCGTATAATTAGTCTAGATTTGTACTATTAAGGCAGAACTCTTACATTATTTGACGGAGGAAGATTAACATGATAGATAACCACAAAAAACCTCAAATAGCCAGCAGTGTCTATCTGGCAGATGGCTGTATAATAAGAGGGGACGTGGAAATTGGTGAGCAATCCAGCGTGTGGTTCAACTCAGTAATCAGGGGTGACCTGGCTAAAATCAGCATCGGTAAATGCTCCAACATTCAGGACTTGGTTGTTATTCACGTTAATAAAAATCAACCAGTGATTATCGAAGACTATGTAACAGTTGGTCATTCTGCTATCCTCCATGGATGCTCTATTGGTAAAGGCTCCCTTGTAGGAATGGGAGCAATAATTCTGGATGATGCCATTATCGGTGAGGGAACCTCAATAGCTGCCGGAACTATAGTACCAGGGAACAAAACCTATCCTCCTCACGTTATGCTAATGGGTGTCCCAGCTCGAGTAGTTAGGGAGCTTACTGAGGCAGAAGTAGAAGCTATGCAAAAAACTGCAGAACGTTACGTAGGCAAAGCCCAAGAGGCTATGAAATCCTAATAAAAGCTGGCCAAAAACAGATAAGGCCTTCACTTATGAAGTGAGGGCTTTATCCTGTTTAAGTACCTTGGTTATAAAAAGATGTGTTAAGTGCGGATCAAACTGTTTCCCGCATCCCTTTTCTAATTCTTTAATTGCCTCTTCTTGGGACTTAGCTAAGCGATAAGGTCGATTGTGAGTCATTACATCAAAGGCATCCACTATCCCAACCAAACGGGAAAGCAAGGGGATTTGGTCTCCTTTCAGCCCCCTTGGATAACCTGTTCCATCCCAACGTTCACGGAGAGCTAAGATTGCATCTGCAACTAGTAATTCATCAATAGACTGTGCCATACGAAAACCTATTTCACTATGTCTTTGCATTATTTCAAATTCTTGATTCGATAATTCGCTGTTTTTTCCTAGAATTTCCTTAGGAATACCCACTTTACCAATATCATGGAGCTTTATTAATAAGTTCAATTTATCTAACTCAAAGGGTCCAATCCTTGCTTCCTCAACCTGGGCAAGTTTATCGGCTAGGTTGCTAACTCTCTCAACATGCCCGGGATCTTCGAAAAATCTCCTATGAAGCTCCTTTTCTACACTAAGGATGAGCCTGTGACGCACTTCTTTGCTTTTTTGCAATTTTTCGCTATACATTCTATTCTCGGCTATACCAAACAAATCCGAAATATTCTTTGTAGACTTCTGTTGAGTTGCCATTCCTAAGGAGACACTGAGTTCAATAGGTAGACCCTCTTGATGTTTGCAACTTTCCAATATCCGTTCAGCAACCTTTTTACAGGCTGACATATCCGTACTAGGTAAAAGGATTAGAAATTCATCCCCTCCCCAACGTGCCACAACATCTGATTTACGGGTACTGTGAAGCAGAACTCTCCCAAGTCCTATTAACAGCTTATCTCCCTGGATATGGCCAAAAACATCATTCGCCAACTTTAGCCCATTTAAGTCTGCCATAATCACACTGAGCGGAAAATTGCCTTCCGGCTGGAACTCCTCAAGCCAGTTATCAATAAACGCTCGATTGTACAAACTCGTCAGTTTGTCGTGAAAGCTGAGATATACTACCTGTTCTTGAGCCCTATGTTTTTCCGTGACATCTGTAAGAATCAACATACACAGTAAATTATCGTCCTCGTGGTTTGGTGGAATGGGTCTGAGTTCGATGGAGAGATAGCGTTCTTCTCGTTTTATTACCTTAGGCAGTTTATTAATTGATAGCTGCTGTTTCGCTTCATCTGTTGATTCTAAAACCGTCTTGAAAACCTCTCTAAAGAGAGAATTTTGCTCTTCATCCTCAGTTTTAAGCAAGTCAAGAATATTCATGCTACTAACTTTAAAACCGAAAATTTTTTCGCATTCCGCACTATATTCTCGGTCAATGAGTAAATCCCGTCCAAAGGTAAGAAAACCTTGTCCTGCATTGTTGAGAATATTCTTGATCTCATTTTCACGCTGCATAAGATTTCCGGCTTGTATATCACTAATTTTGAAGATTCGCCGAGTAAATGTTAATAGCCTTTCGTAATTTGTCACCATAAACTTATAATCCTCGAGCAACTCATTTCCTTCATACTTTCCCTCGGCAAGGTCTAACAAAGCTTGCTCTAAGACTTTGAGCTCTGTATTAAATAATTGCCTTTGAAAGTCTTTATCGATCATATAAGGAAGTCCTTTCACATTTATTACCCTTTGACATCAATGGTTTCATTCAGATCTGAAAGCCAAGAACCGTTATATCATCTCGCTGAGGCTCTTCTTGCTGATAATCTCTTAACGTCAGTTTAAACAAGTTAAGTTGTTCCTCACAATTATGTTTACTGCATTCCTCTATCAGAGATATGAAACGCCTGCGACCCAAGGAATGATTTTTTGGCCCGCCGTTTTGATCAAGGAATCCATCCGTAGTTATGTAAAAAGAATCTTTCTCACCTATCTCTACCCTTGTATCTCGAAAGATTTGGTCAAAGTCTGATCTTTCATAACCAATACTCTGGCGCTCTCCTTGAATCCTCATGACCCTTTCCTGGTTTTTGTGATAGAGATCGATTTTAGCGCCTGCAAAAACTAAGGTGTTTGCTTCAATCAAACATATCCCTATATCTAGTCCATCATCCGTAATTCGGGACCCCTTGTTATTTAAGGCAGACTTTATTCGAAGGTTAAGTTCTCTGATAATTTCTCCAGGAGTAGTATGGCATCCTTCCTGAACAATATGATTAAGAATGGGGGCTACAGCCATGGTCATTAAAGCACCGGGTACCCCATGTCCCGTGCAATCTGCTACTGCTAGGATAACCTTGTTGTCTAGTTTGCGCAGCCAATAAAAGTCACCACCTACAACATCTCTAGGCTGCCACAGAACGAAGCTATCCTTAAAAGCTTCGAGCATCTCTCGATCTGAAGCGATGATTGTCTCTTGCACTTTCTTAGCATAGTCTATGCTGTCCATTATCTTAATGTTTTGTTCCTTAAGCACTTGAGTCCTTTCATTAACCTGTCGCTCGAGCTCTTCACTTA
Source organism: Desulfosporosinus sp. (assembly GCF_014237355.1). Taxonomy (NCBI): domain Bacteria; kingdom Bacillati; phylum Bacillota; class Clostridia; order Eubacteriales; family Desulfitobacteriaceae; genus Desulfosporosinus; species Desulfosporosinus sp. The sequence goes on from NZ_JABZFS010000038.1 coordinate 194,310, forward strand.
ATCTAATTGCTCGCTTCAAGGGGTTGGCAATTCGAGTCGAGACCAAATAAAAAACGAGGGTGACTAAAACAAGAGCCAATAAAGCTGCAAAAATAGTATTCGTCATAATAGACGTTAAAAACCCAATGGTTTCTTTTCTCGGAACTTGTATTACTAACTTCCAGTCCGTTGATTCCAGGGTCTGGTGAACCAGGTCAATTAGCTCACCGTCAGCATTTCTATACTCCATAACTCCGGGTCGATCTATGCTTTGAGTATCGCTTAAAACCATTTCACAGATATCTAGGGGTAGTAAATTCTCTAGTTGCCCACCTTGATCTTCCAGATTTGCTGCTAGGTGGATTTTACCCAACCGATCTACCAACCAAATAGTTCCGATTTCCCCAAATCTATAAGATGAAAATTCCTTGGAAATGTCATTGAGGTCTAGCCCAACCCCTGCTATTCCAAGGGGTTGGGCAGGATCTCCCATTAATGCGTTGACAAAGACAAAGGTATTTTCTCGTTCTTTATTGTAATCAATATTCACTGAGATTGGGGTTTTGGCTTGAATTGTTTGAAAAAACCATACATCTTGTGGATTTGCCGCCGAAAGCTTACCTACTACTTCTCCTTCTGCCCAATAGGTATAAGTTCTGGCACTTGCTAAAAACGTGTTACTGTAGTCGTATTCGGTAGCAATTCTATTCAATTTTTCCACTGCAAGTTTTCGAGTATTAACATCACTTTCCCCTTTGGATACCCATTCGTTGAAAAAAGGATCTCGGGCCATCATCAAAGAGGTCTCCTTAGCTCTAGCCATCCTACCATCGATTTTACTGGCTGCTGACTGAACTATAAAAAACAAATCCTTGTCCTTAAGTTTCTGAATAACTGCCTTTTTAGTAATATTGTAGCTTAAGGAGCCTGTCAAAAGCATTGCGAGTGCAATGCTTAGACAGGCCAATAGAATTACCCACATTGTTCCTTTATCATATAAGTCTGTTTTTTTAATTTTATTCATTCACATTCTTACTCCTGTATCCCGTTCAAACACAGGGCATCTTATTCATTTCAGCCTTTGAATTCTATAGTTTTACAAATAATCTAATCGTCTTAATTAAGGATTCTTTTCTATCTCCGAAATTATCTCAAAGGGAAAGGATATATCCTCTTTAAATTCCTCAGCACATTCTACTTCACTTTCATTTTCCATATCACAGTACCAGTTAAGTTCAATGCTAACCCCTTGCTTGAAGGCTTTTTCGAAATTTTCCAAGAGCATCATGATGCATTTAGAACTACTTGTATTAACATAACTAAGGCGCATATTTATTTGTATTTGAGGTGGATAAGTGGCTAAATAGGAATCTATCCATGAAAAAACCGGATCATAAAACTTAAAGGCATTCTCAGGGTAGGATTGCCCCTTTAGGGTTAGAATCCCTTTATCTGCATCGAAATCGATTAATGGAGTTGCTTTAGTTGCTTGAAAAATTAACGTTTCCATCCTATTCACCTCTTTTAAACCTTTACTGTCAGGGTAAAGAACGATAAGTGATCGATATCGCGCAGGGAATAATTCATGGGTTTGCTGCATTTTCTAGCTATATCAATAAGACCTAGACCTGCGCCCATACTGTCGGGCGGGAGATCTTTTTTAATCTGTTCTTTATATCGTTTCTTTAGTTGATCTTTATCCAAAGGGATCAATGAATCGAGCTGAGCTGCTAACTTGTCTGCATCTGCTTTCTCGATTAAGTTTCCAGCGCAGATATAATAACCTTCATTATTCCTGCCAATTGTAACAATTCCAGAATTGTATATACGCTCGTAAACTTCGCTGCCTTGTTTAGAAAGCGAATATCTTTTTATATTGTTTGTAGTTTCCACAAAAATAGCGAAAACATTATATATGTCGTTACGGGGTCTTTCTTCTGTCTCCATATGCTTTATGATAGCTTCCCCAAGCTCCTCAATAATCCCTTGTGAAAAGCGACCAGAAAAGCTAATGAGAATTCCACTAGAACTTAAAGTGTTTTGAAGATTAATAAGCATTTTGTCGTCAAACATGCTATCCCTCCTTTATCTAACCATAACCCGTAAATATCTTGACATCTTTCGACGTTTGATGTCACTATTCCTGCATTGCTGGCGTTAGTATAAATGTGATGAGAGAGTATCTACATAAGGAATTAAGTGTCTATTAAGCAAAATATCGTTCATGCGTTAAACGCAGAACGATACATAAAAAGTAATATTATTATAGATCATAGGGTTGATCTACATAGAAGGCTTATTTGGGCCTTTAGTCCGCCTGAATAGTCGCCTAAAGAAGGGGAAAAATTCTCGATCACTTTTCCCTTCTTGTTCAGTTGAAAATATACCGTCAATTTCATTTATGTCTTCAATTATTTGGTCCATATTAATCTTTCGAAAGGGGGTTCTCAGTATATATTCAATCGTTGTCTTATTATTTTCTTCTTTTAACAATTTCATAGAAATATTCTGGGGGACAATACTATGCGCTTCCAGGACCTTATTTATTTCTTTAACTCGACAAGTGCCGTTAATGGCAACGATTTTTAAGGTTTGACTATTTCTGAAAAAATAGGTTTCAACGGAGCGTTCAAGAGTTAGAAAAACTAATAGAGTAACAAACGTTGATGCGAAGTAAAATCCGGCTCCCGCTGCTAATCCAATGGCGGCAACAACCCATAGTGAAGCAGCCGTTGTTAATCCTTTAATCGAAGTTTTATCTCTTAAAATTGTTCCTGCACCTAAAAAGCCAATACCGGAAACTACTTGAGCCGCCAAGCGCGCAGGATCTTTCGTGAGTGTTGTAAAATCATTAAATCCATACATAGATAAAATCATGATTAAGGCAGAACCTAGGGATACTAAAATATGGGTTCTAAATCCCGCCGGACTATCATTTCGTTCTCTTTCAAAGCCAACTATTCCACCAAAGACACAAGCTAGGAATAATCTCAAAGCAATCTCATATTCACTTATATACATCTATCTCCACCTCTTTTTCAGGACCACTCTTGTGGGAAACATGGCGTCGGATCCAGCGTTTATATTTATTTGTATCATCATTTATTCGTTAAGAAGGATTATAATTCCTTTTATTCACAATAAGCCATAATACATTTCCTTAATAAAGCCTTAACTTTTATAAGGTTACATTAAGAAAAACGCTACACGTCTTTTTACTATACATGTCTTTGCTATGAAAGCAACTTAAGCACTGTGTCATCCTGAAGGAGGTACGACTGAAGGATCTAAGGCTTAAGTTGCTTCACTTCGTTCAGAACGACAAAAGCGCACTGTAGTTTTCATTCATCAGTGGTGCCGCTCGGCGGCATGGGGGTCTGATAAGTATAAAAATAGCGGAGGACGTATAGGTCCCCCGCCTTAGTTTCATACTGTTTATACTTTAAATTTTGCTACCATTTCTGCAAGATTATCTGAGCTTCGCTTTGAAACATCTGCCTGCTTCATAACCGCATCTGATTTATCAGCAATCAGGGTGGTTTTTTGTGCAATGCTCGTTGTGCTTTCAGCCCCTTCATTTGCAGCTATTGCAATCCCTTCGATTACATTTGTCATCTCCTGTATGGAAGCGGTGAGTTCCTCTGCAGTTGCACTGAAGTCCGACACAAGGTTATCTACAAACTCTGCATCCTTGTTGTATTGGTCGCCAATACTGACCATTGATTCATAGTCTTTAAGCACCTGCCGGTCTATGAATTCTAGAATACTCGCTGAGTTTTCCGACAGGTTTCCTACCGATGCTACAACAGTCTTTGTAATTTCTTGGATTTGATTGACGGCACTTTTTGAGTTTTCGGCTAATTTCCTGATCTCTTCAGCAACAACAGCAAAACCCTTTCCCGCTTCTCCGGCTCTTGCCGCCTCGATCGCAGCATTTAAGGCAAGAAGATTGGTTTGAGACGTAATTTGCAGTATGGCATCCGATAGAACATTGATCTGATCCACTGATTTAGAATCTTCCATAGCTTTTATTAACTTATCCTGAGTACCTACATAAACATCATAGGCACTTTTTTGGGAGTAGATTGTGTTTTGCTTGAGTTCGTTCGCTCTTCTGCTTATTTCACCGGCAGCTTCAGCACCTTGTTGGGCCTTAAGGGCAATGGACTCAACTGCTCGCTCGATTTCAGTGGCTGTCGCACTCATTTCTTCACTCGATGCAGCAGTTTCTTCCATGCCGGCAGACAGTTCCTCTGTGGTTGCAGACATTTCTTCGATCTGGTAGGTGAGCTCGTTTATATTTTGCGCCGTTGTTTTTACCGCCTCAGTGACTATATGCGATTCATTGATAACACCTTTAACCACTTCTCTAACGGCTTGCTGCATTACATCTAAAGAGTTTGCCAAAACCCCAATCTCGTCGTTCTTTCCCATAATTTTTTTAGGAACCTCGTTTGTGAAATCTCCCGTTGAAATCGTCTTTAGGTGTTCTGACGCCAGCACTATAGGTGTTGAAATCAGCTTTGCTATTAAATACCCTACTCCTAAACTTATTAATAAAAATAGTGCAGAGGCAATGATCATGAAAGATCTTAAGTTTTGAAGCTCAGAAAAAACCTCAGCCTTAGGAGCCGCAACTGCTAAGGACCAGTCGGTCCCTTCCACCGGTGCATATCCCAGAAATTTTACCTCTCCGTTATACTCATATTCTCCTGATCCTGTTTTTCTTTCTGTCATCTGTCTTTGTAATTCAGCTAATGATTCTAGTTGAGGGTTTTCTTTAACATTCTCTAAATCATTGTCCATATTCATAACAAGGTCCGCATTGCTGTGAGCAATCTTTGTACCTTTTTCATCGATCATAAAAGCTTTGCCCGATTCGCCAAAAGTAATGCTGTTTGTCATTTCAGTTAAATTGTCGCCATCCCTCAAAGCTCCCAAAACTCCAACTATTACGCCATCTACTTTAATTGGTACAGCATAGACGATGACCATAGACCCATCATCTCTGCTGATCAGTGGCTCAGATATTGCTCGTTCACCCGCTATAGCCTTCCGAAAATAATCCCTGTCTTTGATGTCCGCCTCTGTACCTGTTGTCAATTTTGCTGATCCATCTGGAAGAGCTATAAGCATGGAAATGTGTCCACTTCTTATTGCCTCATCTTGAAGAATTGCTTTCTTGTCCTCCCAGGGGTTAGTACTGTCTTTTATCCTATTCATGTTTGCTACTACTTCTAGAGTCCCTAGCAGGGCATTCATTCTTTCTGTAACAACCTTTGCTCCTTGGCCTGCTAACTCTGGCAAGGCCTGTTCAACTTGTACGGTTATAGCATTTGCAGCGGTTACGTATGAGATCGCACCCAACCCTCCGCAAACGATTAGTAAAAGCACTCCGATGTAAAGTACAATTTTGATTCTTAAGCTATTAATAACTATTCCCTCCTTAGATAATGTATTTTTAAATAATTGGTGTGAATACTTATTATTCGACATTTTTCTCTTGGTTCCTGCTAGTATGATTGAACATCATAATTATTTTTAATTTAGTTTTATTATTATTAAAGGCACCTTCTGGCCTGGCCTATCTTAATCTCAAAAATAAATACTTTTGTATGGAACAGGACCGAAAAAAAACAGCCCTACACGGACTGTTAATTCTTTCAAACTAGTTCTAATCCCACCGGACAATGATCTGACCCCAAAATATCGTTATAGATAACAGCACGTTTTAGCTGATTTTTCAATCCTTCGGAAACGCAAACATAATCAATCCGCCACCCTGCATTATTAGCTCTGGCATTAAACATATAGGACCACCAGGTGTAGGCTTCTGTCCTATCGGGATAAAAAAACCTAAATGTATCAATAAAGCCCTTACGAAGTACTTCATTAAATTTATTTCTTTCTTCCTGGGTGAAGCCGGCATTTTTTCGGTTTGAGCTGGGATTTTTAAGATCTATTTCCTGATGGGCGACATTTAAGTCTCCACAGAAAATTACAGGTTTTGTACTCTCTAGATCTTTAAGGTAATTCAAAAAGTCATCTTCCCACTGCATTCGATAGTCCAGTCTAGCTAACCCTCTTTGGGAATTTGGAGCGTAGACTGTCACTACATAGTATTTTTCAAACTCTAAGGTTATTAGTCTGCCTTCTTTATCATGCTCTTCTTTACCCATGCCAAAAACTATATTAACTGGCTCAATTTTTGAAAAAATTGCTGTTCCGGAGTACCCTTTTTTCTGGGCAGAATTCCAGTATTGATAATAGCCGTCAAGATTGAAGGGAATCTGGTCCTCTTGCACTTTTGTTTCCTGGAGACAAACTATATCGGCATTTTCCTTTTGAATGAAATCCAAGAAACCCTTTTTTACACAAGCACGAATTCCATTTACATTCCACGATATTAATTTCATATAAATTTATATTCTCCTTTGTAAATTATACTTACTAATTAAACTCTATCCTATTAAAAATATTATAACACAACAACAAAGAATGAATCGCCGACAAAGCACCCGGGAAATCCAAAGAATGTATAGTTTTATCACTTTGGTAAACACTACCATAAATATTATTCTGGTAGAATTGGAAGGAACCCCTCTTGAAGCTACGAATATTTTTGTTACTTAGCACCTTATCCTTTGTATTATTTTTGGCAATTACACTGATATCGTCAAGACTTCCATCTCCCATGCCGGAAAAAGCTGTCGCTGGCAAGATCGTCTGGCAAAGAAACAATTGCATAAGCTGCCACACCCTCTTTGGACACGGTGGGTATAAAGCGGATGATTTAACGCATATTACAGCAAAGGAGAAGTCGTCATATCTTATTAACTATCTTGTCCAGCCACCTGTAATGCGGCCTAACAAATACACTCATCACCCCGCCCTCGATGAGGCGGATGCAAAAAATCTGGTACAATACCTAGAGTTTGTTCACACAATACCGACTTTAGGGTGGCCTCCTTTGTTAGATAATGGTTCGGAGAACTTATGAAACTTTTCAAGCGGTTTTCTTATACAGGTAAAGTTGATAAAGCCCTAGGTCGTAAACAACAATTTATGGCGCAAAAGATAAGTCGATGGTATTGTTCTTCGGCGATAATTTTATTTGCCCTACAAAGTGTTGTAGCCTCAATGGGTGCATTGGATTTAGTGATTCCGGATTTTCCTTCACTGATCCCCTTTGAGTATGGACGAGCAATTCATCTAGCTTTGGCCGTTCTTTGGCCACTCATCGGTACCATGGGTATGGTTTACTTTTTTATCACTGCTGAACTTAATCGGGAGATCTATTCCCCTCGTCTGGTCCGCTGGCAGTATTGGATGGTTATGTTTTTCTGTTCATCTATCTTGGGGACCTTGGCCCTGCGGATTGGTTACGGTCGGGAATATCTTGAAGGGCTGCCTATCTTTTATGTTGGTATATCTTTGACTCTAGCCCTCGCTTCCTATAACCTTATCCGAACTTTACTAATGGATAAAAAAAATATAACCCCTGCTGCCGCGACAATGACAGTGGGTGTGATCTTTCTCTTGTTACTTTTGTTGCCCAACACTATAACCTTTAGCAACCCAATCACTGATGAAGCTACCAAGTTTTGGGTTGTTCACTTATGGGAAGAAATGGCCTTTGAGCTTACATCCGCTGGTTTTATTGCTACCTATTATATTGTTTCAGGACTAGCCCCTCGGAAACAAATTGAAAAGTGGCTTTATTTAGAGGCCACCTTGGCGGTTATCGGAGGCTTGTACGGCACCGGACATCATTATTACTGGATTGGTTTCCCTGCTTTTTGGTTAGTCCTTGGTTCATTGGTCAGCCTGGTAGAGGTCATTCCCGTAGGAATGTTGGTTCATATGACCTATAGGGGACTAAAATCGGCCAAAATCAGGAGTAATCGTGAAAAACTCACCTTATGGTTACTGCTCAGCAGTGTATTTCATCATATTACTGGCGCTTCCCTTTTAGGCCTGTTTATTACCGTACCCTGGATTAATCTTTATACACATGGAACGTATATTACATCCGGCCATGCCCATTTAGCCTTATTTGGCAGCTTAGGTTTCGCAGTTTTAGCGGGGTGTTATTTCGTTCTGAGCCAGGGCAGCGAACCCAATCTCAAAGGGTATCGGGGGGCTGTTTTAGCTGTAATCCTACTCAACTGTGGCCTTATCACCATGGGCTCGGCCCTTCTAATTGCAGGTTCCATTCAAACTTATCTCTGGAGAATCATTGGTATGGACTTTATGGAAGTTCATTCGATTCTTAAACCTTATTTAATTATACGGGTGCTGGGTGGGGCGATGTTTGCTCTAGGTGACTTACTGCTCTCTTGGCATATCTATAAAACCTGGCAAACGACGAGGTCTTATAAGTAGCCAAATTCTCCAAACTCTAAATACGAGGTCAAGATATGCAGATTACAATCACAAGCTCGTTCTGGTTATTTCTTTTAATTGTTTTGCTGGCACTACAATTGTTCTTAGTACTAATACTAATCATTAAACCAGTTCTGCGTTATCTTGTGGGACTGCAGGTTAGTAACTTTCTGGAAAAATTACTCTCGGATAAGTATACTGAAAACCTTATGGAAATTTGGCCGGCCGGAAAACGTATTTCGGTTCTAAATATCGTAGAAATTGGGCTACGCTCGCAGAGTGGAAAAATCATCACTCGCCCAATAGGATCTCCTAAGAAGTTTCCTGGTTTTGATAACCTTATGTTTGCTCCCCACTTAATGTCAAAGCTTTCCTTACCGGAAAGTGCCCAGATGAACATGCAAGTAAGGATTGGGCCTAAGGCCAACAAACCGCTGGTTATTAATATTCCTATTATGATTGGTGCAATGGCATATGGAATAGCACTTAGTGAGGAAGCGAAAAGAGCTTTGGCCAGAGCAGCTAAAACCCTGCAGACTTCCACCTGTTCTGGGGAAGGTCCCTTTTTACCAGAAGAACGCATGGAAGCCGGAAAATACGTATTACAAATTTCACGTTGGGCATGGGGGGCAAGAACTCAGAAACAAATTGACTCTGCTGATATGTTAGAGGTTCAAATGGGTCAAGGCGCCGATATGGGTTCTGTCACAATCGAGGCCGTAGAATTCCAAGGTCGGGCGCAAGAGCTTTCGGGATTAGCCCCTGATGAGATGGCTATTTCCTTTCCAGCGCCTCCTGGCATTCAAAAACAAAGCGATTGGCCAGGTTTCATGAAGACTCTGCGTAAAAGGTCAAAGGGTATCCCTATTGCATTAAAACTTATGGCAACCGCACATCTAGAGGAAGATTTAGACGCTGCGATTCGTTTAGGTTTTGATGCTGTCATTATTGATGGTGCCCAAGGCGGTTCCCATGCGACGACTCCTATTAAGCAAGATGATTTTGGCATTCCAACTCTCTTTGCTTTAATTAGAGCAGTACGTTTTTTAAACAAACACAAGCTACGTGAGCAGATTAGCTTAATTATAGCCGGGGGGTTCTATACTCCTGGTGAGTGTCTTAAAGCCCTTGCTTTAGGAGCGGATGCCATCTATATGGCGACTGTTCCCCTTTTTTCACTAACCCATAATCAAGTCGGTAAAGTGATACCCTGGGAACCTCCAACGACGTTGGTATTCTATGATTCCCCATCTAAGAGCAAACTAGATATTGATCAAGCAGCGACCAGTGTTGTAAACGCTATTACCTCCATGGTACTGGAAATGGAAGAAGGAATGCGCGCTCTCGGAAAAGCATCGTTGAAAGAGCTTAATCCCGATGACCTTGTTGCCCTGGATTCTTTGAGCGCCGAGGTTACCGGGTTGAAGCGAATATACTAGTTTATGAGTTCCCCTTAACCTTATCCAGGGTAGTCCTCAAACAGCAAGACACTGAAGTGCATGTTTGCCTTACAGCATCTTAGCTCTGCCAAGTGGCAGAGCTAAGATGCTGTAACTATTGATAAAAATCTCGGCAGGCTGCCTGTGAAATATCAAATAGTTTAAAGTAAACTACGGGGATTTGTTAGAATCCTAAGAAAATGGTTAGCCTCCCTAAGCACATGGTCTCCTAACAGTGGTATTATGATTGATCTTATTTGACAAGCCAAAAGTCCCTCAGTAGCTGTTGCTTTAAAATCCCTTATTTCCCTCGTTGCTCTAGTTTCTTCCCTAATTAAGCAGCCAAGTAAAAGCCTGGCAATAATATTTTCATCGATTCTCTGAACTTTATTTTGAAGCAAAGTAAATAAATCTGCAAACTCATCCGCTGTATTTATTAAGGCTACTTCAGTTGGATCTAATAAGTGAGAGATAAATTGAGCATGTTCTTTCATTATTCTATCCCAAAAAGCCTTTTCCGCAATGATTTCCTGGGTAAGATTAACCTGCTCCCTTCTTTGCAGACGTTGCAACTGTTCAACAAATAATATTGCTTCCCGTCTAATATGGTCTATTAACAAGGGGAAGTTGAAGGTAAATAGCGTACAATTTAGAACTTGATTAAGAATTCTAGTTTTAAACCGAATTAGTTCCTGGGTCAAAGCAATAGCTTGTTGGTTTAGATTTGCTACAGCGGTCTCTAGGCTTGGGTCCGGAGAACCAGGCATAAGCTCTAGTTCCTCTAAAGTTAATTCAGTATCTATCGGTATACCTGAAAGCTCGATGGTCTTTTGCTCTGCTCTGAGAGTTTTGTCAGTTACCACTTCCCCAGAAGAAAGCACTACACTACTGACATTTCCATTAGCTAAACTTACTGTCTGCCGTAATAGATCATTAAATCGTTCCTTAAATTGGTCTGCCTGACGGGCCAAGTTTGAATCATTCGGTAAAAAACCTGCTTCAAGGAATAATGAATGCTCCTTCATGATGCGTAAAAAAAACAGGTTTAATTCAAGGGACAAACGTATAAAATCCGTCACGGATACTCTATGACCCATTTTTTTACCCCCTAGCTAATAATTTAGTACATAGTATTCAGTCATAGGACAAGGGTGACAAACCTAAATACAATTTAGAATTTTATTTGATGACCCTAATATTCTTTAAAAATAACAAAAACAGCCCTTTCAGGCTGTTTGTATTATGCAAATTAACAGGAATATTCACTGTTAAGCTCCTCTTATCCCTTATCCTTGCTGTCGAACAAATGGTTTCTCCTATATGCTTTAGGGGTCATTTTCATTTGCTGTACAAAGACACGATTAAAATAGGAGGGATCGGAAAAACCACATTCACTGGAAATTCGATAGGCGGGATAATCTGTCGTCTCTAATAATTTACAGGCATACTCAATCTTTAATTTATTTAAATAATCAATATAGGTAACCCCTACCTCTTTTTTAAAGATACGGCTGAAATATTGAGGATTCATAAACACCTTGTCAGCGACCAGTTGCAAGGGTAATTTTTGCTTAAAGTTATCATGAATGTAGTCTAGCGACTTCTCAATAAAATATACCTGGTTAATTTCTTCTTCCTCAACAATTTCTTCTTCGACTGGTACCTGATTGGCAGCTACGGTAGCTAACAGCTTATGGAATACCTGTTTAAAAACGGAGGGTTTTATGGGTTTCAGCAAATATTCCTGAACGCGAAGGCGAATGGCTGTTTGCGCATAGGTGAAGTCTGAACAGGCCGAAAGAATCAAGACACTGGCCTGGGGAAGGAATTTTCTTATCTCCTCAAGGGCCTGTAACCCATCCATTTCAGGAATTAGTATATCCATCACTATGATGTCAGGTCGATGTTGTTTAGCAAGTTTAACAGCCTGAATTCCGCTTTCACAAGTGATTAATTTATCTTCGAGGGTAAGTTCTTCGGTTACAATAGATTTGAGAAACTCCAATTCGAGTAATTCATCTTCCACAATTAAAACGACACTCATCATGATCGCCTCACATTGGGTTTAGTGGGAATCGAGATGGTGACAGTACTTCCACTATAGTCTGATTTCGCAATTTTTAATCCGTAATTTTCTCCAAAATAGCGTTTTAAACGTTTGTCCGTGCTGCGAAAACCTATTCCCAACCTATTTTCTGATTGCTCCAAGCTTTGTAAGACTTCCTTCGGAAAACCATTCCCATTATCCATGACAAAGATATTAATGTCATTCTTATATTTTTCAGCATAAATTTTTATTTTGCCTCCATCCCTCTTAGGGGTAATGCCATGGATAAGGGCATTCTCAACAATGGGTTGTATGATCATATTAGGTATTCTATGAGGTTTAATATGATCTCCTATATCAATCTCATATTCCAAACGATTCTTAAATCTTATCTTTTGAATATAAAGATACTTCTCGATATTATCCATCTCAGCTCCAATGGTGTGTAACTCATCATCTTGCTTTAAGTTGTACCGCAATAAATCTGAAAGACAGTATATTAGTTCTTCTGTTGTATGGGATTTTTCAAAATATGCAATACGGGCTATAGAGTTTAGAGTATTAAATAGGAAATGCGGATTAATAACTAAAGACATATTTTTTGCTTCCAAGTCGATAATCTTTTTTTCCAGCATTTCTTTTTCGATTGATAATCTTGCTATGTCTTTATCCGTAGTATGGATGCTTTGAGAAAGGTCATAACAAATATTTTGGGCGATATGGTTGCAAAGCTGTTCATGCATTTCAATTTTATTCTCTTCGATGGTTCTGATGGCAGAAATTGATTTAGCAATAAATTCTGGGTCGAGTTTTTTATCCTTTGCTATGGTCGTTATATCAATTAGATATTTCTGATATTCACTATCCTGTGAATAAACCTGTGCTCCAACAACATAGCCTATGGTCTGGTTGTTAATATTGATTGGCAGAAGAACGTTTGACAGTCCATACTGACAGATAAATCGGTCTTCCTTACCTGATTTAAATCTAGACATATAGTCTTGGCATATTCGAGTTTCATCCTCTTGACAAACAAACTTACAAAAATCTGGAGACGGATTAAATTCCAGCAGAATATTGCCCTTGGTATCTATCAACTGCAACGAACTATTAGATAGGGATAATAGTCCGCAATAGCGTGAATATAGGTTGGAATCAGTTAAATCTTTTAAGGTTTTTTCAATGTTGTTCATATTTGCCAAAACTTCCTTTTCTATGAGTGAGAATCCAATTAGCTTGGCAGATCAATCCCAAAAAAAAAGCATCCGAGGGCAAGTGACTAGGTCTTTTAGTTAGCTGAAACTAAAAGTAAAGGAAGTCACAGATTCGGATATAGTTAATCTTTATAATACAATACTATGATAAAAATGTAAATAGGAGAGAGATTTAGTCGAAAATTGTATGTTAGTATCTCCGCTAATGAAAAGACAAAGGCCAAACCTCTAAACGAGAGTTTGACCTTTGCCGTATCTTCTAAGGGGGCCTTATGCGTCTTTCTTGCCTCCGGGAAGCATCATTTCTACGTCACCGTGTGGACGAGGAATAACATGGACGGAGATAAGCTCTCCTACTCGCTGAGCTGCTGCAGCACCGGCATCGGTTGCAGCTTTTACAGCACCAACATCTCCTCTTACCATAACAGTTACTAGAGCACCGCCAACTTTTTCATAACCAATCAGCTGAACGTTAGCCGCTTTAACCATGGCATCTGCTGCTTCAATTGCTCCTACTAAACCTTTTGTTTCAATTAATCCTAAAGCTTCTGATCTACTCATTTTTGTTTCCTCCTAAAATTTTATTTTAAAATTGTTATTCTTGAGGTCGAGACGAGATGCATTGCATTCGCTTCTTCCATATCAATATGAAACTCTAGTGATGAGGTATTGTTGGCTCTAATGACGACATTCGAGTAAGTTCCTCCCCGAAGTCCGTCTACTTGGATGGTCACCTGTTCTCCATCGGATACACCAAAGTGTTTGACATCTTCCAGGTTCATATGAATATGACGCTGGGCAATCAAAAGACCTTTGGAAAGAAAGACACTTCCTTTAGGACCAATCAGAGTGATTCCAGGAGTCCCTTGCAAGTCTCCAGACAACCTCACCGGGGCGGTTATACCAAGTTTGAAACAATCTGCTTGGAGTATTTCTACCTGGGACTCACTTCGCGCTGGCCCGAGGATACGAACCTTTTCAATAGCGCCCTTGGGTCCGGCTATGGTCAGAGTTTCCTTGCACGCATATTGCATGGGTTGGGACAAATCCTTAGTTTTTGTCAATTGGTATCCTGTCCCAAACAGAGTTTCCAAGTCTGCTTGAGATAGATGTATATGCCGATTAGATATTCCCACAGGTATGGAGCTTAAGTCCTTTGTAAAATCCCCCCCCTCTTTGATTGCTTCTAGGAGAAGCGTTGCTAAGGCGTCATACTTTCCCACGTTTAGTTACCACCTCTTTGTTTCAATAGCTGGATTACTTCATTTACAACGTTCATTATCTGATCGTCACTGATGGCACTAGGGCTACTATTCTGTGCCACGCAGTCTGAATGGGAGGAAGTTGTGTTTTCGGTAACGTCCTTGATTCCATAGGCAACACGTTTTATATTGATTAAGTGCATTGGGGTTACATTATCGGAGGTTGCACTTCCGCCCCAAGTACCGCAACCCAATGTGAAGGACGGGGAAAGTCCTGTACTTGCCCCTACACCGCCTTGGCTGGAGGCTGTGTTGACCAAAATCCTAAATACGGGCTTTTCAGCGAACTTCATGACCATTTCCTGATTCTCTGTATGAATAGAAAGGCTGTGTCCCACACCACCATTATTCAAAAGTTTGATGCAGAGCTCACATGCTTCATGCCAATCCTTTACGGTATAGAAGGCCAGCACGGTGGTCAACTTTTCATAAGATAAAGGATATTCTTGCCCTACGCCCTGTTGTTCACCTAACAAAACTTTTGTTCCTGGGGGAATGGTTATGCCAGCACCTTCTGCAATGACTGCGGCTGATCTTCCTACCATCTTGGCGTTCATAGCATGACCGCGGACAAATAATTTCCTAGAAACTTGGTCTGTTTCCCCTGGGGTCATGAAGTAGCCACCCTGGCGTTTGAACTCTTCCATAACTTGATCACGAATGCATTCTTCAACAATAACCGATTGCTCGGAAGCACAGATCGTGCCGTTGTCAAAGGTTTTACTGGCAATAATATTCTTAACTGCCTTGGAGATATTGGCAGTTTTTTCGATATAAGCCGGAACATTACCTGGGCCAACACCTAAAGCAGGTTTCCCTGCGCTATAGGCAGCCTTGACCATAGCTGAACCACCTGTTGCAATAATCATGGCGACTTCATCACATTTCATAAGTTCATTAGTTGCAGCCATGGAAGGTTTTGAAATACACCCTATGATATTGGCTGGAGCACCGGCAGCTACGGCGGCATCATTCATCAGTTTGGCTGCTTGAAGTGTACATTTCAGTGCTGAAGGATGGGGAGAGAAGACAATCCCATTGCGAGCTTTAATGGCTATAATGGATTTGTAAATTGCCGTGGATGTAGGATTAGTTGAGGGAATAATCCCCATGAGTAATCCAACCGGTTCTGCAATTTCCATGGTTTTATTGACTTTATCATCTTTGATGACTCCAATAGTTTGCATAGGTTTAATAAACTCATATAGTTCAGTGGAAGCAAAACGGTTTTTGAAGATTTTATCTTCTACCTTACCAAATCCGGTTTCCTCCACCGCCAATTTTGCTAGGGAAACGGCATTCTCCTCGGCTACTTTCACCATGTTACGGATAATTTTATCAATCTGCTCGCAATTAAATTTTGCAAGTTGGGTTTGAGCAAGTTTTGCTTGACGAGCAAGATTTCTGGTCTCTTGCACAGATAGTAAATCATAATCGAAGTTTTCCAAGTTATTACTCCTTCCGTCACTGTCTTTACTGATTATCACCGGCCATCAAGCTACATCTCACTAGCCCGTTCGTAGAATTCCTTCAGTTTCCGGATCAGTAATTCTTTGTTTGCTTTTGAAACGGCTCTGCCTGCAATGTCAAGTTCTTTGTAGTCTCTTACTAGGTTGCGAAGTTTTACCACAGAAAGTGTTTTCAGGACGTTCAAGCTTTGTTCAAGGCCAAATTCCTGTACCAAAGCATCCACTCCCTCTTTGCGGAGTTGCTTAAGTGTCATTTGCTCTGGCTTAGTGCTCTCTTTTAGAATTTTGACCTTTTCCTGGCGTTCTGTTGGGGCATCGTTATTTGCCAAGGGTACGTTAACGTTGGTTGCTAGATCAGTGTTTGGGAGAACGCTTAATTTCTCCTCCCTCACAAGAATCACGCTTTCAATCTCAGGATCTGGTCTGGGAATAACATGTCGAGAAATTAAGGCTTGGTGACCAATCGTTTCAACCGCAATCGCACCCGCTTCCACTGCAGCTTTAACAGCTCCCACATCGCCTGTTACGGTAATCGTTACGAGACCGCCACCGACTAAGGTTTTCCCCAGAAGTTCCACTTGCGCCGTTTTTAGCATGACATCTGCACATTCAATAGCGGGAAGGAGCCCGTATGTCTCAATTAGGCCAAGAGCCTTCATAGCTTACCCTCCTATTGTTGAGCCATCAGATCAGGCCAGTTTGCCGGGTAGGTTACGTAAAAAAGTTTGACATAATCAGAGGAACCCCAGGTTACTTTAGAGCCATTAGGTACAAAGAGGACATCTCCCTGGTGAGCGTGATAAGTTTCACCGTTAATGGTAATGGTTAGGCTTCCTTCGAGAACAATATCAATCTCTTCATAGCATAATTCCCAATCAAAGCTTGATTTTTCAATGGTTAAAAAGCCTGCGCTCATTTGGGAATCTTCTTTACTGATTACCTCACGATAAGCTACGTCGGTGCTTGAATCCCCTGTGTCAAAGGTCTCCAGGTTCACTGTTCTGCCGCGCACAATTTTCAGTCCACTTTTCGAGTCACCATCTGCTCGGAAAGGGGTTTCTAGATTCGGTGAAGAAACGCTTTCCAGGAGCCTGTTAGCTAATACCGATTTTACAACTTGAAAGATCATTTCTGGGTCAATCTCATTTTCCCGGTTCTCTTTCTTTGGCAGACTACTTTCATTACAGGGGGAATTTCCTACAGCAGATGATTCACTTGTAAATTCAACGCCCAGTTCTTTGGCTAGATCCTTAGCTGCCGCAGTAATGATGGTATTGCAGTCTACGTAAAATGCTTTTTGTCCCTTTTCTGCTGCTACTTTTACTTCGTTTGCTGAAACGAGTTTTTTCAAAGTCGCACCTCCTTTCTATCGTAAAGGGTATAGACGTTTGGGTGTTAATTTTAGAATAAGGATGCCCACAGTTTGTCCGAGGGCGAAGGAATTACCTCAGTATCGACTAACAAGCCTTTTTCCAGGGCGATGGCTATCCCTGCTTCGATACCTGCTTCCACCGCGCCGACATCCCCTGTGAAAGTAAAGTAGGCTTTTCCTCCCAAACCGCTGCCTAAACGCAATTCCAAGGCTTGTACATCAGCAGCTTTCAGTACCGCATCAGCTGAGATAATCATAGAGGCTAAGGAAAAACACTCCATGATTCCCAAAGCTCCGACTCCATCGGGCATGGTCGTGGCTGTGATGGCCGGGAAAATGCCCTGATGAACATTAGCGAGGATAAAGCTATCTACCAGATATTCTCCTGCCATCTCTACGCCTACGCTGATTGAGCTTTCTACGGCAGCAACGTCTCCTTTAATGATAGCGATATATTTCCCCGGACAGACAGGTGTTGCACTTACCACTTCCACGTAGGCTGTTTTAAGCATCAAATCCGTGGCATAAATTCCTCTAGCAATACTCGTAAGCTCAATCATACCTATTGCACTAAACATATCAACCCACCTTTATCACAATAGAATTATCCTTAATCTCTTGAACAGTACCATCGAAGCTGGAGTGAACGGTTGCTCCCAGACTATTGTCCGGAATCTTACCAATCAGTTGCCCAGCTTTCACCTGTTCTCCTATAGCAACAACCGGTATGGCCGGTGCGCCTATGTGCTGTCGTAAAGCGATTTCAACGTATTCAGGTTGAAATTCAACCTGGGTCAGGGGTGCCGGTTTATCAAAGGCAGTTAAGCCGATTTTAATAACTAGACGTTTGCTTGGGATAAGGCGATAGTCTCTAGCCGACCTCGCTTGAAAATCCACCTGAACTGGCTGATACTTTATGCCTTGTTCTGCCAGCTTTTGCTTATATAGACTATTGACAGATTTCGGATGGAGATTAGCCGGGCAGGAGAATAATTCGCAAGCATTACATTCGCAACATAATTGAGCAATTTGCTGTTCTTTCACGTCCTCTAAATTGTAACTCAAGGCACGCATGACTTTATGGGGTTGCATATTGTGTCCTAGGAGATAACGAGGACACAGGTCCGTGCACATGCGACACTGTTCACAGGCAGTCTTGCCTATCACTCTGGCCCTATCGGGGCTTACAGTTTTTTTCCGGATAAGAAAGTGATCCTTTTTAAGCAGTACATAGCCTTTGCTTTTTTTGGTGACATACCCATCGACTTTGTTCATGACAGACCCCATCATGGGGCCTCCGTCTATCACAGCATAATCATCGACATTTTCTATTCCACATTGGCCGATTACTTCCCTAATCGATACACCCACAGGTACTTTAACGGTCCTGGGCTGAGGAATATCCCCAGCGATAGTAATATAGGTTTCCGTGACAGGGTTCCCTGCCAGGGCCTTTGAGATATTCAGTGCGGTTTCTGAATTAATAACCACACAACCTACTTTCAAGGGGATCGATACTTCTGGTACAATTCGTTGAGTTAGTTCATGCACCAAAACCTGTTCGTCACCGGCAGGATAGATATCTCTAAGTTCCATAACTTCCATGTAATCTGAAAGTCCCAGAGCTGCAATTCTTTCACGTAAAAGAACGATGACTTTCTTGTGTTTTCCTTTAATGCCAATGATGGCTTTGCGGGCTTCAATATATCTTCCCGCCGCTTCCAAACCTTTGATGATTTCGTCAGGAAACAGTTCCATCAATTGCTGGTCTACTCTAAGCAGGGGCTCACATTCTGCTCCATTCAGCAATATATACTCGGCTTTAGAAGTAAGTTTAGCGTGAGTTGGGAATCCAGCTCCTCCTGCCCCAATAATCCCTGAATTCTTGATTAAGTCCAGAAGATCCAAAGGTTTACACCTCCTGTTTTTTTAAAACTTACAGTCTTCGTCAATGATGCCCACAATAACGGCATCAATGGGTATATCCTCCCGATCCAACATTTTGCGCGCCGAGCTGCCAGTACAGACAAGAACTCGTTCGCCAATGCCGGCACTAATAGTGTCAGCAGCTATTATGATACGGCCGGCATCAATGCCTCCAAGAACTTCCACCATCATAAATTTCATTCCTATGAGAGAATCGGCTTTTCTTGTAGACCAAATACTGTCAATTACCTTTGCTGCTATCATCGTATCTCACCTGTTTTTGCCTCATTAAATTTGTATCGTATTTCTTGAATAGCGGCTTCCACTGATGCCGTATCTCCGAAGATGGCGATCATAATCAGATTTTGCGGGCAATGACCTTTAATATCTTCGACTACGACACCAGCTGCTTTTTCCGCAATATCAGCAGCAAAAACCATATCAATTAACCGCCCTTGAACCATACCTACAGCGTCATAGTGCTCAATGGGGATTGTTGAAGCGGAGCCTTTTCGTCGAAAGAGAATATCCATGGTCCCACTCGTAGGGGATTTTATGATTCGATATTCCATTGTAAACGCCACTCCTGACTAAAGAATTTCTTGCGTGCAGTTAAGGGCAATCCCTAAAGGGGTAACGAACATGGGGTTTTGTGGTTTATAAGTGGGAAGGTTGGTTTGTTTAGCGATAATGTCTTCGATTCCATTCAGGCAACAGGTTCCACCCACCAGATATATTTCTTTCACTGGGTATTCCTTTATATGGCGACTGATAATTGAGGAAACTTTTTCAATGACAGGTCGCAGCACGGGAATTAACTCTCTATGATTCTTAAAATCCCGCTTATATTGATCCGCATCTTCAAAGCTCATTTTATACGCTCCGGAAATGACGAGAGAAAAATGAGTACCACCTGTAGGTTCATCTGCTACATGAATCACTTTGCCCTCTTTCAGGATTGCAGTTCCCGTAGTTCCGCCACCGATATCGACAATCGCACCATCTTTAATCTTAAGCACTGCATTGGCCGCCGTGGGTTCATCCAATATGTTGGTGATTTCGAAACCAGCCCCCTGTACCACATGTTTAATAGCACCTGAGTCAAGAGTATCGGTTCCCGGCGGAAGCGCTGCTGCAGCGTAGATCAATTCCGCGCCAAGCTTCTCTTCGAGTTCTTGTTTTAGTTCCTTGACTATGCGAATTGCCCCGATATAGTCCACTACCATACCATCTTTGACTACGCTGGCAAATCGATAGGCTCCGGCAACGGGCTGATAATTCTCATCGAGAACTGCAAGTACGATGTAGGCAGTTCCCAGGTCAACGCCTGTGTAATAAACAGAGGATTTATTCAAGATGGGTGTTTCAATGACTTTCTCGAAATCTCTAACAAGCTGATCACAGTATAGAAAAGCTGAATTTACCGTCTCCATTTTTTCCCTCCTAAACACTTCCACATCATTATGCAAAGTATGTTGATGATCAGATTGATCGTATCAATTAGGTCTTGCCGTGAGCAGTCTTGCTGCTCCTCATTCCAATAAGCTTCTAAAATGGCTGGTTCCACCTCTTGGAGTGAGGCACGCAAATAATTTAACAGCGCAACTTCTTTGCCATTTTCTAGTCCTACGTGGAACTCACGTAGGTCAACGAATTTTTCCAGATTATCGGAGCGTTCTCTGATTTCTTCTTCTGACCATCCCCAAAACTCAAAAATGTCTGGGGGTACCTGTTCCCGTTCAGCGTTTCGAAGGTTTCGAAAGCATTTTCCAAGGGCCATGATTTCTTCTGATTGTACAGCATCTCCAGAGTGTAAGAGTTCTGCTGCAATTAGAAGGAATAAAGCTTCTACGCTTTCCATTCTTCTAAGCAATCTCTGGGTACACCAGTTTTCCCGTACTTGTACCTGATTCGAAGCGTCGAGGTTAGATTTCTTGTCGTCACAACACTGGGCTTGTACCAGCGTCACTCGTCTGTCCACAAGGAATTGGCGGGCTCCCGGTGTAATCTTTGTATCTGGTTCCAGAACATAAGTAGCAAAGGGTTCTTTCCTATATAAATCTCGCAATTCTATTTCAGTGACGAATTTCATTGCCTCACCTACCCTTCCTTAAATTTCTGGAAAAGATCCTTCGCCATGCTCAGGATGACACTGCACTATGTCATACTGAACGCAGTGAAGTATCTTGACCCAATACTTTTTTTATTCATCAATGGTGCAGCCTTAGCTGCATGAAAGTCTGATACCAAATTTCCCCTTGTATTGCGCAAAGTCATCTATAATTAAAAACTTCATTAAGGCGTTTGTTGATTTCCAAGTAAATAGTGTTTCAGTGAATCCACATTTCTATTGTCTTTTAGCGAAATCCAGAAGTAAGGCTCGAAAATCCCGATTTTTCTCAGCTGTTGATTGCACAAACCAGCATTTTCCGGAACTAAGTCCGTCTTGGTAACTACACCAATGACTGGACAGGTAAAGGTTTTGGCAAAACCGGGCGGATATACCTCCGTAGGTCTGGCTTGATCCACTAGAATGAGCAAATGGGATGCGGCTTGAGCCGTTGCGATCAGATATTTGTACATAGAAGGGTTTTCAATATACGAGCTTGGAGTATCTATGGTATTTTTTCCATAGATGACATCTTGGGTCTTTTTTAAGGGCCTCGTAGAATCATTCAAAACGTTGATCAGTGTGGATTTACCAGATTGAGTTGGCCCTATGACCATAATGCGTTTTTTCATGTGCGTGTTATCTTAGCAGGCGTAAAGCCTAACAACTTTTCCAAGGTTTCATTAATGGCTATCATGGCTGTTTCAACACTGGCCACGTCAC
The DNA here is from genome assembly GCF_014237355.1 of Desulfosporosinus sp. NCBI lineage: Bacteria > Bacillati > Bacillota > Clostridia > Eubacteriales > Desulfitobacteriaceae > Desulfosporosinus > Desulfosporosinus sp. The sequence goes on from NZ_JABZFS010000038.1 coordinate 216,236, forward strand.
CAGAAATAACTAGGGATCCTGTAAAACGATCGAGAAAGCCGATCTCAATATCAGATGTCTTTGTGGCAATATCGGCGGCAATAATTGCTGTCTCACTGGGAGTGAGGGTTAAAATTCCAATGGCTCCTGTTTCTTCAATTCCCAGACGTTCATAGATGTCTTGTACGGGAGAAGCTATGATGTGAGCCAGGGTGACCTGCTTGCCAGGCACAGATTCCTGGATAATTCGTTTTTTATCAAACTCATCCGCTGCACTCATCTAATCCCGACCTCCGCATAAAGAATTTAATGTCTAATGACTTCGACCTGTAAGTCATACCCTTTTATAAACTCTTGAATTTTATCCAACTCTTCTTCCTTAAAGCTCAAATCTTCAGTTATGGCATATGTCATATCCAATTGCTTGTATTTGTTGATGCCTAATTTATGATAAGGAAGCAAGTCGATACCCTGAAAGTTTTTATAATCTTTGAAGGACTGAAGAAATTCCAGGGTTTTGCCAATGGTTTCTTTACTATCATTCAATCCCTTGATGAGGGGCATCCTGACTTTAACCGTAAACCCCCGGCGTATAAGTTCGGTTAGATTATCCAGAATACGTTCATTGCGCACTCCGGTAAGTTCATAATGACGTTCAGAATCGATTTGCTTAATATCATACAGAAATAAATCAGTAAACTGGGCGATCATTAGTAGGGAGTCAAGTTTTGTATAGCCACTGGTTTCAATCGCCGTGTGAATTCCCAGACGCTTACATTCCATCAGCAGATTTGCGGCAAATTCCGGCTGCGCTGTGACCTCCCCTCCCCCAAGGGTAACTCCTCCACCTGAACTCAGATAGAAGAGCGCATCTTGTTGGATGATTTCCAGGGCATCAGAAATTGTTTTGTCTGAACCGACAATGGACAGCGCTTGTTTAGGGCATACGCTTTCGCATTTTCGGCAACCTACACAGTCAATCGTTCTCTTGACTTTATGCTCGGCTCCTTGGCCGTTCTTTCCGCCTTCGTCATCTTGAAAATAATGTAGGTGGACGGGACATACAGGAATACAATTGCCACAGTCTACGCACAAATCCTCTTTGAACATGACCTGATAGTTTCTTTCAAGTCCCTCGGGATTGGAACACCACTTGCATCTCAGGGGACACCCTTTGAAAAAAATTAATGTTCGTATACCCGGTCCATCATAGATGGAGTATTTCTGTACATTGAAGATTCTCGCTTTTCTTTCTAAGATTGCAACGGTTTCTGTACTCATAATGTCCCATCCTTAATCCCTATGAAAATTATTTCTGAGTCCAACGCTTAGGGAGATATTTGCCAAGTAGTCTTTTTCCCTCATCATTGATGGAGTAGTAAATAACTAATTCTCCCTTGTCATCTAATGTCACATCGTTATCGTCAATGATGAAGTTTGCTTTCATGTCGAGGAGATGATCTACAAACACTTTTTTGGTAAACTGTTTTTCAGTGCCATATTCCGGTTTCAACGCCTGCATAATCTGATCCGCGGAGGCTTTGTCAACTGTAGAAATATAATGAAGCACTCTGAATCGCAGTGGTAATGTATCAGCCATGATTATGCCACCTCTCCTTTCTTGAAGAACTCTTTCGGGTTAATAGCGACGAGAGTAGCACCGATCAGTACCAACCCACTGCCTATAACCAAGTTCTGGGTAAGAGGCGAGTTCAAGAAAACTACCGAGAAGATAACCCCCCACATGACATAGGTTCCGTTAAGGGCCATCCCTTTGGCGACACCAATGGTGGTGTTAGCCTTATACCATGCCAGGTAGGATACCGCTGCCGCCAGGGCAGCAATGGCAAAGGCCCCAAGGGTTCCAGGCAGAGTAAAGACTTGGGAAACGATAACCCAGCCACCAACGATGGGAAGAACGAAAATAGCTAGGAAAAGACCGGAAGTCAATTCACGGATATTAATAGCGATTTTCGGGTCAATCATGGACATGCCGAATACAGCCAATACGGCTTCTGCGCCCCATCCTAAAGCAGCTAGAGATGCGAAGAGAAGACCGAGGTAGAAGGTTTCGCTGTTTCCGCCTTCGGGCGGCACATAGGATATAACGATCGCTCCGATAACTGAGAGAAGCATGCCAACCCAAACCCGAGGCACAATGTGTTGTTTGAGGAAGATTCTAGAAAGAAGCGCACCAACGATTGGATATAAGGCCGTAATAGTTAATGCATAAGCTGGTCCAGCCATTGAGATTCCCAGCAGGTATCCACCATTAGCAATAGGTCCACCCAACAATGCGGCAACGCAAACCATTAAACCTGGAAAGGTTTTAAGACTACGAATGATTTCTTTGAAACGTCCGGCTCCACCGTTATAGAGGAGCAGCCATAGTCCTGCAAAGGAATCATTCATACAGGCGGCAGCCAGCGGGATAGCGAATAGGGCATACTTTCCAGCATCATCCCCCATTAAAGGGATAAGGCCCAGGGCCAGTCCTAAGAGTACACTGTTCAAACCCCAGGTGCAGCCACTGAAAAGGCCCGTTAATACACCTTTTCTGGCAAAGTCGGCATTAAGTTTTTCCTTCATCATGATGGCTTTTTGATTTCCCGATATGCTCATCTAGACTATCTCCCTCCTTATTCATGGAATATCAGAAGAGTTGTCTTCCGATATTCCATATTAATTTGAAACTCTTATTTAAAAATGATCCAAAACCGTTCTGCTAATGATTTCATCCTGTACTTCTTTGCACAGCTCAACGAAGTAAGCACTATACCCAGCAACACGAATGATTAGGTCCCTATACTTGTCAGGCTCGATTTGGGCTTTCTTCAAAACTTCGTTATCAACATAACTGAACTGCATCTGACCATTTCCGAGGATGGAGGCTGTTCTGAGTAAGGTGATTAGGCCATTTTCTCCTTCCGGAGTTTCCAGGATACCACGTAACAATTTGAAGTTGTGCACCATACCGATATTCATGGATTCGTTACTTAGCTTGCTGACGGATTTAATAATGGCTGTGGGTCCCAATTTGTCGGCACCCTGTGTCGGGCTGATTCCATCAGACAGCGGTGTCCAGGCCAAACGTCCGTTAGCTGTTGCACCAGTGATTTCTCCGATAGGCGTGTTGTTGGAAATAGAAAGGGTGCCATGGGTGAAGTGAGAATACAACATCTTAAAGGAATGGTGCACCCGTTCAGTCCAGATAATGAGATCTGAGGCAATTTCATCAACATAGTCATCGTCATTGCCGTATTTCGGTGCATTTAGACAATCAGTGCGAATAGATTCGAATCCTTCGTAATTCGCAGCCAATGCGTCCCGGATTTGTTTTAGAGTATATTTCTTCTCTTCAAAAACCAGCTTTTTGATTGCTGCCATAGAGTCGGCATAGGTTCCGAGGCCGGAGAAGATAAGTCCAGGACCGTAATTGACTAGAGCGCCGCCACCTGTAACATCTGTGCCTTTTTCCATACACCCTTCTACCAGTAGGGACATGAGGGGTTTTGGAGCAATATCTCGGTGAACCCGCTGGCTGACAAGAGTTCCTATGGCTGATAGGCGGATAATGTGCTCGATTTGTTGTTTGCAGGCAGTATCAAATTCCTCATAGGTCTTGATATTGTCAAGATCCCCTGTGTCCAGACCTTGCATGGTGCCATGCCATTTCATCATGCCGCGATTAAGAACAAATTCTATGGCAATCGGCCATTGAGTATAACCGGTGGATGTCCATTGATAAATTCGGCCGGACTTTTGCGGTTCTACACAGCCCATGAGGCAATAGTCCCGTGAATCTTCTATGGAGAAACCCTTGGCAAGCATCATTTTGATATGAGAATCATCAAAGTGACAGGCGGGGAATCCAAGCCCTGCTTTAACAACATCGACGATCTTCTTCAAGTATTGTTGTGGAGATTTGTTGTGAATCCGGCAAGCCAGCGACGGTTGATACATCTTAGTAAAACGAACAGCATCCATAATTAGATAAGTTAAATCGTTGGTTGCGTCACCACCGGTTCTCTTCTGTCCGCCAATGGTTAAGTTGATAAAGGGTTGATAACCGGCGAAATACTTTGCTCCCAGTTCGCTGGAAAGCCACATAACCTCAGAGCATTTAATAATGAAACTGCTTAGCAGTTCAAAGGCTTCCAATTTGTTCATTCGGCCAGCTTCCATGTCGGCCTTGAACATGGGATAAATGTATTGATCCAAGCGTCCCAGGGAAATACCTGTCTGGTTTTCTTCTACCACAAACAGTGATTGCAGCGTCCAAACGGACTGGAGTGCTTCATGGAAAGTACGAGGTGGATTGGCTGGTACAGAAGCTAAATTGTCGGAAATCTTGTATAGTTCTTTCTGGCGGGCTGAGTCATGCTCTCTGTCAGCCAGTTCTTTTGCATAATCAGAAAGCCGTTTGGCATAAGCTAAAATTCCATCACAAGTCTCTATTTCCGCTTTGTAGAAGTAGATCTTATCCATGTCATCCGGATTTTCCATGGATAATCTGCTCAATCTGTCGACAGCTTCCTGTCTTACGGCGTTAATACCCTTTTTAATCAATATGACATCGTATCCAGGGCAAGTGTCACCGCCGCCATTTACCTGATGGTAAGAGAGATCGCTGACAAAGGATTCGCCTGAAAATGACCATACCCCAGCTTCTTCATATTGATTCTGACAAATTTCGTCAACACTCTTACCTTCCCAGTAGGGGAAGATCTCATCCCGCAAAATCCGCTTGTCTTCCTCACTGATTTGGAAGGGATCCTGGGCTCTAGTTGACATGGTATCCAATTCATCCCGCAGCCATCTCCAGGCGATATCCGGGGATACTGCACCGGCTCTTGGTTTCCCGCAAGGATGTCCTACAATCAATTCATCGTTTTGAATCACCAAGGGAGCAGTCTCACAAGCTTTTCTGAAGCACTTGGCCCGCAGAAGAATTTTAGGCAACCCCACATTTTCTTTGGTCACTTGAGTGAAAGCTCTGGCACGATAAATACTCACACTTGGTTTAACCTTTAAATAAGCTGCTTTCAGACGTTCCAGTCGGGGTGTCAGTCCTGTGATTTCCCCTTCATAGACAGGTGATTTTTCTACACTCCTTGTTACTGTACTATTTCCAGACAACTCTTTGGAAATTCCCTCAAACAACTTCATAATGGCAGCTGTTTCTTCCGGGGATAAATGTTTGGTTGCATCCGCAAATTTATTTGAGAACTCTTTAATATCCAATTTTCTTTCCTCCTTCTTTTGTTATTCGTAAAACAAGTCAATTCCTAATATTGATGGTTAAAATACTTTCTGATAAATACCGACCAGATCTTCTCTAGACGGTAGTCTAGGATTAGTAGGGGTGCACCGGTCGTGAAGGGCCAATTCAACCATAGTTTCTACTTTGTTCTCAAATTTGCTCTTATCGATTCCCAACTCGCGAACCCGATTGGGAATACCCAGGGATTTTAGCAAATCCTTAACCGCCTGCATGAAATTAATGGTTCCTTCCCGGTACGTCCGTGCAGGTAATTGCAACACTGCGGCCAATCTCGCGTACTTTTCAGAGGCATATCTACTATCGTTGCTGTTCAAATTAGCGTTATATTCAACCACTGCGCTTAGTAACAGCGCATTCGATCGCCCGTGGGAAATGTGAAACGTTCCGCCCAAAGCATGGGCTAGGCTGTGGTTGATCCCAAGACCGGCATTTGTAAAAGCCATACCCGCAATACAGGACGCGTTTTGAATGCGTTCTCGCGCGCAGGAATTGCTTGCGTCATTATATAAAGCCTTGAGATTCTCAAAAATTAATTGAACGGCCTTCTCGGCAAGGGCATCTGTACAATGGGTTGCTTCTGTAGAAACATAAGCTTCGATAGCATGCACCAGAGCATCTATACCAGTATCAGCAACCACCGACTGAGGAACATGTTGTATGCAAGTGGAATCAAGTATGGCGATATCTGGAGCCATCCACTCATCTACAATGCAGACTTTCTCCCCTTCCGCAGTGATTACTGAGAAATTCGTCACTTCAGATCCGGTACCGCTTGTGGAAGGAATAGCGATAAATAATGGTTTTTTAAACTCTTCCCCGGCTGCTTTCCTGAACTGCCACAAGGAGTAAATAATGCCTTTGGCAGCATCAATGGTAGATCCCCCGCCCAATGCAACAATGGTATCAGCTTGGGTTTCCAGGTATTTCTTCATGCCTTCGGCAATGACTTTGACATCCGGATCCGGACGCACTTCCTTAAAAACAGCTGACTCTATCCCTGTTTCATTAAGATAATCTATGGTTTTTTGGAGGTAACCCAACGTTTCCATAACAGAATCAGAAACAATAAAGGCACAGGACCCTTTGATTTCTTTAAGAAACTCCATGGATCCCTCATTGAAATATATCTTAGGTTTAAGGACAAACTTTTTCATTACCGAACGTCCCCTCAATAATCTCCGTACCACTTAAGTTGCTCCATTAGCTTTTCCAGCAACTCTTTCAAATCCTGGGTATTGTCAATGGAAGGCGGATTGGCGGAACAATGACTTCCGCTTGTTTCAGTGGTCTCCCCCACCTGTACACCCTTGGCTATATCCTCCAGAAGCCGTACACCATAGCCGACTTTTCGAATATTTATCAAGTTCATTGGGGTGACATTATCAGAAGTAAACCCGCCGCCTGCTGCTCCGCTGCCTAAGGTTAAGGCCGGGAAAAGATTAGTTGTGGCTCCTATACCCCCTAATGATGCGGGAGTATTCACCAGGACTCTTGAGACTGGTTTTTTAAGGGCAAACTCCCGAATCACACTCTCATTCTTCGAGTGAATGACTAAGGTATGTCCCCGACCGTCATTAATTAGCAGCTCGATGCATTTTTCACAAGAATTCATCCAATCCTTTTCAACGTAAAATGCTAGAACCGGGCATAATTTTTCTCTTGAATATGGATTGGTAGGAGAAACATATTTTTGTTCTGAAATCAAAACCTTAGTATTTTCCGGAACAGATAGACCGCTTTTTTGTGCTAACTCTAAGGCTGATCTCCCGACGATTTCCGGGTTAAAACTGTTATCAGGCCGGTAAAAAAACTTACTGAGCTGAACAGATTCCTCTTCTGACATGAAGTAAGCACCTTTACTCCTGAGCTCCCGTCTTACTTCTTCGGCGATGCAGTCCTCAGCAACAATGGATTGCTCCGAGGCTGAGACAATTCCGTTATCGAAGGTTCTGCTAGCAATAATATCTGCTACGGCTTTTTTTAGGTCAGCCGAACGTTCGATAAAGGCCGGGCCATTACCCGGGCCGCCATAGATCGTCGGTTTTCCGGATGTATACGCTGCCCTGACCATCTTGGGCACACCTGTGATTAGAATAAGCGAAGTGTCTTTGTGGTTCATCAAGGCAACCGTACCGTCCACAGCCAGCGTTCGTAAGTATCCTATGGCACCACTTGGCAGTCCACTTTCTTCAGCTGCTCGTATAAGTATGTCGAGCACAGTAGCGATGGTTTTACGAGCCTTAGGATGAGGAGAAAAAACAATAGCATTGCCAGCCTTTATGGCAATTAGTGCTTTGTATATTGTTGTAGATGCAGGGTTGGTCGAAGGAGGCAACGCAACGATCACCCCGACGGGTACCCCAATATCCATGGTCTTGTTTGCTTTGTCTTCGCCGATAATACCGACAACTTTCATGTCTCTGATTTTCTTATGAAGAAAATCACTGGCAAAAATGTTTTTGACAAACTTGTCCTGCCATTTGCCGAACCCTGTTTCTTCATGGGACATAAGGGCAAGTTCTTTGGCATACTTAAACGCCGCTTCAGCCATACGTCCGACAATTTCATCGAGTTTTTCCTGGGGAAATGCTGCCAGTGCCTTTTGCGCCTCACGGGCGTTTTCCACAAGAATTCGAGCCTCTTGAACGGAGAGCAAATCATTGTCAATTCTATTCATATCTCACTCCCCCCCTTCTACTCAGAAAATCTAAGGTCTGCAAAACAATTATTAAAAGTCGATAACGTATTTTGCAACAATCTTTTCTACCTCCGCATGAGGCCTAGCAATGACAAGGGAGCTATAAACATTGCCCACCTTGGAAGCTTCTTTGATGCCGGCATCTACAGCAGCCTTAACTGCTCCAACATCTCCACGGACCACGACGGAAACCAAGCCAGAAGCCACATTTTCATATCCTACCAATTCCACGTCTGCAGCTTTGCACATGGCATCCGCTGCTTCTAGCACTGAGACCAGGCTATATGTTTCTATAAACCCTAAAGCACCACCATTTTTGTCCACATGGACTCCCCTTTCTAAACCATCATCAACTGTTATTGCTCATCAATGTCATGTTTTGATACAATCTTGCCTACTGTGCTAATCGGACGTGGCATAACATGAGATGCTGTCAACTCACCAATGGCGGCAGCTGCTGCTGCACCGTTCTCTACAGCTGACTTTACGGCGGCAACATCCCCTTTAATCATGACCGTAACAAGTCCCGAACCCATATTTTCATAGGAAACAAGAATAACATCAGCAGTTTTACACATTACATCCGCTGCCTGAATTGCCGGAACCATACCTCTTGTTTCAATAAGACCTAAGGCTTCTTCTCCGATGTATTTCATCAAAACAACCCCTCTTTCTAATTAGATTTAAACCTCCAAGGATTGTCACTTTACCCCTTAATTAATTAATCGATTTTGGTACTTTAATAATATCTCATGCAGAATTTATTTCTTTGAAGAATCAATAGATATAATTAGCATTATTGTATCTTTCAGAATCTAGTTATTGCATTAAATAGATTTTATGGTATTATCGAGACAAATACTTACAATAGCCCCCACTACCTTAGGAGAGTGCGTTGATTATTGAATTTTCAGTATCAATAATCAAAATCTGTAACTCAAGTACATTGATTTTGTTAATTTTTTTTGCTAAAGTAAATTAAAAATAAAAAAATCCAAGTTTACTAACTTGGTGGAGTTATATATGAAAATGGAAGATTTAGTCCAAGAAACGTTGCGCAGCGCTTTTAAGGATGAAAGCATCGTATTCGATAAATCCCGCTTTGCCGGCGGACTTACTAATTACAACTATTTAATGAATATTAAGGGCATTGAATATATTATTAGGCAACCTGGCGGTATGACGGAACAGATTATTGATCGCAAAATTGAACGTATCAATAATAACATTGCCTCAGAGTTCGGGGTAAACTCTGATTGTATCTATTTTGATGAATACACTGGAATTAAAATAAGCCTAACTATAAAAAATAGCCAAAATATGGCTCAAGCTAACCCCTGCTCTCCCGAAAACCTCGCTGCCGTTTCGAATATAATGAGGAAAATCCACTCCTTTCCAAAACACTTTCCAAATCGCTTCGATTGGCAAGTAGAGCTCTCTAAATACGAACTGATTATCAAACAACTACACGGAAGTTTTTTCTTTGACTACACAACCTTAAAAGAACAATTAGTAACTATTGTCCAACAAAACATTAAAAGTACCATTTTAGTTCCCTGTCACAATGACACCGTACCTGAAAACTTTATTATTGACGATACCTTCAAAACTTATTTAGTAGACTGGGAATATTCAGGAATGAACGATCCTTGTTGGGATGTTGCTGCCTATATTCTTGAATCTAAACTATTCGAAGAAGCTATCCAGCATCTAGTTCAGCATTACTTCGGCCGTCCCCTGACGCCTATAGAAGAATTTAAAATTAAAGGCTTTATGATGGCTCAAGATTTACTCTGGACAGCTTGGGCTTTAATCAGACATTACAATGGCGACGACTTTCTCGAATACTGTTGTTTTAGATATGAGCGGTTAAGAAAAAACATTAAATTAATGACCAAGTCCCCTCATTGCACCATTGCCAGTATGGTTCTAGGCTGAACCATCGGCTGGGGCAGGCCATAGGATGGCCAAGGGATGAAAAAGAACCATAGTTCTGCACTGAACTATGGTTCTTTTTCATCTTATCTTTAGGCGGCTTTAATATGGATAGGAATATGGGGCCTAAAATAATTGAGATTTTAGTTTTTCTAGATCCATACTACAATCCAGCCGTTTGATTTCTTCTCCTCGATCTAAGACAACGACAGCGGGAACCTTGTCTATTTTATATTTTTCAGCAAGGGTCTTCTTTGTTGCCGTATCAACTTTAAACAGTTTATAGTTTTCAGCAGTATCATTAAGCACGCCTTCCAATAAGGTGTTGAATTCCAAGCTTTCATTAACTAAGGCATTAAAAAACAATAATAAGGTCTTTTTATCGGTTTGAAGTATATTGGCATTGAAATCATTGAGTTCTTCGATATATCGCTCAGCCGCTACCGCTGCAGTCGCACCATCACCTGCTGCTGAAACAACTTGTCTTAAGTATTTTACTCGATTGTCACCCACTGCATAGATTCCTTCAAGATTAGTTTCCATACGCTCATTGGTGGGAATGTATCCACTTTTCTCCATCCTTAGACCACTGTTGTTTAGAAATTGGGTTGAGGGAACCATCCCAACGAAGAAAAAAACACCCTGACAGGTGAGTTCGGATGAACTGCCTGTTTTTAGGTTCTTGATTTTTACTCCTTCTACGTTTCCTTCCCCGAGAACTTCTTCAATGGTTGAATTCCAGATAAACTCCATCTTCTCATTATTAAATGCTCTCTCGGCACTTACTTTATTACAGTCAAGGATTCCTTCATCATGTAACACAATCACAGTTACTTTGCGAGCAAATTTAGTGATGTACATGCCTTCTTCGATAGCCTGGTCACCACTTCCGATGACCACAACATCTTCCCCTTCAAAGAACTCAGCATCACAAGTGGCACAGTAAGCTACTCCACTTCCCCGAAGTGTTTTTTCACCGGGGATATTTAAAATTCTTGGTTGACTTCCACAGGCAAGAATTACTGCTTTAGCATAAAATTCTTTTCCCTTTTTGGTCTTGACTAGTTTATTTTCTTGAGAAAAATCGACATCGATAACCTCTTCTTTTAGAAATTCAACGTTAAACGATTGAGCGTGTTTTTGGAAATCCTTCATAAGATCTGGTCCACTAATTTGCATATAGCCAGGATAATTAACTATTTCCCTCGTTGTATCTGCTAAACCGCCAATCGTCCCTTTATTGATGACTAAGGTCTTAAGCTTAGCCCTACCACCATAAATAGCAGCAGAAAGTCCAGCGGGGCCTCCCCCGATAATAATCAAATCATAGCTATTAGCCACGGCTTCCACTTCCCTCTCGAAATTATCAGAATAGTTTCCCTTTGTGTGGGGGTCTGACCCCTACCCAAGGATTTCCTCTATTTTCTCTTCTACAGCTTCTTCCTCAACCTTACCAGCGAGTTTTCCATGATACTCGCCCTCATTGAAAAAGAGGATTTGCGGAACACCTTTTAATGAAAAACGTTGAAATAAATTCTTGTCTTCTTCAACATCAACATAATAGAACCCAAATTTACCTTCATATTGAGGTTTCATTCCTTCTAACATTGGAACGACTTCTTTACACACATGACATTCTTTTTTGGAAAAGATCACTAAGCAAGGCTCACAATTATCATAGATAATTTCTTCGAAATGGGTTGAATCTAGTTGTTGTAATGACATACTTCCAACACTCCTTTAGTTTGCAATTAATACAGCCTACTATAAATCCCAGATTAGCAATTTTGATCAGGGTCGGGATAAAGAACTGTCTACAATACAGTTCTTTATCCCTTTTATCTGTATTTGAAAAGCAGCTATCAGAGTGCTGCTTTTCTGATAGCTGCGCATATAGCTCTTTGTTATACTTCTTCGGAGAAAATCTGGTAAAGTGGAGCTCCTTCGCATTGTGCAGGATACCGCAAGCCCAGTAATACTGAGATTGAAGGTGCAACATCAACTTGTCGGATAGTACGCTCTGTTTTGAATCCAGACTTAATACCGGCACCAGCTGCTACGAAAATTGGTGAAACGGATGTTTCAAAATACCCCTCTGAAGTTGAGATGCTATCGCCATGCAATCTATTATAGCCTTCTTCAACTGAGAAGAAAATATCCCCACATTCTGGTCCATTAGCACCAATTAGCACTGCATCTTTGTTTCTTAGACAGATGCCAATAACTCGTTTACCCGTTCTTTCATCTCTGTAATTATACAGATCCGAAATCAATTGCTCTTCTAAATCATATTTGTCTTTTGGATCCACAATACCATATTTATCGCGGCCTTTGAGATTTATATAAATATAGTTACTACGAATCTGAATGGCCCTTGTTTTCTCCCAATCAACTTCCCTTATGGAATTGCCATTTTCATCTTTTTTCATGACTGTATAGCCTAATTCTTCCATGACCTTTGTATTGAGACCACCATATTCTCCGATAATCGGAGGTACGTTTTCCCCTACAATGAGTCCATGATCGCTTACGAGTAAAACTGTCCAATCTTCATCTAGTAAGTGCATGAATTCACCGAGATACTCATCGGTTTGCACATAAAACTTTTCAATAAACCCTTGATAAGTCTTTTCGTCTGTGTGATCCCAAGGTGGAAGTGTCTTACCCAGATGCCATAACTGGTGGCCAGCACAATCAATATTATGAAGATGGGAAAATACGACTTCATACCCTTTTTCCTTGATCAAATAATTCATACTATCAGCTTGCCATTTGCAGTAAATATCCCAAGAAGGTCCAAAGATTTCGTGTACTAATTCCGCATCTTCTCCGCCAATCAAGCTTACTGGTGGAACTTCACCTACATTATTAACTACATCTTTGTAGAGGGATTTTTGATGCCATAATTGGTCATTCGAAATATCAAGAGCATTACTAATCCAGAGTCTAACTTTATTACCGGCAGGGTCAAGTTCTAAAATCTTCATGGAACGGCAAGCAGGCTTAGTAACTTCTTTTTTTGTAACGTCATCAATAATGCCAGTGATCATTTGATCTCGTTTTAAGATGACAATCGGAGCATCTGCTTTCTTATTCTTATAAATAGCCACTCGGTCATATTCCCCAGCGTCATTCTTAAGAATCAAGGCAGGGCGTCTCATGACACCACCAGAGGTCAGGACTGTGAATTCTTTAGCGCCTTCAGGGGCATTTGCCCAACCTGCAGCGTCTTTAAGAGGAGAGTTAACAATATCATAAGCGACCTTACTACCAATAACAACTTCTGTATCTTCATCATCCATAACAAACGTACGGATTTCGCCACCTTCGCGAGCGGTATCCCCCCACCAAAGTTCCATCATTTCATCGTCAACATCAGCATCTAAGGTGTCTTCCAAATCGGAAATTATACAACCCACACCCGCTGGTTTATCCACTCGTGGTGCATAACGCACTTCTTTGATTTCAGGAGTAGCAATGATAACCTTTTCCCAGTCAAGCTGCGCGACACCCATATTAACAGAACCTGGCTGAGTGCCATCGACAACACTTAAGTTTTCGCTATGAGAGGTTGGAGGCCATGAACTCCCAGGCCAATGCCAAACAAGTGTCTTCTTACCAGCTTCGGATGTAATATTCCAAACTTGTTCTGCGGTGCAATTACGAGAATCCATATTGTAAACAACTGCATCAAGGCTTTCTGGCGATTGTCTCCAATAACAGGTGATTCCATGAGTTCCCGGATAAGCGCCTGTAGCGAGGGTCGTCCAACATGGTGGTGTGATGGTTGGGATTGCCCCTAGTTGGACAAGATCGTTTCTAGCAGATCCTCGTTCAATGAATTTCTGTAAGTTCGGCATTTTTCCTTCTGCTAAGAATTTCCGACTAATTCTTGGGTCCATCCCATCAACGCCTAATACCAATAATTTACCGGTAAGTGCTGGTCTTTTCATGTTATGCATCTCCTCCGTAATTTTTTTAAGTTCTCTCATGATTCTCCGAGAAAGAAATTTCGACTTCCCCGGAGGATGAAATTCGTCATTTGTTTAGCTTGTTATTTGTTGCACTTGCAATTCGCATTATATGCAATCCTTGTTCTCCTGTAAAATACTTAGTGATTATGCCCCATATAGCTAACGTATCTATGGGGTTAATTTATATTGCCTATAGTAAGTATTTTCCAACGAGATGCTTAACACCTTTAAAATCTAAGCCCTCTAAACCATTTGACTGTGGAGACATCGAGAATATAACGATTGCCAAAATCGGATCTGTGATACATTTGACGGCAAAAGGCGGCTTCTGCTGAAGCCGCCTTTTGCTATTTTTCCGGGCTGGTCTCACTGCGACAACCCTGTTAGGATTAGTCTTCTTCCGGATAATCGACAGCTTGCACTTTGCTTTCTCCGCCGAAATCCTCCTCGAGCCATTTGCGTAGGGACAGCCCTAAGATGATGATAATAACTATAATGGGTACGCTGGTGGCAACAGATGAAAGCTGAACAACCGGTAATCCGCCCACCATCATGATAGCCACCCCGATCACAGCAAGGAGTGCACACCAGAAAAGTCTTGTCCAGCGGGGAGATTCCTGATCATTCCTAACCTCTTTGCATGCAATCATGGAAATAATAAACGCATTGGAATCAATGGTAGTAGCTTGGAAAATAAGCATTACAAATAAGAAATAGGGAATCACTATTGCAGTTAAGGGTAAGCTATGCAAGACTTGGGAAATCATTCCCGCGGCACCGGCATCCGCCAGTGTCTGATCAAGTGCTATCCCTTGATTAAGCTGAAGATCGACTGCATAGGTGCCGAACACTAAGAAGAATATTGAACATCCAATGGTCGTTACAACCATCATATTTATAACAACATTTTTGATCGTTCTCCCCTTGGAGATCCTGGCAACAAATAATCCGAAATACATGGCCCATGCTGCCCACCAGGCCCAGTAAAACACTGTCCAGTCTTGAGGAAAACCGGATTTGGTAATCGGATCTGTATATAAACTCATCCGTAAAAAGTTAGTAGCCAAAACCCCTAGGCTGTCAACATAGAAGGATAACATAAATAAGGTGGGGCCTACAAGCATAACGAAAGCTAATAATCCCATACATAACCAACTATTTAATTCCGATAACTTTTTAATTCCGCTATTTAAACCGGCGTAAGCGCTATAGGTAAATACCGCTGCAACCACCAGTGTAACCCCAACTTTTACCGTCATAGAATTCTCAATACCCAGCATATCGGCGCTTACAGCCGCCATCATAGGTATAACCGTTCCTAAGGTTGTTCCTAATCCGCCTACCAAACCGATAACAACAAAGATATCGATAGCTCTGCCAAGCCATCCGTCTACCCGGTCCCCCAATATTCCCCTGCAAGCATAGCTTGGGTAGAAGTAGGGTTTTTTTCTTACGTGAAGCATGTAGGCAAAGGCGATGGCCCCTGGGACAAAGATAGCCCAGGCCGTAATACCCCAGTGAAATATTCCATAAGCAAGAGAGAATTGCGCAGCTTGCGCTGAGAATGGCTCACCCCAGAAAGGAGGCCACTTAAGATAAAAAATAGGCTCGGCCATGGACCAATAAACTAAACCTGCTCCGACACCGCCTGTGAACATCATGGATATCCAGCTGAAGTCTGAGAATTCTGGTTTATCATCTTTTCCGCCCAATCTTACATTGCCATATCTGCCAAAAGCTAACCAAAGTGAAAACACTACACAGCCCAAAGCAAATAATAACCATAACCAGTCCATTTTATAGGTAATAGCTTTTAATATGGTTGAAACATAGGGTTGCAATTCTTTACCAAAAATAAGCATTGGGGCATATAACACAACGCATAAAATAGCACTGCCCCAGAAAACAACAGGATTAATAAGAACGGATTTACCTTTAGCTTTCTCTTGTGACAAGTTATTCACCCTTTCTTGTGATTTAATCTGATAATCGGGTTTAAGAAGATAATGAAGTTTAAAATGATTTGTTCTGCCAAGCAAGAATTACAAAGATATATCATGATAATACCGTAATCCTTTACTTTTGTTCCCCCTTATAGAATGTCATTGTTAATCAGTTCTAGTCTTGTCCATAAAAATTTTGAAAAATTTTATGATAAGAACGTTTGAATGGTTATCTGACCTCCTACCCTATCGATTTTCAAAATAGCTTGTGACTTGAAGCACTTATGATGCCGATTATATGTAATACCTATGCCCCCTGTACAATACTTGCTGATTATACCCCCTATAGATTAATCATGGGGTGATTAATAATTTCTATTGAGGCTTTCTGAAATTTCTCACCCCTTTATTTGTGTTGATTTTACATGTTTCGATTTTTTTCTACTAATATTATAGTAAGTCATTTGTTATCTGAATAACTCTCATAGTATAATGGCTATAAATAGTTGGACCTTAGATTAAATTCTATACTAAGAAATAAACTATCAAGGATGGTTAAGCATATGCGTTTAGAACAATTAGCTTATTTAATTGCAGTTCACGAATCAAAATCTATCTCTCTCGCAGCAGAGCGCACTCACATCTCTCAACCTGCACTCAGTTCTGCCATTAGTAAACTGGAAGATGAATTAGAGGTAGTTTTATTGAAAAGGTCTAATACAGGGGCACATCTCACTGAAATTGGAGAACAAATTATTACGATAGCTAAGGAAGTACTCAATAAGGTTGATGAGATCAAGTCTATTGCCCACGGTGACTCAAATGATTTAACTGGCAACATTTCGATTGCCGTGGAACCAAGCATTAATATTACCATGATGCCCGATATATTAACGACCTTTAAACATAACCACCCTAGAGTAAATGCCATTTTGAAAGTCGGAGAATCAAATAATATTTTACGGGATGTTGAATTAGGTAAAGCTGATTTTGGTATTATTATGAAGACAGAAGCTTTTTGCAAATCAAAAGATGTTAATTACAAGGAATTATTTTCCGATCAATTAGTGATTATTTCTGGAAACAACTACCATTCCATTGACTCAACAATGTCTCTTAGTAAGGCTCTTTCATTGCCTATACTTCTGTACAACACCGAATATCTTACGGATTGTGGAGTATCTAGTGTGCTACAAAAGTATGGTGCTATAAATATTTCTTATCGTGTGGACAATTTAGAGATGATGGAAAAAATCCTATCTAAGGGTAAAACGATTGCTTTCGTTCCCCAATTTATGGCAGACGAGTATGTTAAGTCCAACCAAATCAAGAAGATAACCATCAGCGATGTTCAATTAGAGGTTTCAATTATTCTAATTTGGTTAGCTCGTCACCACCTTTCCATGGTCGAAAAGGAATTCCTTAAAATCATTAAAGCTGTCTGTTCTAATAAGATGTAAGTAGCGTATGGTGTTTATGGGCTGTCTCAAACTAGAAATTCAATTTCTAGTTTGAGGGCCCTTTTTTCTTTATAAAAGGCGAAAAGACGAGTCAAAAGACCCGCCTTCAAATGAATGATAAGTTATGCGACAAGAACAACGCCCGAAGGTATTTTACTAACACAGATATTTCTTTCTAATTACTTAATTTAAAATATACATAAAATGCAGAGCCTTGGGAACTGGTTTCAATACTTATCCTTCCGTTGTGGTGTAAAACTATACCATAGCATACGGCTAATCCCAAGCCCGTACCTTGTTCCTTCGTTGTAAAGAATGGTGTGCCTAACTTTTCAAGGATACACTGTTCAATTCCGCTACCTTCATCTGATACGACTAAAGCTACTTCACTATTAGTAGTAAACGTTCTTATTTTTA
This sequence comes from Desulfosporosinus sp., assembly GCF_014237355.1. Lineage (NCBI taxonomy): Bacteria > Bacillati > Bacillota > Clostridia > Eubacteriales > Desulfitobacteriaceae > Desulfosporosinus > Desulfosporosinus sp. Next base: position 233,926 of record NZ_JABZFS010000038.1, read on the forward strand.
ACTGCCCGCCAGGAGCCATTGCTTCAAATCCATTACGAACAAGATTTAATAACAGTTGGCGTATTTCCTGAATGTCGAGTTTTATATCCGGCAAATCATTAAGTTCGACAGTCAATAATTTATCGTTGGTTTGTGCATCTGCTTGGATGAGCGGCAAGGTGGATGTGACTATGTCGTTAATATTATGCCATTCCAGAAAAGTTGGTTTGTTTCCACGAATGGAAAGAAACTCCGTGAGAATTGTATTTGCACGGTCTAGTTCTTCGATCATGAGGTCAAAGTATTCTCTATCCTTTGACTCTTGTTTTTTTCTGAGCAATTGCAAGAAGCCTTTTACTGTTGTCATCGGATTTCGGACTTCATGACTAATACTAGCTGCCATTTCACCTATCATGTTTAATCTATCAAGTTTCAACATTTCCATTTCTGACCGTTTACGCTCTAATATTTCCTGTGACAGCAAATCATTTACAGTCTGTAATTCCTTTGTCCGCTCTGTAACTAAATCCTCTAGATAATATTTATAACGCAAATCCTGTTGCTTTAGTTTATAGAGTAGGGAGGATATAAAATACGAAATTACAACTATCGAGAAAGCGTTAATATAGTTCCCCTGGCGTATATCTGGATCCTTTTGACTAACAGTCAGTAACATCATAAACGCCGCACATGACAACCCATACAAAAGTGCAGTTACCTTATGGTTATAGCTAAACATTACAGCTATTATAATACATCCCATTATATAAACTGTAATTTGACCATGAATCTCTTGATCTATCAACCCAGAGACCACCGCTGTTAAGCATAGAATAAAAAAGGAATAGAGAATTACATACAATTTATGAGATAGCGTTATCTCACTTGCCGTAGAAACAGTAAGTTTGTAGGAGAACAAAAAAATCACAAGGGACACTGAACCTAAAATGACATGAGAATAAAATAGGTCAAAATAACCATCATTACTATTCCATAGGCCCTTGGTTCTGTTGCTATAGTCTATGAAAAGCAAGACAAAGTTTAATAAAAACAATACCATAGCTAACTTTCTAGTACGATTAAAATTATCATAAACCATTATGCCCTCTATGGCATTTTCATGGCACTCAGTTATTTGTTGTAACTGTAATACTCCCAAAGGAATACATCTCCTACTCCCACAACTATCTTACAACAACTTCCACACAAAACTACGTATTTCCTTCTTTTTAGCGTGTTCGAGGAATTTACAGGTACAGGAATACGACCATCCAACAAGAAGTTTGTAAAGCAACCTCTCTTAACTAGAAAAGCAAAAAGAGTCCCCAAGGACTCTCAATTATCACATATTTGGTGGAGGCGAGGGGACTTGCACCCCTGTATCGAAGAACGACCACAAAAGCGTCTACGCGTGTGTCCTTTAATTTAAATTTCGCCAGTCTTGACTCCTAAAGGCAAGGATTCAGTTCAGGCTAGCTCGATGATCTTAGCTAATGTCTCCGAGCATTGACATTAGAGCGTCCTACTTAAATGACACTCTGACCCTTCATCGTAGGTTCTGAAGGCAGAATGCTAGCGGCACTTAGGCTGCTAGAGCGTAATTGTTTTCGTTAACTATTTTTGTCCACCGTTTAACGAGACCAGGTGGAATCTCGACGCGCAACCTTTGCCACCGCTTCCCCGAGCGAGTCTAAAACGCCCCCATGTATAAGAAGCTCTACAACGATAGTATAACACATTTATCCTTAAAGGAAACTGGATTTCTGTTGAATAGTTGCTTTTTTATGGAAAATCCATAAGTTTGTAAAACTAATTATCTGCTTCTGTCTAGTAAGCTTTATTGCGATCCCTTAGAGCCCTTTCTATATCACGTTTACCTTCACGCTCAGCAAGAGCTTGACGTTTGTCATAATTCTTCTTTCCCTGACCAACTGCCAATTCTACTTTTGCCATACCTTTTTTCAGATAAATCTTAATCGGAATCAAAGTCAATCCTTGTTGCTGAATTTTTCCGATTAGTTTATTGATTTCGGCACGGTGAAGTAACAGTTTACGTGGCCTGAGTGGATCATGATTATATCGATTTCCCTGTTCATAAGGACTGATATGCATCTGGTGAACCCAAACTTCACCATTATCCAGTCGTGCATAGCTATCTTTTAGATTCACCCGCCCGTTACGAATGGATTTGATTTCTGTTCCGGTAAGAATGATTCCGGCCTCCACCCTATCTTCGATATGATAATCGTGGAAGGCTTTTCGATTTTCGGCGATGACTTTAATTCCTCCAGATGACATACAGTTCCTCCTTTCGTCCCAGTGTTTCAGTATAGCATAATTTACCTATTTTATCCATGTTGTTTTGTGCTAAATATATTTATAACCTTGAAACTATTAATTTTAAACCCTACGCTTAATTTATTCTAATTCTGCTTTAGTTGAGCAAGTTCACTATGTACGTTCTTCTGTGGTAATCTGCCGGAGAAATTCATGAACCTTAAGTGTAACCTCATTTCGCTCCGGTCCAAGGGTTAAGATATGTCCCGAGTTTTCCCAATAGATTACGACGGGGTTAACTTGCTGAATTTCCTTTCTAATAATCTGGACACTGATAGGATTTACTGTGAAATCTTTAGTACTCTGCATTAACAATGCTGGGCACTTAATTAAATAAAGTTTATTACGCACCTGACGAATTCCTCTATTCAAGGAAACCAGGCCATCCACCGGAATCCGGTCATATACAAAACGATCTGTCCGCGGCTGTGTTATCGAGGCTAATTTTGATTTCCCGACAAACTTTACAAAGGGTTTAATTAGTCGGGCAAAACGTGTTCTTCTGTCAGCAAGCACCATCGGAGCATTCATAGCAACTAATCCGTCGATTAATCCAAGCGTCGCTAGATGAAGTGTTAAGAGCCCTCCCATGGACAAACCAACTCCGATCACTGTGTCGCAAGATTCCCTTAACTTCCTTACTCCTTTTTCCGCGTCTTTAGCCCAGTCCTCCCAACGAGTTTTTGCCATTTCTTCAGGAGTTGTTCCGTGTCCTGAAAGCTGAATACCAAGGACAGTCCAGCTAAACTTAGCTAAGCCTTCGCCCAACAAGCGCATTTCCGAAGGAGCTCCTGTAAAGCCATGGATAAGTAGGCACCCAACACGGTTTCCCTGGAAATAGAAGGGCTCTACTAGGCGTCTTTGTAATTCCATCAAATCACTCCCTCTCAAACAGAAGAATAGCATAGAAGGGCACCTCCTATGAAGTGCCCTCCTTGATTTGGCTCTATTAGCGTAAAATTGAGTAAGAGCATTGATAAGCTTCATTACTATGGGGTAAGAAGTACTCTAACTCTCTTAACTTATGCAATTATTGCTAGACCTAAGGAACTCAGCAAAAAGACACCCGCTAAAATCCCCGTAAGCTTGGCGAATAATTCATCCATACCCTTCTTTTTACCAAAGATAGCCTCGCCAGCACCAGTAATAGCTCCAGATAATCCTGCACTTCTACCGGACTGCAGCAATACAGCCGTGATAAGTCCGATTGAACTGATGATTAGAAGAATTATTAAAGCAATTTGCAAAATAGCTCACCCCCTAAGATAACCCGTTGTTTATATCATTACAACTTTGTAAATTATCAATAGGCTCATTTTAGCATAAAGGTCTTCAAAACTCAATAAATCCTTGAATCTTGTGTACGCTCTAGTCCTATCTCGCTAATGCTTTACGGCCACGATATACGGCGCTTTCTCCGAGTTCCTCTTCGATTCTGAGTAGCTCGTTATACTTTGCAACTCGCTCAGTCCGTGCAGGGGCACCAGTTTTGATTAATCCAGCATTGACCGCTACTGCTACATGGGCTAAAGTGACGTCTTCAGTCTCACCTGAACGATGTGAAATAACTGATGTATATCCTGCGCGTTTGGCCATTTCAATGGCGTCCAAGGTTTCAGTTAGGGTTCCGATTTGGTTAAGTTTTATTAGAATCGAGTTGCCACATTTCTCTTCAATCCCACGGGCCAGACGTTTTGGATTGGTTACAAATAGATCGTCTCCGACAAGCTGTACCTTATCCCCTAGGCGCTTGGTGAGCTTGTTCCACCCTTCCCAGTCCTCTTCATCAAGACCGTCTTCAATAGAAAGAATTGGATAGCGCTCAATCAAGCCTTCATAGTAATCAATCATTTCATCGGATGTTTTCTTAACCCCTTCGCCGGCTAAGTTATAGGTCCCATTTTCATAAAGTTCTGTTGCTGCCACATCAAGGGCTAAGGCGACATCCTCACCAGGCTGATACCCCGCTCTCTGAATAGCGTCCATTATGCATAACAAGGCATCTTCGTTGGACTCTAGGCTTGGCGCAAAGCCCCCTTCATCCCCGATTGCGGTAGCGAGGGATTTTTCCTTAAGGACGGCTTTCAAACTGTGGTATACTTCTGTTCCCATACGAAGTGCCTCGGCAAAGTTCGAGGCCCCAACCGGCATAATCATAAATTCTTGTATATCTACATTGTTATCGGCGTGTTTACCGCCATTCAAGATATTCATTAGAGGAACAGGCAGTTCTTTGGCGTTTACTCCCCCTAAATATTGATAGAGCGGAATTCCTAGCGACTCTGCCGCCGCTTTAGCTGCTGCTAAGGATACTCCGAGGATGGCATTAGCTCCGAAATTTCCCTTGTTTTCAGTTCCATCAAGTTCAATCAACACTTGATCTAAGCCTGGCTGGTCAAAGGGACTTAGTCCCTCTATTTCTGGAGCGATGTTTAAATTGACGTTCTCAACTGCCTTTAATACCCCTTTACCCATGTAACGGGTCTCATCTTTATCTCTGAGTTCAACTGCCTCGAAGGCTCCCGTAGAAGCACCTGAAGGAACTGCTGCACGCCCTATAATTCCATCTGTAAGAACGACATCGACTTCTACTGTTGGGTTCCCCCTTGAATCCAAAATCTCACGTGCATAAACATCTGTAATAAAACTCATTGATCAATGTCCCCCTTTTTTATTAGAAATCCTTATTAGGAGTTCTCGCGTAATTTAGATATAGGTTTAAACCTATTGAAAACTTGGGTTCTTATATAAAGAACTAATCCTGAATTATAGCTAGGTTGACTATGACTCAAGCAATGATTTCCCGGTCATTTCCTTCGGAACGGGAATCTGAAGTAACTTTAGGATAGTAGGAGCTACATCGCATAACGCTCCATCACTCCGCAACTCATGTCCTTTGAGTTTATCATCGACTAATATGAACGGCACACAGTTGCAAGAATGAGCAGTTATAGGAAATAACGTCTTAGGATCCACCTTTTCTTCGGCATTCCCGTGATCTGCTGTCACAATGAGGGTAGCGTTCATTTTCTGAATTTCTTCATAAATATGGCCCAAACATTGGTCTACAGTCTCTACTGCCTTGACCGTTGCATCAAAAACCCCTGTATGTCCCACCATATCTGGGTTAGCAAAGTTCAGGATGATAACATCATAGTCCGATTCTCGAAGCTGTTCGAGGACTGTTTGAGTTATTTCCATTGCGCTCATCTCAGGCTGTAGATTATAAGTAGCTACTTTTGGCGAAGGGATAAGGATCCGTTCTTCGCTTGGATACGGTTCTTCAAGCCCTCCGTTAAAGAAGAAGGTTACATGAGCGTATTTTTCTGTCTCTGCAATTCTTAACTGTTTTAACCCGTGATCGGAAAGCACTTCTCCCAAGGTGTTATCTAAGTTTTGTTGAGGAAAGGCTACAGGTGCAGGAATCGTTTCATCATACTGAGTCATACAAACAAAGTGGACCTTAGGGCGATTAGGTCGTTGGAATCCCGGGAATTCTTCGTCTACAAAGGCGCGAGTGATTTCACGTGCGCGATCTGAACGGAAGTTGTAAAATAGGACACTATCTCCCTCTTGCACTAGCCCCACTGGTTTTCCATCTTGATCATCAATCACGGTAGGTAGTACGAATTCATCGGTCACCCGGGTGTCATAAGAAAACTCCACCGCAGATAAAGCACCTGCCGCATGCTTTCCTTCTCCGTAGACTATGGCCCGATAACCTTTTTCTAAGCGTTCCCAACGTTCATCTCGATCCATTACATAGTAACGGCCGCTTACTGAGGCGATTTTTCCCACGCCCAGTTCTTGAATCTTTTCTTCGAGTTGGACAATGTAATCTTTGGCACTTTGAGGTAAGACGTCGCGTCCATCGAGAATAACGTGGATATAGACGTTTTGTACGCCTTGTTTTTTTGCCATCTCTAGCAGGGCAAATAAATGATCGATATGTGAATGAACTCCTCCGTCCGAGAGTAAGCCCATAAGATGAAGTCCCTTGTTATGTAGTCGGGCATGATCCATAGCTTCGATCAGAACGGAATTCTCAAATATCGTACCATCCTGAATCGCCTTAAAGATACGAGTCAACTCCTGATAGACCACTCGCCCTGCCCCTATGTTCAGATGACCTACTTCTGAATTACCCATTTGTCCACTCGGCAGTCCTACTGCCTCTCCAGATGGTTGAAGGGTAGTATAAGGGTATTCTTTTTCTAGACGTTTAAAGTTTGGAATATTTGCTTGAGCAATAGCATTTCCTTCGGCATTGTCTCGACAACCCCATCCATCGAGAATTATTAGAAAAAGTGGTTTTGCAGCCTGCATGACTATATCCCTTCTACGCGAGCCACGAGGGGACCTGCGTTTTTGATAAGTTTGGCAAAACCAAGGGGATCAAGACTTGCTCCACCGACTAAAGCGCCGTCAACATCGGGCTCAGTCATCAGCTCGGCAATATTTTCAGCCTTGACACTTCCACCATAGAGTATGGGTACTTGCTCAGCAGCCCGCCCCATACGTTTAGTGAGAGTAGTACGAATCGCGGCACACATTTCTTGAGCGTCTTTACTAGAGGCAGTTTTTCCCGTGCCAATCGCCCAAATGGGTTCATAAGCAATTATAACCCGACTTAAATCTTCCGTGGCTAAGCCGGAAAGGGCACGAGACACTTGCCCTTGGACCCTCTCGACAGCTTTCCCTTCTTCGCGAAGACTCAGATTTTCTCCACAGCATACAATGGGTGTTAATCCGACTGCCAAAGCTTGCTGTACCTTCTTGGCAATTTCCTCATCCGTCTCTCCGAACATCTCCCGTCGCTCGGAGTGACCGAGTATGACATAGGTACAAGCCACATCAAGCAGCATCTGAGCCGAGATTTCTCCCGTATAAGCACCTTGATCTGCCCAGGCCATGTTTTGGGCTCCTAAGTGGACTATACTTTCTTCAAGTTCATTTTTAAGAGCATATAGGGCTGTAAAGGGAGCACAAAGGACAATATCAAGATCAGTAACATCCTTAACTTCATCTAAGAATTTTACTGCATAGTTCTCTGCTTCACTAACAGTCTTAAACATCTTCCAGTTGCCGGCGATTACCCGTCGTCGATTAGCCACTTATTTTATACCTCCTTCTCGCTTAATGCCGTAACACCCGGCAGCACTTTCCCTTCCAGAAATTCAAGGGAAGCTCCCCCCCCGGTGGAAATATGAGTCATGCGATCTGCCACATTCATCTTCTCCACAGCTGCCACCGAATCCCCTCCACCAACAATTGTGATCCCCTCGCAAGCAGCTACTGCTTGTGCAACCTGTTCAGTTCCCTTAGCGAAGGCTTCCATTTCGAAGACGCCCATCGGACCATTCCAGATCACGGTACGAGCAGTCGATACACGAGCCTTGAATTTCTCGGCACTGTTAGCCCCAATATCTAGGGCCATTTCATCATCTCTAATCTCAGATACATTCACCGTACGATGAGAAGCATCCGCTTCGAATGCCAATGCTGCCACAACATCAATTGGCAGTTCTAATTCAACCCCTTTTGTTTTGGCTTTATCAATCAGTTGCTTGGCCAACTCCACTTTTTCCTCTTCAAGAAGGGATTTCCCAACATTAAACCCTTGAGCTTTAAGGAAGGTATTGGCCATCCCTCCACCTATGATTAAGGCGTCGACCTTTTCTAAAAGATTTTCTATAACACCTATCTTATCACTTACCTTGGCACCACCGATAATAGCAACAAAAGGACGTTCTGGTCGTTCCAGAGCATTGCCCATGAACTCAACTTCCTTTTCCATTAACAACCCACAAACAGCAGGAATATAGTGCGTAACCCCTTCAGTTGAAGCATGGGCACGATGGGCAGTTCCAAAGGCATCATTGACAAAGAGCTCTGCCAACCCAGCTAATTGTTGTGCAAATGCCGGATCATTTTTCTCTTCTTCGGCATGGAAACGAACATTTTCTAACAAGAGAACTTGCCCATTTTGCAGCTTGCTGACAGCTTCCATTGCTGAATCTCCCACACAGTCCTTGGCAAAGGCTACCTCTTGGGCTAATTGCCCGCTTAGATGCTTGGCAACGGGTGCTAAGGAATACGTTTGATTGACTTTTCCCTTGGGACGCCCAAGGTGAGAAGCAAGAATAACCCGTGCACCTTCTCTTATTAAATACAATATAGTAGGCAAGGATGCTTGGATACGTTTATCATTGGTAATTTGCCCTTGCTCATTTAATGGCACATTAAAATCCACACGGACAAGGACACGTTTTCCACGTACCTCTGCATCCTTTACGCTCTTTTTATTCATTCAAAAAAATCCCCTTTCACTTGTCCCATGGGTTCGGGGGGTCGTCAACTAAAGACCCTATCCCTATTCTTATCGAGGATGGTTTTACCCATTTGAATCTCCGCTCCTTGATACCCCTCTGGTTTAGGATAAATATCCATTAGTATGCCTGAAAATAAACTTCTTACTCTTTCCTGCCGTAATTAGTCAATTGTAGTACTTCTCTATTTAAATCTAGTTTCCTGCTAGCAAGACTATTTGTTCACGAACTCCTTGGCTAGTCCTCCCAATCTTTGCTTCGGTCAACAGCCTTAAGCCAACCCCGATAAAGTTTTATCCTCCGCAACTCTGGCATTTCAGGTGTAAAACAACGATCTATTCTCCAACTTGAACAAATTTCCCCTTGATTCTTCCAAAAGCCCACAGCTAAGCCGGCCAAATAAGCAGCCCCCAGCGCCGTTGTCTCAACGACTTTAGGACGCTCCACGCTAACTCCTAAAAGATCCGCCTGGAATTGCATCAGTAAATTATTTGCTACGGCCCCGTCCACACGTAATGTCTGGAGAGTAATCTCAGCATCATTTTCCATTGCTCCAAGGACATCCTTTGTCTGATAAGCCATTGCTTCCAGAGTCGCCCGAATCAGGTGTGCTTGTGTGGTTCCCCGCGTTAAGCCAAAAATTGCACCTCTAGCACGCATATTCCAGTAGGGAGCTCCTAGTCCGGTAAAGGCCGGAACAACGTAGACCCCCTCTGTATCCTCGACTGTGCCAGCTAAAACCTCTGAGTCCTGCGCAGAATTAATCAGTTTGAGTCCATCCCTCAGCCATTGAATAGCTGCACCCGCGATAAACACGCTTCCCTCTAATGCATAGTTTATTTTACCGTCAAGACCCCAGGCAATCGTAGTAAGTAACCCATTTTTAGACGGTACTGCCCGTTCTCCGGTGTTCATTAGCATAAAACAGCCGGTTCCATAAGTGTTTTTGGCCATGCCGGGTTCAAAGCACATCTGACCAAATAATGCTGCTTGCTGATCCCCCGCTATTCCTGAGATAGGAATTGAATGTTTGCCAAATAAACCGATTTCTGTTTGACCATATATCCAGCTTGAAGGTTTTACTTCAGGCAACATGTTTTTAGGGATTTTTAACTCCTCGAGAATTTCTTCCGACCATTCTAAGGTATGTATGTTAAACATCAATGTTCGTGAAGCGTTAGAATAATCCGTTACGTGTACTTTCCCCTGAGTCAATTTCCAAACTAACCACGTGTCGATGGTTCCAAATAATAACTCTCCACGCTCCGCTTTGTCGCGAGCTCCCTCCACCTCATCGAGAATCCATTGAACTTTTGTTCCCGAAAAGTAGGCATCCAGAACTAAGCCTGTTATTGAGCGGATTTTTGCTTCCCACCCTTTTGCTTTTAAACCTTCAACTATTTCCGTCGTCCGACGACATTGCCAAACAATGGCTGGGTAAATAGGTTTCCCTGTAAACCTATCCCATACCACGGTGGTCTCTCGTTGATTAGTAATTCCAATACATGCTATTTTCTCTGGGGATACATTCGTTCTTGCCAGCAGCTCAGCCATAACCCCATATTGTATACTCCATATTTCCTCTGCATCATGCTCTACCCATCCGGGCTTAGGGTAAATTTGAGCAAACTCCTTTTGCGCCACCCCTATAACTTCACTTTCTTGGTTAAATAAAATTGCCCGGCAACTGGTAGTACCCTGATCTATTGCTAAAACGTATTTATTAGCGATAGTTTTCTCCCCCGGACTCATTCTTCTCCCCCTTATCTTTCCATTCCGTCACACTCTAGCAGCTTTTAAACGTCGGACGAAAACCCGGAAACTTGTACTATTTGATATTCTGCGGATTACCGCACTATTCCTTTGAATCGATCCCCGCCTTTGAGATTATTCTTTTGGAAAAACAAAAGGTTTCTCCCATTAATTTACTAATGATTCTAACACTCAACACTGTTAAACTAAAGTCCGTACAAGTTATTAAAAAACAATCTAAAGGAGTTAATGTAGTGAAAAAAAGGCTAACCAAAGCGCTTTCTGTGTTTTTAGGTACCTCATTTATATTAATGAGCTTGATTAATCCCTTGACTGCAATGGGCCAAATGAGTGTTATGGGGACGGATACTCAACCGTTTGATCGTCTCGGAGGATATGACAAATATGAAACAGCTGCCCTTATCGCACGCCAAGGATGGACAATCAATTCAGAGGCTGTGGTACTATCTGCAGGAATGAATAGGAACTTAGTTGATGCCCTAGCTGCTGGCCCCTTAGCAGCTCAATTAAACGCCCCGATTTTATTAACGGATGGAAGTACAACCCTGAACTCCTTAACTAAGGCAGAAATTGAACGCCTTGAGCCTCATACTGTTTATGTCACGAGCGGCAGCGCCGTAATTAAGCCAGAAGTCTTGAAAGTCATAGAAGCAATGCCTAGTGTGGAGAAGGTTGTTCCTTTAGGCGGCTGGGATCAGTATGAGACCTCCGTAAACATTGCCAAGGAAATGGCCGAATTAGGAGCAGATCTTTCAAAGGTGGTTATTGCTTCTGGTTGGTCCACTCCAGCGGATGCCTTGTCTGTAGGCGCCATCGCTGGTGCACAAGGCATGCCGATTTTAGCGACAACGAAGGGCAAACTACCGGAATCAGTGGTAAATTTCCTAAGTTCAATCCAGGGAATTACGGACACGTATATCATCGGAGGAACCGCTGTTGTTGGAGAAACTATTGAATTGGAGCTTCCTGGTACGGTGCATCGTTATGCTGGTCTTACCAAATATGATACAAATGTAGAAGTGCTTAAGGGGTTTGCTCAGACACTTAATTATGAGCATATTTACTATGCCAATGGCGAAACCTTTGTTGACGCGCTGGCTGGAGTTCCATTCGCTGCTCAAACACAATCCCCCATTATCCTTACGGGACAGGAATTACCTCAAGTAACTCGAGAGTTGACGAAACAATCGATATTGCCTTATTCCGAGGTCATAGCATTTGGTGGAACAGCAGCGATTCCAGAGAAAGTCCTTACTGATATATTCGATATACTAGTAGAACTTTTCATGGAGGGATACGATCATGTGACCCTGACCCATTTTTCCTCAATGTACCCCACGCCACTAGAAGGGGAAAGTGTTGATTTTAAACTTATCGATGGAAAAAATGCATCGGATTTAGCAGCTATTGTTGTAACACTAGTTGATTCCAACGGTGAAGTCCTTGCCACGAACATGGGGACAGATCTTCTCCTGCAATCAGACAATACTCAATTTAGTACTATATTCTATCGAGATAAGACTTCTAAACTCCTCGATAATGTTTGGGAGTATGGTGACTGGACAGGGGATGCCAATCAGTTAGTTGCTTCGGTAATGATTACCCTTGCATATAAGGATGGGCAGGTCTATTTTGCATTTTTTAATAAGATCTAATGGTTCCGATCAATACTCTGATTAGGACTATGGGAACGTGAAAAACAAGGAGCCACTGGAAGAACAAGTCCTTCCAGTGGCTCCTCTTTTTGTCTAAGCAAGCACACCGCCTTGCCACCCAAATCGTTGTCACCGATCCGTTTCACAGCCTCCCCGCGACTTCAGAGAAGTCGCGAAACACGGAGCGAAGCCTCTACGAGAGTGGCTCGCCAAACTTGGCTCCAGCGCTTCCCACCCAAAGCGGGGCTGAGTACAGGGATGTACTCAGCCGCCAGTGCGACACGGTCGCTTCCCGCCGTCCTTGGCTCCAGCGACACTAGGCCATCCATGGCCGTCGGACGTCGCATCTGGCGGGCACCCCGCCCGCTCTCATCCAAGCGCTGGAGCCCTAGTTTGGCCCACGACCGTAACGGCTGACCGAGTGTTTCGCGACTTCTCCGCTCAAGACAATCTAATACCTCTTCCTAACAGACGTAGACGCAATACCTAACTCATCACGATATTTAGCCACTGTCCGCCTGGAAATCTCCATATCCCTTGCCTTTAGTAGATCCGCTAATTTTTGATCAGAATAAGGGCTTTTGGGATTCTCTGAAGCAATTAGGTCGCGTAGGACTAGTTTAATGACATCCGTGGTAACGCCTGAGTCATTTTGATTTCCGCGACCCATACTATTGGCAAAGAAAAATTTAAACTCAAAAATACCTCGCGGAGTTTGGACGTACTTATGGGCAGTTGCACGACTGACCGTGGACTCATGGACTCCAATTTCCTCTGCGATATCTTTTAAGGTGAGGGGTCTCAGGTATCGAATTCCATTGCGAAGAAATTCTGTTTGCCACTTTACAATAGCATTAGCGACTTTATATAGAGTCAGGCGTCGTTGCTCAATGCTGCGAATAAGCCAGGCAGCAGCATTTAGCTTCTGTTCAACAAATTTGCGAGTGTCTGTTCCCTCATCCTGATTCAGAGCGTCACGGTATGCCTTATTAACCCCTAGGCGAGGGACCGTAATATCATTAACGAGGATAATAAATTCCCCTTCGATTTCTTCAATTACTACATCTGGAACTATATAACGCACTTCCCCGGGACCAGAAAAGCGAAGACCGGGTTTAGGGTCAAGCTTTCGTACTAAGTCTGCCAGCTCCTGAACCCGACTTAAGGAGATTTTCAGGGCTTGGGCGATTCGTTGCAAGCGTCCTGCCGCTAAGTCTTCAAGATGTTTTAAAAACACAGGTAATTCAGGAGGATAGTTTGATAAGAGTGGTAATTGCAAGGATAAGCATTCCTCTAAATTCCGAGCCCCTACACCTAATGGGTCTAATTTCTGAACGGCAGCCAGCGCTTCCTCCACCTTTGCAAGGGGGACATTCATTTCCCGAGCAATATCTTCCGACGATAATGTCAAATATCCCTTATCATTCAAATTCCCGACGATATACTCAGCTATTTCTAAAGAAGCAGTAAGTTTTTGAACATGAAGTTGTTCGACCAAATGCTCCAGGAGCGTTGGTGCTGCTGTAATGAAAGGATCAAATCGCTGTTTATCTTCCATAACCACTCGTTCTTGACGAACCCTGTTATCATCCTGATCATGGAAATAATCCTGCCAGTCCACTTCCCATTTGTCCTCAGGAGGGCCCTCCTCAACTGCAGGGGTCTCTGCCTCCCCTTTAATATCCGTACTTTCTTCTAGATTTTCCAACAGAGGATTCTCTAGAAGCTGTTCCTCGACATACGTGGAAAGGTCAAGTGCGGACAACTGTAAAATCGTAATTGCTTGGCGTAATTCTGGGGTCATAATGAGTTTTTGGGTTTGTTCGAGACTCAGACCGTAACCTAACCGCACCATACTCCCCCCCTATATCTTCAATTTCATACGATCCTTCCTTGGCTTTTTATCAAATCCAAACTCCCTGCCTCGTTTTATCCAATCGTCAGATGCATTGAAGGGAGTTACTTTAGGTTGCCTTTTGGTTTCTGATTCGCTCAGCCATCTCATCAATTTTTCTCATTCGGTGATTGACACCCGACTTGCCGACTTTAGGTCTTAGCATTTCTCCAAGTTCCTTTAAACTAGCTTCGGAATACTCTAACCTCAGTTCAGCTATTTCACGGAGTGTTGGCGGCAGAGATTGAAGCCCAATAGTATCCGCAATTATTTGGATGTTCTCTAACTGACGTACAGCAGCATCAACAATTTTATCCAGATTAGCAGTCTCGCAATTAACTAGGCGATTCACTTGATTTCGTACATCTTTTAAAACACGTACATTTTCAAATTCTAATAGAGCATGATGTGCCCCGATGAAGCCAAGGAAATCTACAATGTGTTCACTCTCTTTGAGATATACTACATACCAATTCTTTCGCATACTCACTTTGGCCCCAAGTTTAAAACGATTGATCAGTTGACATAATGCTTTGGCATGCTGCTCATCATTACTAACAATTTCAAGATGATAAGTGCCTTCAGGATTGTTAATCGAGCCCCCTGCTAGAAAAGCTCCTCTCAAATAAGCCTTTTGATCGCAGCGCTTTTTAATAAGATTTGGAGCAATCCCTAGATAAATTTGGCCCTTATTATCAAGCAATCCAACATTCTGTAAATCTTCTATTCCCCGGGGATGAATTCTAACCAAATAGGAGTTGTTTTTACGCAGTCTCAGCTTGCGTCGAACCACAATATCTACCTGACGCTTTAACACATCCTTAGCTAAGCGATATATTTTTCGTGCCACTGGTGCACTTTCCGTGGTCACATTCAAGGTATACTGTTGATTTGCACTGATTTGAAGGGTTCCATCCATGCGGACTAAAGCTGCCAATTCCGCTAAATCACAACAAGATTTCTGCCCACTTAAGCGGGCAAGCTCTTCCTTTGTAACAGCACTGAAGGACAATTCTCCGGCCCCCTTTTCGTGGTTCGTGGTTCGTGACTCGTAGTTCGAATACGCAAGCAAGCAGTAAAGCAGATTAACCTAAGTCGTCATCCTGAGCGATAGCGAAGGATCTGGATCCTTCGGTCATTCCTACAAAGTTCATGGAGTGACGGTGCACTTTCTAACAATACTATAAATCCTGACGGAGCTTACGAGTGAGCAAATAAGCATCGACTAGTGCAATCCGCTCCCCTATAGGTTTTAAACGAAAGAGCAACCGAATTAGTTCTTTGGCCAATCGATCCGAATCGTGGCGTACAACGTTCCTCTCTTGAACTAAATTTGCTTCATAGTATTTTGCACCTAAATGCTGTACCACTTTAGGATCCGCAATAACTGGAACAGCTTCTTCTTGGCTATAGCGTTTCAAAAGCGTCTCTGTGATTTCTCCACGGGAAGCAAGTACTGCATCTACAAAACCTGTACCGCAGTGGTCCAGAATCGCTTGGAGATGATCAGATACTTTATAGCCGTCCGTTTCTCCTTTTTCTGTCATTACATTACATACATAGACGACAGGGGCGGTTACTTCTCGAATTTTTTCCCTGAGCCCTGTAACCAATAGATTAGGCAAAACACTGGTGTAGAGGCTTCCCGGTCCTAGAACGATAAGGTCTGCCTCTTCAATTGCCTGTATAGCGCCTGGCAAAGGAGTACAATCACTGGGATCCAGATAGACTCGATCAATCTTACCCTCCGTGGCCCGGATGGAGGTCTCCCCAACGACACGGGTGCCATCCTCTAAATCCGCCATTAGTACGACCTGATCCAAGGTAGTAGGAAATACCTTTCCACGAAGAGCAAAAACTTTGCTGACTTGTTCGATTCCTTTTTGAAAATCCCCAAAGGTATCGGTTAAGCCTGCCAAAAACAAATTTCCCAAACTATGCCCCTTGAGGGCTCCGCCTTCAAAGCGATAAGAGAAGAGAGTGTCCATGATTTCATCTGTCTCAGCCAAAGCGACTAGACAATTGCGCACATCTCCTGGTGGTTGTATGCCTAACTCACTTCGTAATTTTCCCGAACTTCCCCCATCATCGGAAACTGTAACTATAGCCGTTAGATTACAGGTGTATTGCTTAAGACCCCGAAGAAGCGCAGAAAGCCCGGTCCCACCGCCAACCACTACAATCTTCGGCCCTCTCCGTAAGTGATGCCTGGAATAAATCCTATCCACAATTCTCACTTCGTTTTCGGGGAGCACTGAAGATATAATCGAATAAAGCATACGCTTAAAACCGATGATAATTGCAAAAACCCCTAAGGCACTAATGATTGCACCTGCTGGAACGGTGATATGCCGGGTACTGCCCGTCAATCTGTAAATAACCTCACGAAACTTTAACTCCGCGTAACCGATTGCTACTCCATCGTTCATGACGGAAAAACCCGTTGCGAAGAGAAAGATTCCTAAAACTGCGAGCAAAAACCAACGTTTTACTTTTATATCCGGATAAAGCCATTTTAAATATCTAAAAATCACTTCGTACTTTTTGGGATTCATCGCGCTAATCCACGGTTTTGGTTTTTTGAGGCGTCCCGGTGTTTAACACTAATGGCATAATCACGTTCCTTTAAAAAACTTCCGACTCTTTCTGCAATGGCAACAGAACGATGTTGTCCGCCTGTACAACCGATCCCAATGACTAAGTGAGTTTTACCTTCTTTGATATAATTAGGAAGAATGTATTCTAGTAAATCCAAATATTTTTCCATAAAATCTTGGGCCATTTGGTTTCCAAAGACATAGTCACGAACTAAGTCATGCTCTCCTGTAAGAGGCCGTAATGCTTCTACGTAAAATGGATTGGGAAGAAATCTCACATCCATAATCAAATCGGCATCCATAGGAATTCCATATTTAAAGCCGAACGATATTACGGAGACTGCCATTTGGCCCAATCCCTGAGCTTTGCAAAAAAGCCCCGCTACTTGGCTGCGAAGTTGTTGGGAACTAAGGTTAGAGGTATCTATAATACTGTCCGCTCGAGATCTTAGCTCCGCCAACTGCTGGCGTTCGGCCTGAATTCCGTCTAAGACTCGTCCATGGGGTGAAAGGGGATGTCTGCGCCGAGATTCCTTATAACGGCGTATTAAGGTTTCATCCGAAGCATCGAGAAAGAGCACTTCCAGACGAAACCCTTCTGTCTCCAAATTGCTTAAAGCTTCACTTAAGGAGGAAAAAAATTCTCCGCCGCGCAAATCACAAACAATAGCCGCCTTAGAGACCTTCCCTCTGGATTGGGCACAGAGTTCAGCAAATTTAACTAAAAAGGTAGGCGGTAAATTATCGACACAGAAAAACCCTTGATCTTCCAGACTTTGCATGGCCTGGGTTCTTCCTGCCCCCGATAAGCCTGTAATAACAATGAGCTCTAATCCTTGTTTATTCATTCTTTCACCTCCTCTTATTATATTATGGCTGACCCTTGACCAATATGGCTTTTTCAGCTTGAACTTGAGCATTGTTTAGTGCGTCCTCGGGAGCGGTGTTCTCTGCTAGTACGCTATTCCACGCGGAATCTTGTATCGAAATGAGCTTCCACTCTTGGGCATTCCCTTCTAAAGTCCACGCCTTAGAAAGGGCAGTTTTTGCCTGAGGAAAGACTCCTTTCTGAGCCTCTGGACGCCCATAGTAACTTATATTAGCCGGAAGAAGACGACCAGCCTCCAGTAATGCTCCCTCAACTTCTGGGGTAAGCAGGGCCTTCTCAACGGTTTGAATTGCGTCCCTCATATCCGGAGTGGTTTTAATCGCTGAATTAGCAATCCCTAAGGTCCTGCCAATCAAGGATTGTCCTTGTCCTCCCAACAAGTCCGAAAGAGGCATGCTTCCCCAAGGAACGTTCTGTTGAGTTAGGTGTTTAGCTGCGCTAGCTCCCGTTATGATATAGGGTGTTTCCCCTTTAGCGAAGGAGGTTATTGCTGCAGGGTCAATACGAATTGCTTGTGCATTCCGCCAAGTCAGGAGTTGTTGAAGGAATACAACATTATTCGGATCATTAAAACTTACCTTTCCAGTATTTATAATTCGCCCACCCTGCCCATTCCACCATGCTGAGAGTGTGGCAGTATCAGGAGAGACGATGGAAACCCCTTTTGCTGTAAACAGGCCTGCTAAATCGAGAGGAGCCTCAGCTATATCTGTTCTGAAATAAAGCAAAGGAATATCGGTCAACCAAGGGAGAGCATAACTGATCTCTCCAAATCGAAAGGCTGCCAATGCTGCAGGAAATGCCTCCTGATCCTTATATACTACGGGCGCCAATGCCCCTTGCCCATAGAGCTGATGGATAATCTCCCTTGAAGCAATGAAAATCTCCGGCCCTTCCCCTCCCGCTTCAGATTGGTAGGAAAAACTTGCAAAGGTTTTTTCAGGTACATAATTGAGCTTGACAATCACCTCCGGATGTTTCTCGGCAATCATCTGTGCCTGTATCTCTAAAGCATCCTCCTCTGCTCCTTGTAAGGAATGCCAGACGTCGACGACTGCAGGTGCTGGTCCACCCGGTTCTCCTGTCTGAGGAGCTGATGAACACCCAGTGACAAGGGTTAGGGTAGCTATTATTAAGAAAACTCGTCCAGCGCCCACGAAGGCATTAGCCCATCTTGCGGACATTGTCGACCCATGTATTAGACTGCTTGTTAGCCGCCAAGCGATGTGCATAGTCATTTTACTGCGCTCCATTCATGATCCTTCATATCGGTAGGCTTTTACGTTCCCTGGTTGGTAGAGGAAAAGATACCAACAGGGCTGATTGGATTCTTCAACTTGAAATAAATCTGAGGTAAAACAAGTTACGGCTGTGTTGCGAACCCATTGCCGTCGGTCCATTCCCTTGACCCCGGGAATGACCGTCTCCCAATAAGCACTTTTACGGATGGTTTCCTGCATGGTTTTCCACTGATCTGCCTTCTCTTCCCACTCCAAGCCATACTCAGGCTGGAGATAGTCAGGGATACTATGAGGACGCTCCCACCTATAATAATCAAACCGGAGAGCATCGCTGATTCTGTTCTTCAGGGCGACATCTAGCCCCTCCTTCGTTTCGGAGGCATAGATCTTCTGGAGGAACTCCCAGAGTTTATCAAAGAGGGCCTTTCCCTGCCATTGGCGTTGGAACCAACCCTTTTCTTGCCAAAACTCAGCAAATTCGCAGTAAAAATCAAAGGGAGTGGGAAAGAGTTTAAGGACTTCACGTAGAGCAGTCGAAAACTTCCCAGAATTATAGTATTTATCAAGCACGTCTTCCATGCGATGT
Organism: Desulfosporosinus sp.; assembly: GCF_014237355.1. Lineage (NCBI taxonomy): Bacteria > Bacillati > Bacillota > Clostridia > Eubacteriales > Desulfitobacteriaceae > Desulfosporosinus > Desulfosporosinus sp. Next base: position 253,206 of record NZ_JABZFS010000038.1, read on the forward strand.
AATTTGAGTATTTCGCTATGTGAAAGGACCTTAGTCTCTAGAATTGTATAGGGTGGATCAGGGGTGAACAACAGACCATAACTTAGCCTCTGCAAACGTAAGCCAGATCCTTTGAGAACTTTTAGGAATCCCAGCTGAAGCATATCCGGATTTACCCCGTATACATCATTAAAGGAGGTTCGAAAGTCTATCCAGTTTTCCTCGGGTAACCCTGCGATCAGGTCTAGGTGAAGCGGTATTCCAAACGACTGAAGTTCCGGTACGAACTTTTTCCACTCTTCAAAATATTGAAGACGGGATACAATCTTGAGTGTGGGCTGGTGCGTAGATTGTACTCCGATTTCTAATTGAATAAGTCCCTGGGGATAGTTTTGAAAATAATCCAGCCATTCTGCATCAAATAAGTCCCCAGCCATTTCGCAATGAACGCGAATACGCTGAGCATCTGGTTGGATTTGACTTTCTTCCCGCACGATGTCTAAAATCTTTAGCGCATGAAGCTTATTCGCATTAAAGGTTCTGTCTACAAATTTTATGGTACGGGCACCATTTTTCAGTAGTTGGCGAAAGATCCTGCGAAATCTCTCCGGCTCTAAGAAACGAACCCCTCGAAAGGTTGAGGACAAGCAATACTGACAATTAAACGGACATCCCCTAGTTGTTTCAACATAAACAATCCGTGCTGTAAAATCTTCATCTTGAACATAAGGGAAAGGAAGATCATTTAAACTCATGGGCTTTAAGGGAGAGGGGTTAACCAGTATTTTCCCGTCCTTTCTCCAAACTATGCCCGGGACGTGAGAAAGATCACTACCATTTTGCCAAGTCTGCAGTAGTTCTAAAAACGTTGTCTCACCTTCACCAACGACAAGAGCATCTACCTCTGGATGTTCGTGAAGAAACTCCTCCGCCTCAAAGGATACCTCTGGGCCTCCTAAAACAAATCGAACATTGGGACAAACTGGCCGGAGCTGCCTAATCAGCGCGACGATTTCTTTCAGATTCCAAATGTAACAGGAGAAACCTATGACATCTGCCTTAGCCTCATAGATTTCCGAGGCAATCCGATCCAGATGATCATTAATGCTAAATTCTCTAAGCAAAACGTCCGGGTAGACGGGACTTATACCTTCTCTCAAATAGCGAAGGGCTAAATTCGTATGGACAAATTTTGCATTTAGAGCAACTAATAGAACTCGCAAAATCGACAACTCCCTTTGCTTTTAAGTATAGCGGTTTAAGGCCTCCAATGCAATTGTTATGCCAAATTGCACGAAGTATTTGAAAGATTGGATTTTCTGGCTTAGTATTCAATTTTTGGAAAATTCAGACGCGAAGTATCTTGACCCAATATTATTTTTCCATCCCTCAATGATGCTGCTTATGCAGCATGAAAGTCTGGTACGTTAAAAAACTTGATCAGTGATACACTGACAGGAAAAAGATGCCTACAAAATGCAGGCATCTTTTCATTTTAATAAACCCTGACCAACTTGATCTTCTCAATTTAAAAATCCACTTCTAAAACCATTAAGCAACAGTTAAAACAATACGTCAATATCAATATCCTCCAGTGTTGAGCAACCAGTCAAAACCATGGCCTGTTTCAGTTCATTCGTCATTCGCCTTATAACTAAGGCGACTCCTTCTGCACCTCCGCCGTAACCTGCAATGATCAGAGGTCTCCCAATCATGACAGCATCTGCACCAAGGGCCAGCATTTTTAGAACATCAAGCCCTGTTCGAATTCCACCATCTACAATCACAGGAATGCGACCATTAACCGCCGAGGCTATTTCTGGTAAAACCTCTGCTGTTCCTGGCGTATGATCAATTACTCTACCACCATGGTTCGATACGACTATTGCAGCAGCACCTGCTTCAATGGCTATTTCAGCCTCATCCACCGTCATAATTCCTTTAATAATGAAGGGTAATGAGGTGTTATCAATGATCTGTTTCAAGTCTTCTTTACTTTTTGGGCTAACAGGGATCGTTACTAGGCCAGCTGCATCTACATCCATACCAACTGCCAGAACTCCCGCCTGTTCTGCTTGACGCAGATAACTAAAAACTTCATCTAATTGCCGTGGCTTCATAAACGGAATACCTTGGCCTTGGGCTTTAGAAACAACCTCAACCCCCGCCTTATACATAGCCGGGTCTGGGGCATCACCCGTAGAACCTAAGGTTCCCGAAGTAAGGCAGCCCTGGATCATAGCCTCTGCCCATTCATGTTCATTTAAAGCTCCACCCATGTTAAAGTTATTTCCGGTAATTGGTGCACCGAGAATCGGGGTTTTCAGTTCTTGCCCAAAAAGTTTGAGCTTTGTATCAGGATGTTTGGCACTATGCAGTGTTCTCATATTAATGCGAAAAGCTGCTAAAGCCTCAACATTATTCTTAAAGGAAGCTCCCGTCCCCATACCTCCCATACCCGGGACTTCCCCGGCACAGGCCTTGCCATTACACTCGGGGCAAACACGGCAAAATCCCTTAAGCTTTTCTCGGGCAGTTTGACGAACTGTTTTGATGTTCATAAAGTTATCCTCCACTCAAGTTTCGTAACACTATGCACAAAGAGCACGATGCACGAACAATTATTTTAAATCATTAAACTCAGATCTTTAATTCAATTTGTCTTATCAATGAGACTTCTATAAGAAAAACGTTATACTAACCTCAACCATTAATGTTTAGCACAAAACGTTCGATAGCCTCTGCGACTCCATCTTCCTCATTTGTAACTGTGACAATATCCGCTTGAGCTTTTATCTCTGGTCGAGCATTTCCCATAGCTACTCCAATGCCGGCATATCGTATCATTTCTAAATCATTAAAGCTGTCTCCGATGGCCATTACCTCTTGCTGTTGGATTCCAAAACGGTCAGCCAAAGCAGCTAAGGCAACTCCCTTATTGACAGAGCTTTCGGTAATTTCAAGGAAATGAGGTTTAGATTTCGTAATATGCACCTTTTTTCCGTAACGATGCCCTAAAATGGGAATTAATTGATCAAGATCGGCCTCTCCAGCGATACAAAGGATTTTCTCAACCCCTTCTGGTTCTTGAGAAAGTAATCGTGTCAGGTTAGCCTCCTCAATACGAACACTGGCGATCCTCGCGTACTCTTCGGACCATTCATTGCAGGTCTGAGTTATGACACGATCCTTGAGATAAATCTGTGAATAAATTCCTCGTCCCAAAACATCTTCAATGATCTCAGAGGCTATAGGGCTGGGAATCACACGCCGAAAGATAATATCTCCACTGATAGCCTGCTGGATCATTGCCCCATGGTAGGTGATCACCGGGACATCTAATTCAAGTTGTTTTGCGTAAGGCCGTGTGGAAATGGGCATCCGGCCAGTTGCAATTGTCACTTTAACTCCCTGTGCCCGGGCCTTTTGAATAGCCTTCACCACTCTTGGAGAAATTGTCCAATCATTTCTCAGTAATGTATCGTCGAGATCCATGGCTACTAAACGAATCGCCAAAACCTTCATCACCCCTTAAATTGCATGTCATTGGACAGAATAATCTTTCCTTTATCGTGACGGGGGTACGTATGGGAATTCTGAAGAAAGTAAAGAATCTTATCCGAAAACTGGGGGAACAGATTCTTCGCAGTGCTCAAAATGACAAATAAATAGATCATGCACCCAGAGTGCCTAAGCCCACCATGCTCTAGCCTAAATATCGTTGCAAATACTGACCTGTATAAGATGCCGGAAAAGCCGCCACTTCCTCTGGCCTCCCTGCTATCAGCACCTCTCCACCCCGATTACCCCCCTCGGGACCGAGGTCGACCAGCCAGTCTGCAGTTTTTATGACGTCGAGATTATGCTCAATAACGAGTACAGTATCTCCCCCATCTACTAAGCGGTGAAGAACGTGAAGAAGTTTATCAATATCTGCCGCGTGTAACCCTGTCGTCGGTTCATCAAGAATATAAATGGTTTTTCCTGTGCTGCGTCTGCTCAGTTCTGTGGCCAACTTGATACGCTGAGCTTCCCCCCCAGATAAGGTAGTTGCCGGTTGGCCAAGACGAATATAGCCAAGCCCCACATCTTGGAGTGTTTGGAGTTTGCGGGCAATCTTCTGGACAGCTTGGAAGAAATCTACCGCTTCGTCTACCGTCATATCAAGGACTTGAGAAATATTTTTTCCTTTATACCTTACTTCAAGAGTTTCACGATTGTAGCGTTTTCCCTCACAGACTTCACAAGGGACATACACATCCGGCAGGAAATGCATCTCAATCTTGATAATTCCGTCTCCCCGGCAAGCTTCGCAACGGCCGCCTTTGACATTAAAGCTAAACCTGCCTTGTTTGTACCCCCGCATCTTAGCTTCTGGAGTTATGGAGAACAGTTCGCGGATAAAATCAAAGACACCGGTATAGGTTGCTGGGTTTGAACGGGGAGTCCGTCCAATGGGAGACTGATCAATATCAATTACCTTTTCCAGATGCCCCAAGCCTTTTAACTCCTCATGTGCACCTGGGCGAACTCGAGCTCGACCAAAATTGGACGCTAATCCCTTAAAGATAATCTCATTAACCAAGGTACTTTTACCCGAACCTGAAACACCAGTGACACACGTAAACATACCTAAAGGAATACGCACATCCACGTTCTTCAAGTTATTCTCTCTCGCACCTAGCACTTCGAGCCACTTTCCATTCGGTTGCCGTCGTTCTTTGGGTAATCTGATCTGCTTTGCACCACTCAAATACTGCCCCGTCATGGATTCCTTATTGGCTTTTATTTCTTCGATGGGGCCTTCAGCTACCACTCGCCCGCCGTGGGCTCCTGCTCCAGGACCTATATCGATAATGTGGTCAGCGGCTGCCATGGTATCCTCGTCATGCTCAACGACAATCAGGGTATTTCCGAGGTCGCGCAGGTGCTTAAGGGTTGCCAACAGTCGAGCATTGTCTCGTTGGTGAAGGCCTATGCTGGGTTCATCAAGAACATATAGGACGCCCATTAAACTTGACCCGATCTGAGTCGCCAAGCGAATACGCTGAGCTTCACCACCCGAAAGCGTACCTGCTGCACGTGCCATGGTTAGATAGTCTAGTCCGACGTTCATCAAGAAACCTAGCCTCTCTTTGATTTCTTTAAGAATCTGGTGGGCAATGGTTTCTTCTTTGGGGGATAGAACAAGTTCGTTCACAAAACTAATTGCTTCTGTAATAGAAAGACGAGAAAAATCGTCTATGGAGATTCCTCCCACCTTCACTGCCAAGGCTTCAGGTTTAAGCCGTTTTCCCTGGCATTCTGGGCAAGGTTTTTCACTCATATACCCTTCTATTTCAGAGCGCACATAATCTGAGGTTGACTCTCGATAGCGGCGTTCAAATAAGGGAACTAGTCCCTCAAACTTGGTGTGATAAGTCTTCTCTTGGTCGAAAATATTTTGGTACATAAAGGTTATAGGGGTCTCTGTTCCATAGAGTATCTCTTTCCATTGACTCTCATTGAGTTCTCTTAGGGGTGTATCCATCTCGAAGCCAAGGTTTCGGGCCACAGCCTCCATCATCTTCGGGTAATAACTTGAGGTTGACTTAGCCCAAGGTGCTATTGCACCAGCTTCTAAAGAAAGGGAACGATCTGGAATGAGCAGGTCGATATCGATCGTTAGATTTGCCCCTAGTCCTGTACAAGTTGGGCAGGCTCCATAGGGGCTATTGAAGGAAAAAAGACGCGGAGAGATTTCCTCAAGCGCTATTCCACAATCCGGACAGGCAAAGTTTTCGCTAAAACGCAGCTCTTGTCCATCCCCAAGGTCTGCTATGACATTCCCTTCACCCAATTTAAGGGCAGTTTCTAAGGAATCTGCTAAGCGTTCAGCACTTTCTGGTTTCAGGGAAATGCGGTCGATTACCACCTCGATAGAGTGTTTTTTATTTTTTGTCAGTTTGATTTCTTCACTGAGGTCTCGGGCCTCTCCATCTACTCGAACTCGAACATACCCTGATTTACGGGCGTCTTCAAAGACTTTCTGATGTTCCCCTTTCTTCCCTTTAATCAGAGGGGCTAATATTTGCAATCTTGTCCGTTCGGGTAAGGCCATCAGCTGGTCAACCATTTGTTGAACGGTTTGCTGAGAGATCTTTCGACCACACTTTGGACAATGGGGATGACCGATTCTTGCATACAACAAGCGTAGGTAATCCGAGACCTCCGTTGCCGTCCCAACGGTTGACCGAGGGTTGCGGTTCGTCGTCTTTTGGTCAATAGAAATAGCCGGGGAAAGACCTTCAATAGAATCCACATCCGGTTTGTCCATCTGCCCTAAGAACTGCCGCGCATAGGCAGAAAGGGATTCTACATAACGTCGCTGTCCCTCAGCATAAATTGTATCGAAGGCAAGGGATGATTTTCCCGAACCGGACAACCCGGTGATAACGACCAATTTGTTACGGGGAATGTCAATATTTATATTTTTTAAATTATGGGCACGTGCTCCACGCACGCGAAGGTAATCTTGGGTCATGGTTTGCCTCATTTCTTGATTTATTGCTTCCTTTCGGTCATCGTTTTCGAGAAGATCCTTGTTTCTTTTGGGCTTTTTGGTTATATCGAGTATTTTTCTTGCTCTTGCCTTGTTGACTGGTCATTTTGTACTTATTTTCTTCCCCTTTTAAATCAATCAGGGCATCTCGGATTTCGGCCGCTCGCTCAAAATCTAAATCTCGTGCTGCTAGCCGCATTTCAGCTTCCAGGTTCTTAATCAGCTGATCCAGCTCTTCGGGAGGCAGTTTTGTCCCATGAGCCTTTTGCATTTCGGCCACTTTGGTTGCCTCTGGCCCGGCATGAACGGCTTTGCGAATGGTTTGAGGAGTAATACCTTGCTTCAGGTTCCAAGCCGTCTGGATGGACCGACGTCGGTTCGTCTCATCTAGGGCGTTCTGCATGGAACGGGTGATTTTATCTCCATACATGATAACCTTACCTTCAGCGTTACGAGCCGCGCGACCAATGGTCTGAATGAGCGAACGATCTGATCTAAGAAATCCTTCTTTATCCGCGTCGAGAATTGCTACGAGAGAAACCTCTGGTAAGTCCAAGCCTTCCCGCAAAAGGTTAATCCCCACCACAACATCAATTTCGCCCAAGCGAAGTTCTCGAAGGATTTCCACCCGTTCTAAGGTCTTAATATCAGAATGAAGATATTTCACCTTAATGTCTAGGTTAATAAAATAATCCGTTAGGTCCTCAGCCATCTTTTTGGTTAAGGTCGTAACAAGAACTCGTTCATCGTTAGCAATCCGCCGTCTGATTTCCCCCATTAAATCGTCGATCTGGCCTTTTGTTGGACGGACAATCACCTCTGGATCTAATAAACCCGTCGGGCGGATAATCTGTTCGACAACCTTAGGACAGTGTGCCAATTCATAAGGCCCTGGTGTTGCACTGACATAAATACTTTGTCTTATCCTTTGTTCGAACTCGGCAAAGGTCAGTGGTCTGTTATCTAAAGCAGAAGGGAGTCTGAAACCATAACTTACCAGGGTGGTTTTACGTGACCGGTCACCTTCATACATTCCTCTTACTTGGGGAAGGGATACATGGGATTCATCAACAAAAAGAATGAAATCGTCCGGGAAATAATCTAGAAGGGTGTAGGGAGTCTCTCCAGGCTCACGAAAGGTCAAGTGGCGAGAATAATTTTCAATTCCGTTACAGAAGCCCATTTCTCTAAGCATTTCTAAATCATAGCGAGTTCTCTGCTCAAGCCGCTGGGCCTCTAAAAGTTTATTTTCCGAATTTAAGATCTTTAATTGTTCTTCCAGCTCTAGCTCGATAGCCTCTGCCGCCTTCATAACCTTTTCTTGGGCCGTTACATAGTGTGAATTCGGAAATATGGAGACGTGGTGCCGTTCCCCTAAGATCTCCCCAGTCAGCATATTAATCTCATAGATGTGCTCAATTTCATCTCCGAACAAATCGACTCGAATCACTTGTTCACTAGACGACGCTGGATAAATCTCTACGATATCTCCACGCACTCGAAACGTTCCCCGAGTAAACGCTATATCATTGCGATCGTATTGAATGGCAATGAGCTTACGCAGAATCTCATTACGATCTATAACTTGTCCCTGACGTAAGGAAAGGACAAGATCACGATATTCTTCTGGAGAGCCTAATCCATAAATACAGGATACGCTAGCTACTACAATTACATCACGCCGCTCTAGCAAAGCTGCAGTTGCTGAGTGACGTAGTTTTTCGATCTCCTCATTAATGGAAGCATCTTTTTCGATGAACGTATCGCTTGAAGGCACATAGGCCTCTGGTTGGTAATAATCATAGTAACTCACAAAGTACTCTACTGCATTCTCCGGAAAGTACTCTTTGAACTCACTGTAAAGCTGCGCTGCTAGAGTTTTGTTATGAGCCAATATCAGGGTTGGTCTTTGCACCTTCGTAATAATATTAGCCATTGTAAAGGTCTTCCCTGATCCTGTGACCCCCAGCAACGTCTGATGATTCATACCTTCATTTAGACCGGCAGCCAAGGCATCGATAGCTTGTGGCTGGTCCCCGCCAGGTTGGTATGGGGCATGTATGCGAAATTCCATGCACCGTTCTCCCTTTCAATAAAAATCCAATAACTGATTATTTCTCTTCTTTAATCTACTTATTTTATTTTACATCTACCTAGGCTTATATACAAATCAAAGTAACCAGCTGCCACCTCTATTCTGCTTAATTACAGAACCACGGAAAAACAGGGAGATCAGGTGTGTTTTCAAAACAATACACCTGTCCCCCTGTTTTACACCGTTACAACTTTTTTCTATTTACCTTCTTCTTTTTCCTTTTCTTTTCCCTGGTCGCCTTCTTGCGAAGCGTCTTTAGATTGCTCTTGCTTTAACATTTCTGGTGGAACAGTCTTCACTTGCTCATTAACTGTTTTCTCTGTGCCTAAAACTTTACCGTCAGCGCCAAGATAATCTCGTGTTGTTTCGGTTTTTATTCGTTCCGTAACTTTTTGAACACCTGGGGGAAGGCTACTTTGCTTATCCCCGGATTGACCCTCTTCCCCCTTGGCATCCTTTTGTTCATTTTCCTTTTCTTTCCCTTGATCATTTTCTTTTGAGTCTTTTTTAGAGGATTTCTCTTGTTTCTTTTTATCTTGTTCAGCACTCTGCATCGTTGTGGTGTAACTCTTCTGAGTGACTGC
>NZ_JABZFS010000016.1:0-9948 GCF_014237355.1 Desulfosporosinus sp.
AATGTTGATACTCCTGGATTTAAGAAATCACATGTGGAGTTTGAAGACGTTCTACGCCAAGCCCAGAACAAGGATAGACTCTCTTTACATAGAACAGACACTAGACACCTTGATACCTCGTTTATAAACATTCAGGCAATCAAAGCAAGGGTAATAGTTGATAATTCTACTACGATTCGCAATGACGGAAATAACGTAGATATTGATAACGAAATGACTGAATTGGCAAAAAACGGCCTTGATTACCAGGTCTTTGCGCAAATTCTGGGCAATAAATATTCCGGGAGAAAAAAGCTTATTTCTGGCTAGGCAAATAATTAGTTCTTTAAATGATCCCTATAATATAACATTAAAATAAATCACCGAAACTATTTGAAGCCGGAGCGTCTCATTTTAATGACGCCTCCGGCTTCAATCATGAACTCTGTTCCATCTTTGTTAGTCACAGAAGCTCAGCAATAATTTATTTGTTCACTGAAGCTTTGGATTAATGGGGCGTGTATGAGAGATATCGTCATTCCTGTCAAGTAAATGATTCATTCCTCTTACCAAAGAGTCATCTTCCAACACACTCCATAGGTGATATCCTAAGTCTTCACGCTTAAGTAAAACCTCTTCTAAAACCTCTACTGTGCCAAAATCCTTAAGTTCATGAGCACGTTCAATGGTTTTACGCAGCATAAGTTGGATTTTTAATTCATGCTCAAGGTCGTTGCGTAAAAAGTCACGCATAGTATATCGGCCTTCAACTTCGTGTTTGATATAGGATATTTCATGCTGTGTCACAGGATGTGCCGTAGGAACTACCCCTAATCTTGCTACGCGCTCACCGATTTTATCGATATGGTCTTGAGTAACATCAATATGTTCGTCTAACAAATGGTGCAAACTGAGAAAAGATTCTGCTCCTTCTGTTAACCAATGATGCTTTGTATACTGGTGTAAGGCAACATTAAAAGAGCATAAATGGTCATCAAGCATTAGACCCATTTCTAAGCGAACATCAGCGTTTAGACTAATTCCAGAACCCTCAGATCTTACGGTTCTAGGCTCCTGACGTAAAACCATGTTTTGTGGATGGCTTGTTGTGTGTCCTGGCATAGTAGTGTCGAAGCCGGATTTTGATAGTTTAAATCCCTCTTGAAACTGACTTACGTTTTGTTGAACCATTTTAAAATCCTCGTTCATAATCTCTTGATTGTTGACAGTTTGCATAGTTCCACCTCTATTAATTTAGTATGACCTTAACTATGCTTAACTTCTCCAATAACAGCCTAAATATGTAAAAAAATACATCCCTAATCGTTGTTGGGAGCTGGGGAAAAGATGGTAAATATTACATTTATTATTTGATATTACTTTGCAGCACTGACTAATAAGTTTAAGGTATCAATCTTCGCTTTATGATATTGCTAAATAGATAGGGGTGATACTTTGGATATTGTCAAACCTGGAACAATCCCTAATTTAACTACCAGAGAATTGAACCCTGAAAACCAAGAAACTCCTATTCATTTTATCCGTCAAAACATCACACCCACCGAGTATTTCTTTATAAGAAATCACTTTGAATACCCAACCCAAACACAAGAGGCTTATTTCCTTCCGATAGTAGGAGAAGTAATGAGACCTACAATTTTTAAATATGAAGATATAATACGAATGCCCTCAAAACACCTGGTTCTGCCTCTTGAATGCTCAGGTAATAACAGGGCGTTTTTTGATCCGAAGGTTTATGGGGAGCAATGGGAAGATGGAGCTATTAGTCAGGGATTATGGAAAGGGGTACCTCTTAAGGATCTCCTAGCATTAATAGGATTGAAAAGTACTTCTATGGAGGTCGTTTTTGAGGCGTATGATTACGGCAAACGAAAGGATTTGGAAGGTAGCTTCCATTTTACGAGAAGCTTGCCTATTCAAAAGGCACTTCATCCCGATACACTCATTGCCTATGAACTAAATGGGAAGCCCCTTCTATTTAAGCATGGCTACCCTTTAAGGCTGATTGTACCCCAATGGTACGCAATGGCTTCAATAAAATGGGTTAAACGAATTATTGTTATTGATCATCACTTCAAAGGGCCGTTTCAGGAGATTGATTATAACTATTATCCATATAAAGATAGTGATATAGGTAAAATACCAGTAGCTCAGATTAATGTTAATTCAATTATTCAGCAGCCACTAAACTATTCAATTCTGGATAAAGGAAAACATCTCATTGAAGGTATCGCCTGGACAGGGACGGGTGTAATCACAGAAGTTGAAGTAAGCACAGATGGAGGTAAAAGCTGGCATAAGGCTAATCTTGTTCAAGATCAATCCCAGCTATATTCATGGACATTCTGGAACTATGTCTGGAAAGTCTCTAATAAAGGCGAGTATTCGATCATGTCGAGAGCCAAGGATTCTTCCGGACATATTCAACCCTTTAAAGCAAAGTGGAATAGAAAAGGTTATGGATATAATGCCGTATATACTATCAAAATTAAAGTCGAATAGTTTCTACGCTTTGAAAGAATAGAAGATGAAGAAAGGGTCCATTGACTAATCAGCCAATGGACCCCATATTGGTTCTATTCGTTGCAAATCGGCTTTTGAGCACACTCAGATACGCCTTTATCCATTGCCTGAGCACATTGTGCTACAGCTTGACCTCCTTTGCTTCTAGCCATTTCAGATACGGCTGTAGAAGCAAAAGCATTGCTAGAGAAAGCTAATACCATGAGTCCTGTCGTAATTACTGTTGCGATCTTTTTCATTAATTACCCTCCATTTTCTTGGGACAAGTTATAGTTGTACTATACCGGATTAAAATGAAGAACTAATGAATAAGTTGTGAAAAACTTATGAATTAAATTAGTATGTCGGCTTGCAGGTTGACAAACATTTTTGAGGACAATAAACTATTTTAGTAAATATCAATACCCTTTTGTAAATCTGTTAATGGAGGGTGTAATGAAATGTTTCCCTAGGGAACAAAGGAAAGGAACATAATATGTCTTTAAGCAGCAGTAAGCATGGAATTTTAACAGGAAAAGAATTGTCAGGTTCAAAAAAACTACGCTATTGGATAGCCTTTGTACTAGGTTCCCTGGCAGCTATTGGGCCCCTATCAATTGATATGTATTTACCATCACTTCCTTCATTAACAACAGACCTCAATACGAGCGCATCCTTGGCTCAACTAAGCATAACTGCTTGCTTACTTGGAATATCCTTGGGACAATTATTGATGGGATCTATAAGTGATATCCGAGGGCGCCGCATCCCCTTGTTGATAGGCCTGATCGCCTTTACCGCCGCCTCTCTTTTATGCGCAGTAAGTACATCAATTGGTGGTCTAATTGCATTGAGGTTTATTCAAGGCGTAATGGGTTCGGCAGGAATGGTGATTTCAAGAGCTATGGTCAGAGACCTTTACTCAGGCGCCGAAATGATGAAGTTTATATCCTTATTGATGTTGGTCAATGGATTGGGCCCTATTATGGCTCCCATAGCAGGTGGACAGCTCATGCAGTTCACCTCATGGAGAGGGATTTTTGTTACCCTGGCTATAACTGGCCTGGCAATGTTTTTAGCCGTATTTTTTGGATTAAAGGAGACACTGCCGGTTAAAAGTCGTTCTACAGGTGGTTTCTCGAAGACTCTAAATACCTACAGGGAACTTATCTCTGATCGTAATTTTATTAGGTATGCATTGCCCCAAGGATTTGTCACTGCAGCCATGTTTGCTTATATTTCCGGTTCGCCTTTTGTCATCCAAACTATATATGGTGCTTCTCCGCAAGTTTTTAGTTTGATTTTTGCCCTGAATGGTCTAGGTATTATCCTCGCCGGGCAAATCACGGGTAGACTAGCCCCTAGAGTAGAGGGGGTTAGGTTATATGCAGGGGGACTTACTCTTGCTGCCGTGAGCAGTATTGTTTTACTGCTTGCCATACTATTTAAGGCGAGTCTTCCAGTCGTCTTAATACCCTTGTTTTTTGTGGTCTCTTGTGTTGGTGTAGTAGGCACAGCCGGCGCGGCACTGGCCATGGAGAATTATGGGCATGCTGCAGGCAGCGCTTCTGCATTGCTTGGCCTGCTTTCCTTTATTTTTGGTGCCTTCGTAGCGCCTTTAGTAGGTATAGGCGGGAGTAATAATGCAGTACCTATGGGTATCATTATTGTACTATGTGATGTAGGGGCATTGCTTATTTATGCATTTTTGAGACGACCAAAGGTCGAAGGGTAAAGGCACTGTATAAAAAAATTTCCCTATTCATAGGACGGTTAGTGCTGAACAATTTATTATCTCTGACAGATAATAAATTGTTCTTTTTTGTCTAAAAAAATCATCTTGTGTGATATAATACCGTAACAGTATGAGCTGCGAAGCAGCATTCAAAAGCATGATGCTTCTTGGACTAGTGCCTTTGGTTCCCAAAATTTAATTTTAAGGGGAGATTAAGTATGAAAAGCATTAAAGTGAAAATCGTGGTATACATAGGGATTCTATTATTCATTGTTTGCGGAGGCTTGGGACTAGTTTCATACATTACAGCAGCGAATGCTATTCAAGAACAGGCTGAAAAAACACTTCCCCAGTTAGCAACTGAGGGAGCGAGGGTTGTTTCTGAAAGGATTAACTCTGTGTTAGATACCCTTGAAACTGTAGCTGACAACGACATAATTCAGGAAGGCGTAGGTAGCCAGGGGGATGCAATAGTTAAATTTGTAGGTGATGAGGCTAAAAGAAGCGGACATCTTCAAATGTTTACTCTTGGACCAGACGGCTTAATATTATCAACTCAAACTGGACAAATGGTCGATTTAAGTGAACGAGATTACTTTAAAAAGGCTATTATCGGTGAAAGATTTGTCTCTGATCCAATAGTAAACAAGGATAATGGATCTATCGTTATTTCCTATGCTGTTCCGATAAAACAAGATGGAAAGATAATTGGAGTATTAGTTGCTTTGAGAGATGGAACTAGTTTAAGCACTATTACAAAAGATATTAAATACGGCGAAACAGGTAATTCCTTTATGATCAATAAAAAAGGCACCACCATTGCCCATACTAACAAGGACCTAGTGATGAACATGGATAATGATTTTGAAAATGTCAAACAGGATCCAAAACTAGAGCCGTTGGTGAAATTAGAAAGAGAAATGGTTGAAGGAAAGACTGGAGCCGGGGAGTATGAGTATGACGGAGTTGTAAAATATCTTGGCTATGCACCTATACCTGGAACTGAATGGTCATTGGCAATTGCTGCACCTAAAGATGATGTCATGTCAGGGATAAAGACTATGGGCAAGTCCGTTTTGATCGCATCCTTAGTGGTTTTGTTCCTCGGTTTAGGGCTAGGGTATTACATCTCTAGATTAATAGCTACTCCGTTTATGTCCGCTGCAGAGCATCTAGAAGTTATTTCATCAGGTGACTTCACACGAGTAACTCCAAAAGAATTTTTGGAGAGGAATGATGAAATAGGGGTTCTGTCCAATGCCATTAATACAATGCAGGAATCTGTTAGGGAAGTTGTTAAAGGGGTTATTAACGAATCCAAAAATGTTGAAGAGACAGTATTAGCTACAAGACAAACTATGACAGTTTTAACTCAGCAGATTGAAGAGGTTTCCGCGACCACAGAGCAACTATCTGCAGGCATGGAAGAAACTGCTGCATCTAGTGAAGAAATGAGTGCAACGGCTACAGAAATTGAGAGAGCGGTTAATTCAATCGCTGAAAAGGCCCAACAGGGAGCATTATCTGCCGGAGAAATTAGTCAAAGAGCAAATACACTTAATCAAACTGCAGTTTCCTCTCAGAATAGTGCTCAAAGTATTTATCACATTACACAAGAGAAAATGGTTACAGCGATAGAAGAGTCTAAAGCAGTTGATAAGATTAATGTCCTTTCAGAAGCAATCTTGCAGATTACATCTCAAACCAATCTTCTCGCATTAAATGCAGCTATTGAGGCAGCAAGAGCCGGTGAAGCTGGAAGGGGCTTTGCTGTTGTGGCAGACGAGATCAGGAAACTGGCGGAGAATTCGAAGGACACTGTTACTCAAATTCAGGAAGTGACAAAACTTGTGGTTTCTTCTGTAGGGAATTTGTCGGAAAGCTCGGTGAGTATACTTGAGTTTATTGACAAGCAGGTACTAAAAGACTACGAGAATATGGTTGGGATTAGTGAGCAATACAACAAGGATGCGGAGTTTGTCGATAGCCTGGTGACTGACTTCAGTGCAACTGCTCAGCAACTGACTGCTTCTGTACAGGAGATGACGAAGGTAATCGAAGAAATTGCTGTTTCGGCGAATCAAGGGGCAGAGGGAACAACCAACATAGCTCAGAAAAATATTATGGTGGTAGAAAAAGCGAATGAAGTCATAAACCATGCAGAGAGATCTAAAGAAAGCTCGGAAAGTCTCCTTAAAATTGTATCAAGATTTGAAGTATAGGGAAGTTACTTCCACGGGACTTTATGACATTGATAATGTATGGTGTAAGGGGTGAAGGTAAGAGATTACTTATAACAAGCTAGGCTTGCAGTAAATTCTGCTAAGACTAGCTTGTTATAATGTTCATACTCACTAGGATCTTTTAGGGTTGTGGAGTTATAGTATTTTTTTTACAAGAAATACTAACCTTAAGCTATCCAAGTGCGCGTAGATATGCTGCAAAAAAAGATAAAGAGGAGATAAAGGTGAACTATGAGTAATGTTCTTCGTGGTATTGTAATGGGGATCACTGATCTGATCCCCGGTATTAGTGGTGGTACAATTGCTATGGTTTTAGGTATTTATCATGAGTTAATTGCTTCGATTAATGGGATATTTAGCAAGGATTGGCGGAAACATTTAGTTTTTTTAGCACCAATAATGCTTGGTATTGGTATTTCTTTAGCAACATTTAGCCATGTAATCGAATGGCTTATAGTCACTCACTCTATGCCATTGTTCTTCTTTTTTACTGGGTTAATCTTAGGAATTATCCCGTTTTTACTTCGGACAGCAAATTTCCGAAAAACCTTTAAATCTTCTCATTACCTTTCTCTTGTACTTGCCGCTTTATTAGTGGCATCTACCAGCTTTATTCGTGAAGGTAACTTAGAGTCAATCTGGACTAACTTAACCTTGGGTAATTACCTATTTCTTTTTTTCTCTGGTTGGATTGCAAGTTCTGCAATGATTTTACCCGGAATAAGTGGTTCTTTAGTTTTGTTATTACTGGGCGTCTATCCAACAGTAATAAATGCTATCTCTAGCTTTAATATTTCTGTTATTATCACTTTGGGTTTAGGAGTTGTGATTGGTATAATTATTACAAGTAATCTTATCCAATTCTTATTTAGTAAATTTAGTACCTTAACATACGCTGTTATGATTGGACTAGTCTTAGGATCAGTTATTGTCATTTTTCCGGGATTGCCAAGTTCTATTCCCTACGGGATCTTGTGTACTGTTATGTTTCTTGTCGGGTCCATTGTAGCTGCTCTGCTTGGTAGCAAAAACTAAAACAAAAAGTTTCTCAGGTCTTACGACTGAGAAACTTTTTGTTTAGTTTGGTATCATTATTAATCCTTAGTAAACATATACTAAACCTATGCCAAAAGCAGTTATATTATTATTTTCTTCAAGGAATAATAGCCATGAGTTATGCAATTGAGAGGAGTAGTCAGATGCAAGAGTTTTATAGATTATCAGCTGCAAAAGTGATGGAAACATTAGGAGTTACGGAAAAAGGGCTAAGTGACGAAGCGGTAGTAACCAGGAGAAAAGAACAGGGCTTTAATGAATTGGAAGACAAGGGCAGGAAAGGTCCTATTCGGGTATTCTTAGAACAGTTTAAAGACTTCTTAGTGCTGATTTTATTAGCCGCTGCAGCGATTTCCGCTTTTCTAGGTAAATTTGAGAGTACATTAGTAATTATCGTTGTAGTTATTGTTAATGGGATTTTGGGAACTGTACAACATCTGAAAGCAGAACAGTCACTTAAGAGCTTAAAGTCCTTATCTTCCCCGAATGCTAAAGTGTTAAGAAATGGTCAAAAGGTAGAAATTCCATCAAGGGAAATCCTCGTGGGAGATATTCTATACTTAGACGCAGGGGATTTTGTAAGTGCAGATGGAAGAATTCTAGAAATTTATAGTCTTCAGACAGATGAGAGTTCCTTAACAGGTGAGTCTGTGAGTATCCTTAAGAATTCCGAGATCATTGAGGGAGAACATATTGCCATAGGGGATAGGAAGAATATGGTTTTCTCCGGAAGTTTTGTAACCTATGGCAGGGCTGTAGTGATTGCAACCGCCATTGGGATGAATACTGAGATCGGAAAGATCGCCAGTCTGCTCAAAAATGCCCAAGAAAAGAAAACTCCCTTGCAGGTCAACCTGGATGACTTTGGGAAGAAACTTGCTGTTCTAATTCTTGCCTTATCAGCCTTAATTTTTGCATTAAATCTCTCCAGAGGCCATGCTCTGATTGAATCACTATTATTCGCTGTCTCTTTAGCCGTAGCAGCGATACCGGAGGCTCTAAGTTCTATCGTAACTATTGTTCTGGCCATGGGGACTCAGAAACTAGCTAAACAAAATGCCATTGTTAGAAAGCTCCCGGCAGTAGAGGGACTGGGAAGTGTCTCCGTAATTTGCTCAGATAAAACCGGGACTTTGACTCAGAACAAAATGAAAGTACAAACGATTTTTGTGGATGGGAAGGTTTTAGACCACGATGAGTTAGATCATGATAAATGGCTTGAAAAGAAACTTGTACAGGTTGCACTGTTATGTAATGATGCAATAACCGTTAAGGATAAAGAAATAGGCGATCCAACGGAAATAGCCCTTGTGAATTTGGGAGAGATTTATGGTTTAGATGAAGAAAGGATGAGGGAAGATTATCCAAGATTAGGTGAAATTCCGTTTGATTCAGATAGAAAACTGATGAGTACTGTACATAAGTTTGACGGTAAAACTATGATGCTCACTAAAGGAGCATTAGATGTTATGCTTTCCAGAGTGGTAAGCATACAAAAGGCTGAAGGACTAGAGCCCTTAACCCAGGAAGAAAGAACCCAGATAGAGCAGGTGAACAGGAATTTCTCGGAAAGTGGCTTAAGAGTATTGGCTTTGGCCTATAAAGAAATTGACGATGAAAAAACAATCGAGTTAGAGGATGAGAGGGACCTTATATTTATAGGGCTTATTTCAATGATGGATCCTCCAAGAGAGGAATCAGCACCGGCGATTGCCAGTGCTCAAAATGCCGGTATTAAGCCTGTCATGATTACAGGTGATCATAAGATTACTGCATCAGCTATAGCAAAACAAATAGGGATTTTAAAGGATGAAAGGGAGGCTGTGGAAGGTTATGAGCTCGATAAACTAAGTGATGATGCCCTTAGAGAAAGAGTGGAAACTATTTCAGTATATGCTAGGGTATCCCCGGAGCATAAGATAAGAATCGTAAAAGCATGGCAGGATAAGGGTAATGTAGTTGCTATGACTGGTGATGGGGTTAATGATGCTCCCGCTCTTAAGCAGGCGGATATAGGGATTGCAATGGGGATTACGGGAACAGAAGTTGCTAAGGATGCTGCATCTATGGTTTTGACCGATGATAACTTTTCCACGATTATCAAGGCGGTTTCTAATGGACGAAGTATATTCGCTAATATTAAAAACTCAATAAAGTTCCTGTTATCGGGAAATACTGCTGGAATTTTGACGGTAATATATGCCTCAATTCTTGCTCTGCCAGTGCCTTTTGCGCCAGTGCATTTACTCTTTATCAACCTTGTAACGGATAGCCTTCCGGCCATTGCCATAGGGTTAGAACCCCACAATGAAAATGTCATGAAGGAAAAACCAAGACGAAAAGAGTAAATGCACTGGCGCAAAAGGCACTGGCAGAGCAAGAATTGAGGCATATATTACCGTCAAAATTCCA
>NZ_JABZFS010000060.1:0-53813 GCF_014237355.1 Desulfosporosinus sp.
TGAGCGCAGCGAAGGATCTAGATCCTTCGCTGCGCTCAGGATGACATTGCCCTTGCTTTTTATATAACGATGACAAGTCTTTGACGAAAGACCGTGTAATTCCCCCGTGTAATTCCAGAGAGGATGATTATACTGTGAATTTTACAATTTTGTAACATCCTCTCATAGATGTCAGTACAAAAAGAAAAGTTGCATTTATGCAACTTTCTATTTCGCTTCGTTGTTATGCAACACTTCGTACAAGGCATGAAAAGCAGGCTGAAGGTTGGGGTTATCAATCCCCTGTAATACTATTGTCTGATTGAGGATAACCTGTCCTACATTTGCGCCTTCAACTTCTATTTGTATGGATTGAATATCTAAGGTTAAGGGGCGTTTATCGACAATAAATTTCATGCGCTTTGGTTTAGGAAAGTTAGCTTGAATTCTAGTAACTTTTTGGGGTAGCGCTTTAGACGAGGATTGTACGGAACTCGGTGTTTGCAAATCACTTAGGACAAACGAAGACTCGAGGAGAAACTTTTGTAGAACCGCCGTATTTGTGTTCCAAGGTAATTCAATTAATTCCGATTGAGTCATTCCCGAAGGGGAAACCGATAAGATTAAATACGTGCATTCTTGTGTTAAAAAGGGTTTTGGAGAACATCCGCTAAGGAAGAGACTGGTGAATAAAACTCCGAGACTTAGTCCGAATATCGATATCTTCCGTTTTAACAATGGATATCCTTCTTCCTAAATTAAAGATAGTCGAAACTCAAATTTAATTCGCTATATATTCCGTAAAATCCTGCTTTCGTTGGTCCCTTTCGTAAAAATAGTGTACAATATATCAAGAGAGGGGTCAACATTTGTGCGCAAGGATATGGTGATTTTTGATATCGAGACAAGGGGTTTGGAGTCTGATGAACAAGATAGTTTAGAATTGGCTGCACTCCGAATCCGAGACGGAAAGATTCAAGAGTCATATCATTATATAAAGAAAGAACTCGGCCATGCTTCGCTGCAAACGAACCATCGTCAAAGAATTATGGATTTCTTTGATGATACAGTTCTTATAAGTCACGAAATATCTGCCTCCCAATCGATCCTTGAAAGAGAGTTCAAGGTTCGAATTCAGCAACCTATCTGGGATACATTGGTATTAGCTAGGATTTTTTTCCCAACAATGCATCACTATCAGTTGACATACTTGGCAGAGAAGCTTTCTTTACCACGGATAGAAGAAAAATTAAACTCAGAAAGAAAAGCATGGTTGATATGGCTGGTTTTCGAAGCTTGCTGGAAAAAGGGCTTAGAATTTGATCTGAGCTTTTTTAACCAAGCAAACGGTTTTCTTGAGGGATGGGTAAGGGATGGCTTTTTTAAAGACTTACAAAAAGAAGTTATACAATCCTTTCCAGATCGACCAATTCGCACAGATTTGGTACTATCCCCTTCAACGGAGGGGTTGTTTTCGTATGCCAAGGCACCATCAGCAGTTATTCCCCAATCAATTGACTGGGTTGTTGACAACTTTTCCAGAGGCGGAAACCTGGAACAAAATTTAGCAAATTATGAAAGCAGACCAGGTCAAGTGACGATGGCTAGATTAATAGCGGAAGGATTGTCTTCCTCACATCATGTTGTTGTTGAAGCTGGAACAGGGACAGGTAAGTCGTTTGCTTATTTGATTCCCAGCCTATGGTCTGCTAAAAAAACCGGCAAAAAAGTCGTCATAGCCACCCATACGATACCCCTACAAGAGCAACTTCAAAAAAAAGATATTCCTGTATTAGAAGCAGTGTTGCCGTTTTCATTTCGAGCCTCCGTATTGAAAGGGAAAAATAACTATTGTTGCCTGAAAAAATGGCTGCTATGCCTAGGTACACATGAGCCTTTAGGTGCAGAACATAAGCTAGCGATTTTGAGTATGCTTGTATGGCTCAGAGAAACCCTTACTGGCGACATCCAGGAGCTGTCAAAGGTTCCCGGACTTATGGAGATTTGGCCTAGTATTAGTGCTGATAATGAAACTTGTATACCAGGCAGATGCTCTAAAGCCGGTGTTTGCTTCTTGCTAAGAGCTCGAAAGAAAGCAGAAGAGTCTGATGTTTTAATCGTTAATCATTCTCTGCTATTCTCCGATCTCAAAACAGACTATAATGTCTTGCCGGAGTATCATCACTTAGTAATTGACGAAGCGCATCAGATCTATCAAACAGCACTACAACACCTTGGTGCGGAGCTAAGTGTAGAGGATGTCACCCGAATAATAGACAGCATTTATCGACCCACGGGACTGAGTTTCTATGGGACAATCAAACATCGTATCGAGGCACTTACCCATATGGTACCTTCTGTACCCTGGGATATATTTATGAAACGGTTGGAAGGGATACCTGAAATCAGTAGGACCATCTTGGTACAAACAAACGAATTATTTGAGTTGTTGGCGATGATTTTAGGAGTGGAACGAACGTTCCGATTTGTAGCCCATCATACAAGCAGTCCTTGGTGGAATGGGCTTATAGTCCAAATCGAGAACCTAGTTGGTAGAGTCAAAGCATTGCTTACCACTCTCGAGAGTTTAACAAGTGCCTTAAACGGAGAGGACGCAGATGAGATTGAAGAATTAAAATACACTTTAACAAATCATCAAAGAGAATTGCAAGAACTTGGAGATACCCTAATACAAGCCATTGACCTAAATAACCCTAAACAAGTTACTTGGCTCGAACAATCGTCGAGATTATATCTTAAAACATCCCCCATCGAAGTAAGTGAAATTCTTAAAGATAAGATCTTCTCGCGTCTGGACTCTGTTGTTCTCACTTCAGCAACGCTGAGCATTTCAAGTTCATTTGATTACTTTCTTCAAGATATCGGATTACCAAGGACAACAAAAACAGCGCAAGTAGACTCCCCTTTTGACTATGAACGCCAAATGCAATTAATCGTCGTAAAGAAGGGTATTAATGTCTATAATTCCGATCAGGAGAAGGCTTTAGAACTCTCTGAGTTTATAGCTGAAGTTGCAGAACGTATGAACGGTCGGACGCTGGTTCTTTTTACAGCCCATAGTTTACTTCGTCAAACTCATGCATCCTTAAATCCCGTTCTTGCTAGAAAGGGAATCGAAACCCTGGCTCAAGGGATCCATGGCGAGCGCAGTACTTTGATTGAAGCCTTTAAAAGAAACCCCAAAAGCGTTCTGTTAGGTGCCAATAGCTTTTGGGAAGGAATCGATATTCCAGGTGATGCATTATCTTGTGTGATTATAGTTAAACTTCCATTTTGGCCGCCAACCCTGCCTTTAATCGAAGCTAGATCTGAGTATCTTAAATCTCAAGGACGGGATCCCTTCCGTGATCTTTTACTACCTGAAGCAGTAATCCGCTTTAAACAAGGCTTTGGGCGTCTAATACGTTCTAGAGGGGATCGTGGGATAGTAATCTTACTTGATGACAGGGTCATTGAAAAATATTATGGAAGATTCTTTTTAGGATCACTACCAATCAAGACGCATATTCGTGGAGAGAATTCTTTAGTATTTCGAAAAATTGAGGAATATACTAGGGATTTAGACGAAGAGCTTTTATAATCGGGCTGAAAATGATAAACTAGAGAAAAGCTGAGGAGGAGGTTTAAAGTCTAGTGAGGGGAAATCCTATTACTACACGCATGATCCCCAGTATATTTACATTGGCTAATTTGCTTTTTGGGTTTTTAGCCCTGATCTGGGTTATTGAAGGTGCTTACACATTAGCAGCTGCCATGATCCTGCTATCAGTTCTTATGGATAGTTTGGACGGGAAAGTCGCGCGCAGACTTTCTGTGAGCTCAGATTTTGGTAAAGAGCTTGATTCCTTAAGCGACCTGGTCTCTTTTGGGGTGGCACCTGCTATTCTTACTTATCAAGCAATCTTGTACCCTCAGTCAGATTATGTTAAGTATGCTGGGTTAGTTATTGCTGCGGTTTTTGCACTTTGTGGTGCCGTCCGTTTAGCACGATTTAATATGATGAATATTACAACTTATTTTGTTGGTGTACCTATTACCTTTGCAGGCGGTTTTATGGCCCTTTTAATGTTTTTCCGAACAATGTTGCCTTGGTATATCTATCTTGTCAGCATGGTGGTCTTAGCATTCTTAATGGTGTCCACGTTTAAAGTAGCTAAGTTGGGGAAGTAGAGGGGACTTGTGAAGGGACTTGTGTGACACAGCGTTCGGTGCTTACGACGCAGAGCAAACTAACCGTTTAAGCTCTTGGCTTTGGGGAGCGGGGTTCATCCTTCGGCGATAGTATTGTTTGAAGAACCCGCCTACGGCGATAATCTCCACCGGAGACTATCGTACCAGATGAGCCGTCCTTGGCTCACTGGTGGCAGTGTACATCCCTGTACACTGCCCCGTATCTGGGGTCGCTTAAACGGAAGTTTGCTTTTCTGCTTACGTAAAGACCTCGCGCTCGTGTCACACTGCGTCCTGGCTTTGGAGCGTTTAGTTAGTCTTTGAAGATCGTTGAGATGTGCTTGTGGTTTCGGGAGACGGCACATTTCATGTGCGCCGTCTTGTTTGATACAGTTTATTGGGGTCGGTCGTTTAGACGGAAGTTGCTTTTCTACTTACGTAAAGACCTCGTGCTCGTGTCACATTGCGTCCTGGCTTTGGTGCATTTAGTTATTCTTGAAGATTAAGAAGAATGTGTGTGGGGGTGGGGAGACGGCACATTTTATGTGCGCAGTCTTGTTTGGAGTTCGATAGGATTAATGATTTTAGAATTACATAAGAGCAGGGAAGGTGTTTTGACCTCTCTGCTCTTTCCTTTTTGTGGAAATTATAGGTACCTAAAGTTGCCTTTGAAGGTCCTTTCTTGCAGTCCGCGGACCTTCGCCTGCGACATTTACGCTATGCTAACCCGTGCGAATACAGTGTCTTCGTTCCGCTAAGTTAACATGTAAGACAGTGTTACTACGTGTGAAGACAGTGTCTGACAAGAAGGGCTAATACGTTTAAAGACAGTGTCTTAGTGTGGGCGCAAACCAAATTTTCTTTATTCACCCTTAGTTCGCATTAAGCATATAGTATGGCACGGGTATCGAATGCTTAGGGGGGACATATAATGGATAATCAACAAATAAGCTGGAATAGCGTGGGTTTACGTATGGTTCAAGGGTTAACTACTACGATTGATGCAGTTCGTCAATTAGATGTTCAGGAAGCGTCTTTAGTTATGAGGCTGTTAGGGAAGAGTTGTACACGTATGATTAAGGATGGAGTAGGACATCAATTCGGAGTTGCCTTGATCGAAACTAGTGCTCAATTGGCTATGAAAGAGAAATTGGTGTTAGAAGATGTGCTTAAACTTATTACAGGGATTATCGGTCGTCTCTATTTCACAGCCAATACAGAAGAAGAGCGTTTGCTGGTTGCCCAACTTGAAGATGCAGTAAAGAATTACCAATCGGTTTAAGAGGTCATTCGCGACTTTGTCTGCATACATTACCACTGAGTGTGGATTTTAAGCGGATGTAAAGGGGGACAGAGACTATGCGCATTTACTATGTTCGTTTACCTGAGTTCGTGCTTAATGTTTTAAGAAAAGTTTTTGGATAAAGTGGTCTTAAAGTTACTTTTCCCTCCTAGAATATATAGAGAGACAAGCAAGGAGGGAAATTATGCGTCAAAGTCGTTATGCGTGGATACTTGGGATATCACTCGTCTGTCTAATGACACTAATTGTCTTGAAAACACCTCAAGCAGTGATATCGACTCTAGCGGATCCTCAATATGGCAGTGCTCCGAGAACTACAGTCCAACAGTTTTGGAAGTTGATGGACTTACGTCAAACTGACCTAGCAAGTGATCTGCTTAGTTTGCCCATGGGTTCTTTAGATGAACGTGAGTTCAAAGCTTGGGAGACCCGAATGAACAAGGATCCTCTGTTATCCTTACAAAAAGTGGAGTTTATGAATCCTAATACAGACGGTTCACAAGAAATCGTTGTGCGGGTTTCATGGACGACATCTTCATCAAAGGATGAACTAAAGGCAATGTTTTCTATGAATCTGGAACAAACCGAAAAAGGCTGGAAAATTAAAGGTATAAAGCGGATCAACGACCTCTCGTATATTGGGGGGGATCATGATGGAAGGTCAGTTCCGACCTGACACTGATAAGCATTCAAGCTCTCAAAAGAGCGAAGCACCGTTGCGCTTATATGTGGGTATACTCTACTTAGCTATTGGGTTAGTTATCTTTTTGTTGGCTAAATAAACCTCTTAATTTCATAAGAAAATCGTAAGAAACACGGTTGTACCATCTGGTAAACCGTGTTTTCTTATGTATAGTAGAGTATGTTTAGACTCTGAAAAACCTAGGAGATTAGTGTCCCAGGGTATAATGGTTTTAATCTATACTTTAATCTTAGCCTCCGTATAGTAAAGCGTCGAATGGTTTAAACTGAGTTCGTCGAATATTTTCTGAGTGCGTAAATACACACTGAGTTGTGTTTTCGGTCACACTTAAACCTAGTTTAGAATGCTAAACTATAAACACAAGAAGGAGGTCATTCAAATGGCAGACGTGAAAAAAGAGGTTCCTGAATTAGAATGCTCAAACTGTGGGACTACAAGTGAATTAACCCCTGTAATAACTTATGTCCACCAAGGTGAAGAGAAACATGTATGCACGCGTTGTTTACCAGCGCTCATTCATGGTTAGGAGATGAGTCCATGCGATTTACACTAGATATGAAACTAAAAGACATTATGTCTTCAAATCCAAAAACTGCTGAAGCTATGCAGGAATTAGGATTACACTGTCTAGGCTGCGCATTTTCAGTTAACGAAACGTTGGCTAATGCAGCACAGATGCATAGTATTGATCCAAATGTGTTGTTAGAAAAAGTAAATTCTGTTGAACAAGGTGAAATGTCTGAAGAGGCTGCGGCAAAAGCCCAACCTGCTGGGGGCATCTTACAAATGGACAAGAAGACTTATTCTATTGCACCTCATATACCTGCAGGAGTTGTGACCCCAGATATTTTACGTAAAATTGCTGATGTTTCTGAAAAATACCATGCCCAAGC
Organism: Desulfosporosinus sp.; assembly: GCF_014237355.1. Taxonomy (NCBI): domain Bacteria; kingdom Bacillati; phylum Bacillota; class Clostridia; order Eubacteriales; family Desulfitobacteriaceae; genus Desulfosporosinus; species Desulfosporosinus sp. Next base: position 7,070 of record NZ_JABZFS010000060.1, read on the forward strand.
ACTCAAGGTTACTTCTGCTCAGCGAATAGCTATCGTTGGTCTTAAACCCGAGGATGTTCCTAAAGTTTGGGAAGACTTAGGTATGGACCCCGGACATGCGGTGGGTTTATGTGTCCGAAGTGTAAAAGTGTGCCCAGGGGATACCTTTTGTAAGAGAGGGTTACAGGAAACCTTATCGCTGGGCATGGATATTGACAAGCGTTATCACGGTATGCAATTGCCTTCAAAATTCAAGATTGGACTTTCAGGCTGTCCCAATAAATGTTCGGATTCTGCTTCCGTAGATTTAGGACTGATGGGTACTAGCAAAGGTTATCATATGTATGTCGGTGGAAATGGCGGAGTTAAACCAAGACAAGGGAATATTCTTTTAGAAAATCTAAAAAAAGAGCAAATAATTCCCGCTATGGATGCCGTCATTGATTACTATAAGAAAAATGCTAAACCCCAGGAGAGGATAGGGCGTCTTATTGACCGAATTGGTTTGGATGAACTGCGTGAATATGCCGAGCAGGCACGAGATAAAGGTATTGAAAAAGCGGATGAATAATCATCCGCTTTCACCTATTTATTATTAATCAACATGTATAGCATCCGTCGGACAACCATCAGCAGCGTCTTTTGCCGATGCCTCGACCTCACTAGGAACAGGGTTAGTATAGGCTACGGCTAATCCATCATCCTCCATTTTAAATACCTCGGGACAAAATTCGGGGCAAGCTCCGCAACCAATACAAGCATCTTTATCAACTGCAGCTATCATTATAAATCCTCCTTTAACTACTTTAAGATTATTCTTAGATTATTCTTCCCTAGAATATAGCTACTATTCTTCAATATATCACTATAAATTTTATTAAATGAAAAATATTGTTCATTATATCAGGTAAATACAGATTGCCTTGATAATAATGATAAATCTCGATGGTCTTCATAACAATTCGATTATGATTTCATAATAAGTTAATCATATAGAAAATATTAGACTATTTTGCGATAATTATAAATACCATAAATATCCATAAAACCCCTTTTGTAGTAAGAGTTTAGCCATATTTCAACCCCTTTTTATAATTGCCTTATTATTTGCGATTTCGACATCACCCCTAGCGTATAATAAAGGCACGGTCGAGATCAGTGCTTAAGGCAATGAATGGTGGACCGGAATACAATTAAGGCGGGTTGATTAAAAGTATGAGCAAAAAAATAAAAATAATTGTCGCGGACGATAACCGGAATTTATGTCAAATGCTACAGAACTATCTCCAAGGTCAAGAAGATTTGAGTGTAGTTGGAGTTGCAAATAATGGCTTAGAAGCTTGGGAGTTAATTCAAAGTCAAGAACCAGATTTGATTATTCTTGACTTGGTAATGCCAAATTTAGATGGTTTAGGGGTATTAGAAAGAATCAATGCACGGACGACGATTAACCGTCCTAAAATAATCATGCTAACAGCCTTTGGACAAGAGTCTCTCACTCATCAGGCCATGATGCTCGGGGTAGACTACTTTATTCTTAAACCCTTTGATTTAGATATACTCAGTAAACGTATTCGCTCATTAACTCAGGATATGCCATCCACTCCTCCTACCCAGAATACCTCTTCTGCTTCGCCCATTGTTACCACAGTCGGAAGTGGCCTTAATCTTCATGTCGAAGTAACAACAATGATGCATCAAATAGGGATTCCAGCCCATGTCAAAGGATATCAATACATAAGAGATGCCATTCTGATGGTGGTTGAGGATGTCTCGTTGCTAGGTGCCGTAACCAAAGAACTATATCCTAGTATCGCGAAAAAGTTCGACACTGCACCTAGCCGTGTAGAACGGGGAATTCGACACGCCATAGAGTTAGCCTGGGAACGTGGACATACGGATACACTTAAACGAATTTTCGGATATTCGATGAACATAGAGCGACAAAAACCTACGAACTCGGAATTTATAGCGCTCCTTGCAGATAAATTGAGAGTTATGAGTAAGGTTAGCTAAAGGAAAAAGCAACAATCTTTTTTCACTAAACACCTTTAAACGTTTGCCTATGACTTTGATTCGACATGTGGTACTGGTAAATTCAGACGAACTGCACAGGATAAATAAACTAAAGGGGTGTGACTAAGAATCACATCCCTTTGCTGTTACATGAGATTTTGGGCTAATAATGAAATAAGTAAAGCACCTCCATTGTTTAAGGAAATGCGAGGTGCTTTAGAGTTATATCCAAATATATTAGCAAGTATTAGCAAGTATTATATTGAAATTGTTGTTGAAATGTCGTTTTGTTGATAGACTATGTAAGTAAAATTACTTTACGGGCAGTAATTCAAAGAATAATACCTCCAAACTTTCAGATTTGACACGCGGATAAAAAGGAGACGGTTATCTTGAAGGGTAAGTTAATAGTAATCGAAGCAGGGGATGGTTGTGGTAAGGCTACCCAAACAAAACTATTGTTTGATAAACTTGCCTCTAATAACTATAGGGTTAAGAAGGTTGAATTTCCTGACTATGAGAGTAATTCCTCAGCTCTCATCAAGATGTATTTAAATGGAGAATTTGGGGTCGATCCGAATGACGTCAATCCTTATGCAGCATCGACATTCTATGCCGCTGATCGATATGCCTCCTATAAGAGGGGTTGGGAAGGCTTCTATCAGAGCGGCGGAATTATTTTGGCAGATAGATATACTACATCAAACATGGTTCATCAGGCGGCAAAAATAATTAATCCTGCTGATAGAGAGGAATATCTCAAGTGGTTATGGGATTTGGAATTTGTAAAGTTTAAGCTTCCGGTACCCGATTGCGTAATTTTCCTGGATATGCACCCGAAATTTAGTCAAATATTAATAAGCAATCGATCGAACAAATATGGCAGTGCTGAAAAAGACATACATGAGCGAAATTATAATTATTTACTAAACTCCTATAACAATGCGACAGAGATCAAGATTTCCTATGGGTGGACAATGGTGAATTGTATACATAATGGTGAATTAAGGAGTAAGGAAGATATCCATAATGAGATTTATGAAATAGTAAAGAATTCAATTGATTAGGGAAAATGTTAAAGGTATTAAGGGATTATTGTAGAACTATATATTGCTTGTAGCAGACAACTCTTACCTTATCGAAATTGAGGCCGTATATACAAAAAGAAAGATGTTAGGAAATTGGGAGGAGAAAAAATGCTTAATAGTAAACGATATCCTTCACTTGTTATTGCTATTATAGTATCTGCAGCTTTAATTCTGACAGGTTGTGGACTAACTACTAAGCCTACGAAAAATACCACACTAAGTGCTTCAATTCCTGTTGATGGTGGATTGTTTCGTTTTGGAATGATTTCCAGTCCGACTGCCCTTGACCCCGCATTTTTAGTTGAAGTCAATGGGATTGAAATTGCGAAAGAACTCTACGATGGGCTGATAAGATACGATCCTAATACTCTAGAAGTAAAACCTGCTATAGCGGAGAAATGGGATTATTCAGCCGATAAAAAAGTACTTACCTTCCATATCCGTAAGGATGTTAAGTTTCATGATGGTACGGGTGTGAATGCTCAAGATATTCTCGATGTTTGGAACCGCTTAGCAGCTAAAGCCACAGTCTCCCCGGTAGCTTTTCCGCTGGAACCCATTGTAGGCTTTGCTGAGGTGAACAGTGGAGCGGCTCAAACAATTTCTGGGTTAAAAAAGATTGATGACTATACCATCGAGGTGACTTTAAAGGAAAAGAATGCAGCTTTCCTCACCTCTTTAGGTCATCCAACGGTCAGTATTTATAAGCTCGAGGCTGCTAAAAAAGCTGGCCAAGACTTTGGTACCCCTGCTTCCACTCCTGAAACCATAGTGGGAACAGGAGCTTTTAAGTTTGTAAAGTGGAATTCCGATCAAGATATAACCATTGAAAAATTCAAGGATTACTATGGGACAAAGGCTCATGTGGATCAAGTGGTTTACAAAATCTTTAAAGATGAATCCACTGCTTTAAATGAGTTTCGGGCAGGAACCTTAGATTATGTCGATTTATTACCTCCTGGTCAAAGCCAAGCGATCATCCAGGAATTTCCTGATCAGACCATTAAGACAATTACGTTCACAAATGAGTTCATTGGATTTAATCTAAGTAAGGCGCCTTTTAAGGATAATGTATACTTGCGTAAAGCTATCGCTTATGCCATTGATCCACAGAGTGTTGTCGATAGTATACTTAGCGGTCTATCAACAGTTTCCAACGGTCCATTACCAATAACAATGCCTGGTTATGATAAAGACCTTATATGTCCATCCTTTGACCAGACAAAAGCCAAAGAGTACTTAGCTAAAGCAGGGTACCCTGAAGGTAAAGGACTTGCACCGATTCAATATGCCTATAACTTTAACCAAACTAATCAAATAATTGCAGAAGCCTTTCAAAGTCAGCTCAAAGAGGTTGGAATCCCAACGGAATTAAAATCCATGGAATGGGGCTCCTACATTAATGCTGTACAGCAGGGCGATACACAAATGTTCCGACTAGCTTGGGGTGCTGACTATCCGGACCCTGATAATTCTTTACGGGTTCTCTATACAAAATCTCAATGGGGTATGAATAATAATACGTTTTATTCGAATCCACAAGTCGAGACGTTGATGACTCAAGGGCTGGAAGAAAATGATACATTAAAACGAATGGCCATCTACAAAACCATCCAAGAAAAGCTTGTAGAGGATCAACCGGCGATATGGACATTTAACACTACCTATTTGCGCTTATTTGGAAAAAATGTTCATGACTTAACCATTAGTGCTCTCGACCAAAAAGATATGCGTACTGTATGGTTATCAAAGTAGTTTGTTGCAAAAATACTATGCAGTTTATGCAATCACTTGCATAAACTGCATTTAATTCATTTATCTTTAGTTAAATTTTACGGATCTACTATGAGAGTCTGCTGATTCATGGGAGGAAGTATAGTCGTGGCACGTTTTATCATTTGGCGTATTTTCCAATTGATACCTGTCATCTTAGGAATATCAATCCTCACGTTTTTAATGATGTCCTTTGTCCCTGGTGATCCAGTTGTATTGATGTTAGGGAAACATATTTCACCCCAAACCTTGGAAAATGCTCGCCAAGGCTTGGGACTGGATCAACCGCTGTTAACACGTTATCTTCAGTATTTATGGAATGCTCTTCAGGGAGATTTTGGGCGTTCTTATATACAACATCAAGAAGTTTCCCAGATGCTTTACGACAAGATTCCGGTTACCTTTTGTCTCGTGGTTGTAGCTCAAACAATGGCCCTAACTTTGGGGGTCCTGATCGGAGTTTTGGCATCAGTTAAGCGATACAGCTTTTGGGATAGGTTTACAACCTTTTCTGCTTTGATTGGGGTTTCCATGCCTACCTTTTGGCTGGGCATGGTGTTGCAATTAGTATTTGGTGTTTTGCTCCACATACTCCCTGTTAGTGGTACAGGTGGAGAAGGATTTCATCTGCAAAACTATATCTTACCTGGATTTACACTCGGATTTGCTTCAATGGCTATGTATGCACAATTAATTCGTTCTAACATGATAGAGGTTCTACACATGGATTATATTCGAACTGCACGAGCTAAAGGGCTCTCCAGTCGTATAGTTGTTTTTAAGCATGCTATGAGAAATGCCCTTATTCCTGTGACAACTCAGGCAGGTGTAGATTTCGGAAGTCTGATGGGTGGTGCCATTTTAACTGAAACTATATTTTCCCTTCCTGGAATTGGCACTATGCTTTTCAATGCTATCTCTAGACGAGACTATCCTGTCGTTCAGGGCGTAACCCTCTTTTTAGCTCTGGTCTTTGTGCTGATTAACTTACTAGTGGATATTTCCTATGCTCTTTTAGATCCTCGGATCCGATATGACTAATGATTGAAAGTTGAGGAGAGGAGAAACTATCGAATGTGGACTCGCTTGAGAACTGATTGGGTTGTAATTTTCGGTCTTTTCCTCGTTTTATTAGCAGTAATTTTTGCCTTTTGTGCAGAGATTATTGCTCCTTATGATCCGCTGCAGGTTGCTATGTACGAATCTCTAGAAGCACCTAGCTTCGATCACATTATGGGTACGGATATTCTTGGGCGAGACGTATTTAGCAGAATTATTTACGGAGCAAGGCCATCCTTAATTATTGGAGTGGTGGCGACAAGTATTTCACTCTTGATCGGATTAATCATTGGTGCTATTGCAGGATATTATGGTGGTTGGCTAGATTCTTTACTAATGAGAATCACGGATGTTTTCTTGGCATTTCCGTTTTTTTTGTTGGCCATAGCAATCCTAACATTTTTAGGCACAAATCTTCTAAATATCTTTATTGCCTTAAGTATGGTTGGCTGGACAAATTATGCTAGACTCGTTCGTGGACAGGTCATATCTCTTAAACACCGTGACTATGTAAAAGCCGCTCGTTCTATAGGTGCAAACGATTCAAGAATTATCCTGAGACATGTCCTTCCAAATATATTAGCACCAGTGATTGTCTATACAACCATGAACGTTGGGGTTATTATCTTAGCAGAGGCTGGTTTGAGTTTTTTAGGACTTGGCGTTCAGCCTCCCCATCCGAGTTGGGGCTTAATGTTAGCTGAAGGTAAAGACTATTTTTTTGCGGCTTCTTGGACAGTCATTTGGCCTGGGATAGCCATCTTCTTGACTGTACTGGGTTATAACTTATTAGGGGATGGCCTACGCAGTGCGTTAGATCCGCGCCAGTAATGTTTGGATCTTGACCCAATACTGTTTTTTCATTCATCAGGGGTGGGGCTAAGCTGCATGGAAGTCTTATACGTAAAAAAAGCCACAACAGAGTTGTGGCTTGGTTTGTCATGGTGCGCCCGGCGGGATTTGAACCTGCGACCTCCGGCTTCGGAAACCGTCACTCTATCCACTGAGCTACGAGCGCTTATTGGGAACACTTCAATACTTTAACCTAAGTATATATCGTTTGTCAAGGGTTGGTTAAGCTAGGTTGGTTAAGCTTAAGTTAGGATTTGTCTCTAGGCAGACTCTAGGATATAATCTAAAGATGAATAAATGCGTTTTAAGAAACAAGGACGGGGGATTCTCTATTGCCTAGACCTTTTCGTGACTACTTTACCTGGCAATTATTTAAGCACTTTATTGGCATCGTAATCGGAGCAACTATTGTAAGTATCAGTATCAATACATTGATTATTCCGAATGAAATTGCAGATGGAGGAGCTACTGGTATTTCCATAATTCTCTATTACTTATTTAATTGGCCTGTCAGTTGGACAGTGCTGCTCATAAATCTCCCGCTTTTTTTTCTAGGGCTGCGTATGGTAGGGAGAGATTTCTTAGTGTTTAGTGTTGTTGGTGTCGGACTCCTCTCCGCCACCCTTTCCCTGACTGCGCACCTTCCAGTATTAACGGACGATAGATTGTTAGCCGCGATATCCGGAGGGGTTCTTACTGGAATTGGAATGGGGATTATCTTTCGATCTAGAGGGTCACTTGGCGGAACGGATATTTTAGCAGTATTGCTTGCGAGAACAACTTCATTTAGTGTTGGACAAATCCTGCTTGGGATTGATGCTCTCATTTTTCTCGGTGCTGCTATCTTGTTTAGACCAGAGATGGCCATGTATGCTATGATTTATATGTTCATTGCAACTCGAGTTGTGGATCTTGTTCAGGAAGGCTTAAGTTTATCAAAATCAGTCATGGTGGTTACAACAGAGCCCCAGAAAATATCTGAGGAAATCATGGCCAAGCTTGAGCGAGGGGTAACACTTTTTCAAGCAATCGGAGCTTTCTCAGGAGAAAATAAGCAAGTTGTTTATTGTGTTATCAATCGCTCAGAATTGTCTCAGATAAAAGAAATTGTTCGTAATCAGGACCCTCTTGCTTTTGTAGCTATTTCAGAAGTGCCAGAAGTTGTAGGGGAAGGCTTTTCAACCTGGAAAGGGCACTGACAAAACAGAGATGTATAATTTAAGGGATAAGGGATTAGAGATTCGCTCTTAGAATCATGAAAGGGCTTTAGAAACGAGGGAAAATATTGTTAAAACGACGTAAACGAGGTCGAAGAAATCGTCGGAAGACGATCTTCTTGCTACTTTTGACTATTGTTTTTATGTTAACAGCTGGACCCTTCGTTTGGCGTTTAGAGAAAATACGGCAGGCAAAAGATAATTATGATGTTCAAAAAGTGCAAGAAGAACTACATTGGTTTGAGAGAAATGCAGGCTTGTTAAATAAGCTAGGAATTATAAGAGATACACAACTATGGCTGGAACTCAATATGGGAGGTAAAGACTTAGAATCTAAGTTGGCCTCATATACAGACGAAAAGCACCAGTTTTGGTTATTGGTGCTTTATCTACAAGATGGGAAGTTAATAACTGCACAGAATGTCTTGGACATAATGAGTGAAAGCAATCTAAAATTGGTGGGAGAGGGGTTGTTGTCTCTCTCTAATGGAGATGTGCAACAAGCTCGGCGTTTACTCACTGCAACCGAAATAAACTGGAAGTCATTATCGATTGATGAGCAGACAATCAGGCATTTAACCTTAGCTCATGCGGCCTTGGCCCAGGAAGATCTTCAAGCTGCACAATCTGAGCTCGCAGCGGCACAGCAACTAAGCCCGAATAACCCAGCTTGTTTATCCATGGCTTTCGATGTGGCCCTAGAGGAAGAGCAATGGACAAAAGCTTTTGAGCTTAGTCAATCCATTGATGCACAAACATGGCGGCCTAAAAATAGGCTATATGAGACGAAGAAAGCGATCCTCTCAATTCATCATGGTAATCTAAACGGGTTAACGGATAGCTTGGTCTCTTTGCAGGAACTGCCTAAGGGGGAAGTGTATATAACCTATGTGAAAGGAATCCAGGCCTTAGCAAAAGGACAGGTCGAAATTGGGGAAAACTTACTTAAAAGCGCCCTTGATAGCGGACTCCAGGGCGAATTAAACCAGGATGCAAAAAAAGCTTTAAATCAAGTAATTGATCGACAAAAGGCAGATTTCAAATTGCGCTCTATTGTGGCTGAAACAAGCTGAGCAGGTCTTTACTTAGCTGGGAGCGGCTCTTCTTTTAAGTTGCTTTCAGGCGGCCATGTACTGCTTGCCTCAGATAGTAACGTTCCGACGGGGACAAGGGTGTACCCTTTACTCTTAAGGTTCTGTATAACTATGGGTAAGGCTTGAATAGTATCAGGTGCAGAATCTGAGGCGTGAAATAGGATGATGTCTCCGGGTTTGGCACCACCTCCTGCCCGGGACCCATTGAGTACGTTGTTAACAACGGCACTAGGACCGGGCCGTTTCCAGTCTAGAGAATCAACACTCCACTGAATCACACGATAGCCTAATTGATCGGCGGTTGCGATTACCTTATTATTATACGCACCATTAGGAGTACGTATCAGCCGGACTTTCTTACTGGTTATTTGTTCTAGAACTTGTTGTGCTGTAATAATTTCTTTTTCTATTTCCGCTGCCCCTAAAGTATTAAGATCGATATGACGGTTTCCATGGGAACCGATTTCATGCCCTTCGGCTACCATTCGTTTCACTAGTTCTTGGTGTTTTTCAGCCCAAGGACTAGAGAGAAAAAAAGTGGCCCTAATTCCTTCTTTGTTTAGAGTATCTAAGATGGGTTCGGCCGTTTTTTCTCCCCAACTGATATCGAAGGTCAGACCAATAGCCTTGGAATTGACATTGACTGAATAGATTGGTTTTAACTTTCCAGAGAAAACCGATGTAACATTTTCTCGATAAGCAAGCATGACGAATAATAGAATTCCCCAGAGAGCAACATTTCGCCATGTGGGACGTTTGAAAATAATAATCCGCATTTGGCACTCCTCCTTCGACTAAAGAATATTCATTTGGTAGCAGGATCATGAGGATAAAAACAAAAAAACGCCTTGAAAAGGCGTTTTAATTATGTCGAGAAACAACTTATATATTGGAGTCAAGGAAAGAATTAATAGGTTCTGCGTCGAATGAATTGTTTACCGGAATCAAGTAAATTAATTTTAAATAGAAGTTTTAGGAAAAAATGAAGCACTACAAATGAAACAGCTACAAAAACAAGTATACGAACCAGGAAGAAGGTAACCGCAAATACCAATGAGAACACTTTAATTAAGACTAAGGCTGAGAGGTAAAGTCCCAGAATGAGAATGATAAATTTGAGTGCAAGCATCCAATAATTCGAAGTCTGTGAAGGACGATAAGTATTCAAAGCTAAACACTCCCTTCTTGAGATTTAGATTATCATATTTCGACTTTTATGTCTAGGTTACAAGTTCCTTCGCCTAAAAACTTCTTCCAGTTCTTTACCAATCAAGTCTCTGGCCATTTTTAGTTGCAGTAATTTTAAAATATATCTTTATAATATGCCCAATAATTCGACTCGTGCATATGATGGAGCAGACACGGAGGGGATTGATATGTACGATAGCGAATTATTAGTTTGGCGGAACCTTATGGAAGATGGAACACAGTGCCTTGGAGATGAACAGTATCTTAAAGCAGAAAGTTATTTTGTTCAGGGCCTATTAAAAGCGTATGAATTAACTGTTCCAGAAATCGTGGCATTTACATTACGCCTCCTCGCGACCGTAAGGGTGCGCCTGGGCAATTTAGAATTTGCAGAAGCAGGGTTTAACGAAGCCTTACAGATTTGTCAAGAAATCCAGAATGCTAAGGGTATGGCCGAAGCCTGGGCAGGGTTAGCAAGTATCTCGGTGAAAAAGGGCAGGCTAAAAGAAGCCGCTGAAGATTATGAGCGAGCAATAGCAATCTACCCAACTGCATCTCCTCAGTTAAGGCTCAGTATGCTCTATGCCGATCTTGGGCAAGTTTATGCTGTACTTGAAGAATGGACGAGTGCAAAGAGGGCATACTCACAAGCAGTAGAGCTCTGTCGTTCCTACGGCTTTCCCAAAGGGGAGGCAGAGTTAGATGTCCTTTCTGGAGAATTGTGTTTTCGATTAGGGCAAAAAACTGAAGCACTAGTAAATTTAAAACACGCTTGTCAACTATTTGCTCAAATACAAGATATGGCCGCTCTATCAACAGCCCTTCAATATTTAGCTTTACTTTACTTCGACCAAAATGAAATATATTTGGCTTTCGAAAATCAGCAAAGGGCGGTAGCCCTTTGTTTACAGTTCGAAACGCAAGAGATTATTAGTGAGAGTTGCTATTTCTTAAGTAAAATTGAGCAAAATTTAGAAAATTTCAAGGAAGCTAAATATTATCTTGAATTGTCAATTCAGAATTATCCTGAGCAGAATTTAGACCTGGCTATGCGATACCTAAGTCTTGGAAACTTACTATTTATTTCTATGGATTTTGCCAAATCTGAATTATACTATTTAAAAGCCCTAAATCTCTTTGAAGCATGTCACGATGAGCAGCGTGTTAGCGAAGTATATGAGGCTTTGGGCCTCCTAAAAGGAATGCAGCAAACAGATAGTTCGCTATACGTTTATGATAAATCTGAAGACCGATCTCAACTCCATGGGGAGTTTACGATAGAAGCACTCATACATTTAGCAGAGTTCTACGAAAGGCGTCGAAACGATCGGGATGCCTTAGAGTGCTACTGGAAGGCGCTAAAAAGGGGACGGGAAGCGGAAATGTCAACAGATTGGATAGAATATAGAGTCCAGCAGGTTTCAAAACGTCTTCGAAGGAAGAAGTAGTTGGGATATTTCCAAAATATTATATGAATTAGCTTTATAAATCATAAGAATTAAGTTAGAATACAACTATAGATGTTGCTACTGATAGGGGACGGGGGGGATATCAAGAGATGAGAGAGGAAGATTCGATCCTTCTCGAATGCTTGGAAGACGTGTATCTCACGTTCGAAAAAGCCTTAAAGAAGGCCTATCAAGTTCGTTCAATTCATGTTCAGAAATTTGATCAACTACTTGTTGAAATTAGAAGCGAGCGACGGATTTTTGAGGACATTTCAATACCCGCTCGGCTAATAGTCGAGCAACTCTTAGAATCCCAGTTCAAAGTTGGACAGGTTGCCATTGAAGCAGAACGTCTTAAACAATCCTTTGCCAGCGTTGCTCATGTTAAAGTTGAAGAGTTCGGAATAATATGTGTAAAATTGGGAGAGTTAGAAGTATCTTGGCGCGATGGAAACTATTCCTACTACCTTTACCCAGATAAAGTTGAGCTAAGAGCTAACGATGAGAAATCATCGATTAAGCTGTTTTTTTCTATATCCTTTAACCGTCAAACCCTGGAACGATTTCCAGAAATACTAACATCTCCAAACGTTGTCTATATCCATCCTCAACTTGAAAAATGGATACGGAAGGTGTAATATGTCAAATCTAACTCAAGGACTCGTCCAGATTTATACTGGAAATGGTAAGGGGAAATCAACAGCGGCCTTTGGTTTAGCCTTACGGGCAGTTGGGCATGGTTTTAAGGTTTATATTATTCAGTTCATGAAGGGAAACGATAGCTACGGTGAGCTCGATGGAGTGAAGCGTTTAAGTCCTGAATGTCGGCTTGAAAACTTTGGTGGGCCGGGATGGGTACACAAAGGAGAATATCTTGAAGAGAATATTCAAGAAGCCAAAAAAGCGTTTTTAAGAGCTCAAGAAGTTGTTCTTTCAGGGAAGTGGGATCTTGTTATTTTAGATGAACTAGTGAATGCTATTTGGTTTGAACTAATTCCAGAAAATAAAGTTATGGAACTGCTGAATAGTAAACCATCCCATGTAGAACTAATCATGACCGGGCGAAATGCTTCCCAGACATTAATTGAAAGAGCTGATTTAGTGACAGAAATGGTTCAAAGAAAGCATCCCTATGAAAAAGGTATTATGGCGCGAAAAGGAATCGAGTATTAATTCCATAGTTTCACGCATTAACGATAAAGGAAAAACATCTCTTAGGAGGTGTTTTTTGTTTTCGTGCTCCATGCATGGCGATTAATAAGTATACATATATGATCAATGACTTATCTTCTTCAACAAAGCATATATATTAAGTATTATCCCGACAAGTCTTGCTGATGTTAGAGAAGGGAGGGCTACTATGGAAGTCATTAAGTGGCTGCGTGAGTATCGTGAAGTAGAGGCTGCACTGGTTTGGAGTGGTACATTTGCTGACTATTTGCAAATGGTTACTAAAAATCCCAACTTAGCGCTGCATGCCCATGCTCGAATCTATGAGATGATTAAAGCGGCCGGGGTTGAAACAATTGGAGATCAAAAAAAGTACAAATTCTTTGACAAAGAACTTTTTGGGTTGGATAAAACGTTGGAGCGCCTAATCGAAGAGTATTTCCATAGTGCAGCTAAACGTTTAGACGTCCGTAAACGGATCTTATTGTTGATGGGGCCGGTAAGTGGTGGAAAATCGACTATTGTAAGCTTACTGAAACGAGGACTTGAAGAATTTACACGAACTGAAGAAGGAGCAGTCTATGCCATCGATGGATGCCCGATGCATGAAGATCCTCTGCATTTATTGCCAGTGTCCTTACGTCAACAATTTGAAGAAATGTACGGAATCCGTATCGAAGGGAATCTTTGTCCCGTATGTCGCTTGCGTTTGGATGAAGAGTTTGGTAGTGAAGTGGAACGTTTTCCAATAAGAAGAATCCTGTTTTCTGAGGAGCAACGGGTAGGGGTTGGAACATTTACTCCTTCAGACCCAAAATCACAAGATATTGCCGACTTAACAGGATCCATTGATTTTTCTTCGATTACAGAATATGGATCTGAATCCGATCCGCGTGCTTACCGATTCGATGGAGAGCTTAACAAAGCAAATAGAGGCTTAATGGAGTTCCAGGAAATGCTAAAATCTGATGAGAAGTTTCTCTGGAATCTGCTTAGTCTCTCTCAGGAAGGGAATTTTAAAGCAGGTCGCTTTGCCCTAATTTCGGCCGATGAATTAGTTATCGCTCACACCAATGAAAATGAATATAGAGCCTTTATTGGGAATAAAAAGAATGAAGCATTGCAGTCCAGAATTATAGTAATGCCAATTCCTTATAATCTTCGTGTCAGTGATGAAATAAAGATTTACGAAAAATTGATTAGCCAAAGTGACATTCGTAATGTACACTTGGCTCCTCATAGTCTTTGGGCGACCTCTGTCTTTAGTGTTCTTTCCCGTTTAAAACCCTCAAAAAAGCAAGGAATGGATTTAGTCAAGAAGTTGCGAATCTATGATGGGGAAGATGTGGAGGGATTTAATCAAAAGGATATCAAAGAGTTGGCTATGGAAGGAGAAGAACAAGGGGAAGGTATGAGCGGTGTGGATCCGCGATATGTAATCAACCGAATATCAACAGCCTTAATCCGAGATGAGCATGCTTGTATCAATGCCTTAGATATTTTAAGGGCTTTAAAAGACGGGTTATCTCAGCATACATCGATTATGAAAGAAGAAAAGGAAAGTCTGCTCAATCTGATTGCAGTGGCCCGACGAGAATATGACGAAATGGCTAAGAAAGAAGTTCAGAAGGCTTTTGTCTATGCCTACGAAGAATCTGCTAAGTCATTGCTGAATAATTACCTAGATAATGTAGAGGCCTTCTGTAACTCTACAAAAATCTACGATTCAATTACGGGTGAGGAATTAGCCCCTGACGAACAACTCATGCGCAGTATCGAAGAGCAGATTGGTGTTTCGGAAAATGCTAAGAAAACCTTCCGCGAAGAAATTTTAATTCGGATCTCCATGTATGCTCGGAAAGGCAAAACCTTTGGTTATGAATCCCATGAACGCTTGAAAGAAGCGATTGAGAAGAAGTTGTTCGCAGATCTTAAGGATATAGTAAAGATCACTACATCAGTCTCTCATCCAGATCAGGAGCAACTGAGACGAATTAATAATGTTATGGATCGACTCGTAAAAGAGCATGGATATTGCCCAATCTGTGCCAATGAGATTGTGAAGTATGTTGGGGCCCTCCTTAACCGGTAGAGAGAAGGGGATTAGTATGGCGGATGATATCATCGTGAATCGTGATGATTGGACTTTGCATCGCAAAGGGCATCTTGACCAGACCAGGCATAAAGAAAAGGTCGAAGAAGTCATTAAGCAACAAATGGGAGATCTGATTGTCGATGAGAGTATCATCTTAACCGATGGTAAAAAAAGCACGAAGATTCCCATGCGTTCTCTTGAAGAATTTCGCTTTCGCTATGATTTTAATAAGCAGAATCATACGGGGCAAGGAACCAAAAAAATGTCGCCAGGAGATATCCTTGGGCGGGATCAAGGTAAAGGGAAAGGTAAAGGAGGTGCAGGGAGCGGAGCGGGTGAAGAGCCGGGCCAGGATATTTATGAAGCTGAAGTAACTTATGAAGATCTAGCAAATATCCTCTTTGAAGAATTAAAGCTGCCCAACTTGGACGATAAAAAAAGACCACTCATTGCTCATGATCGTCCTGAATTTAACGATGTACGTAAAAAAGGTCTAATGGCTAATGTGGACAAAAAACGTACGTTGCTCGAAAGTATCAAAAGGCAGGCCTTCTCCAGGAAGCAAGATAAAGATGCCAAATTGAAAATATCACCTGAAGACCTACGTTTTAAGACTTGGGAAACTCGACCGAATTTTGAAACTAACGCGGTCATTCTGGCAATGATGGATACCTCAGGCTCCATGGGGCAATTTGAAAAATATATCTCCCGAACATTCTTCTTTTGGATGGTACGGTTCTTGCGCTTAAAATACGAAAACGTGGAAATGCGTTTCTTAGCGCATCACACTGAGGCAAAAGAGGTGACCGAGGAGGAGTTCTTTACTCGCGGAGAAAGTGGAGGTACCCGCTGTTCCTCAGTTTATAGATATGCCTTGGATTTAATTGAGAGAGAGTATCCACCGGCCCATTATAATATCTATCCTGTTCATTTTACAGATGGAGATAATATTGGTTCGGATAATACCCGAGCCTTAACACTGATGAAAAACTTGGTCGAAGTAAGTCAGATTGTGGGCTATGGTGAAATTTTAAGGACACATTACTCCAGTACTTTAATGTCAACGTTAAAGCGCATTTCCGATCCCAAATTACGTCTTGTAACCATCAGAGATCGTAATGAGGTATATGATGCCCTTAAAACGGTATTCTCTTGAGATTAGGATGAAGAGGGGTAAAGCTAGGAGGGAGTCATGGACAATGAGATGCGAGCCTTAAGTACTATGGCGCAAGATATCGCGCAAGTGGCCCGTGGCATGGGACTTGATTTCTATCCTGTGAATTTTGAAATCGTTCCGGCGGAGGCCTTATATACCTTTGGTGCCTATGGAATGCCGGTACGATTTACGCATTGGAGCTTCGGTAAAGCTTTTTACAGGATGAAGTTACAGTATGATCTTAATTTAAGTCGAATTTATGAATTGGTCATTAATACCAACCCAGCCTATGCTTTTCTGTTGGAGGGGAATCGATTAATACAAAACAAACTTGTGATTGGGCATGTATACGCACATGTTGATTTCTTTAAGAATAATCACTATTTCTCACGTACTCCTAAAGATATGGTTGAACGCATGAGTGCCCATGCTGACAGAATCCATGCCTATGAAATCCGATATGGTCGGGATAAAGTCGAGCAAGTCATGGATGCGGTCCTAGCAATTCAAGAACATGTGGATTATCGTTCTCATATCGGACCTGTCCAGGAGTCTGATAATCAACCTAAGTTTATTGTTCCAGACAAGGAGGAAAGGCAGAGTTGTCAAGGTAATGCTTGTACTGGCAAATGCCCAGGAAACTCTGCCAGCCAATTTAAAGGCAGTCGGCAGAAGACTAGACAGAATAGCATATCTTCGCCCTACGAAGATTTATGGGAAGATCTGTTAGACGATGAATGTGAATCACCATCCCAGCAAGAATTCGAAGATCTGTTGCTATATATTATTAAGTTTGCCCCTGGATTGGAGGAATGGCAAAAAGATATTGTCAGTATTGTGCGTGAAGAATCCTTGTATTTTTATCCGCAGATTGAAACAAAAATTATCAATGAAGGATGGGCCACCTTTTGGCATGCTAAAATTATGAGAGAACTAGATCTAACGGATGCAGAATCTCTAGAATTTGCTGTTATGCACAGCCAAGTCGTTCAACCGTCCCGATTAGGATTAAATCCTTATTACTTGGGAGTCAAGATATGGGATTATCTGGCTAAAGAAAAAACCATAGATGAACTATTCGAACTACGGGAGACCGAAAATGACCTTTCTTTTATTCGTAATCACCTTAGCAAGAAATTAGTCGAGGATCTAAATTTATTCAATTTTAGAAAGGTTGGTGCCCACTGGCAGGTTACAGAAAATGAATGGGAGAAAGTACGGGATAATTTAGTAAAACAATTAGTTAATGGGGGGCATCCACGGATTGTCGTTCTTGAGGGGGACTACGAAGGCAAAGGAGGACTATATCTTAAACATTGTCATGAAGGAACTGATCTAGATATTGTATATCTGGAGAAAACCCTAACTCTTGTTCAGTCGCTTTGGGGAAAGTCCGTCGCCCTGGAGACTATAGTCGATGGCAAGAAATATATCTACGAATCGTCGAACAGAATAGTAAGTCGTCGTCTTGCAGGCAAAACTCAAGGAAATGATGAAACGTAAGAGGGTATACCACTAGTTCAAAACAGATGCTAGAAATAGCATCTGTTTTGAACATTAAATAGAGGATTTTAGGTAATCAGGGTAGAATTTATAATATTAGGTCGAAGTTATTCTATGCCCTGGTTTTGCACCAGGTGTAATAGGGGTATTAAGGAAGGCAGGCAGGGCATGCAAGGACTAGAGCAGTATTTAACAGACATAATTTATCAGTTTAGGTATGTCGGCTTATTTAGTTTACTTACATGCGGCCTGGTTGGTATACCAGTGCCGGATGAATTTCTAATGACGTTTAGCGGATTTCAAACGTCATTAGGAAGAATGGATTTTGGTAAAACACTTATGGTTGCAACCTTAGGAAGTTTTTTGGGAATGAACTTGAGTTATTGGATTGGAAGAAGGCTGGGAATTCCTTTCTTGCACAAAGCTGCACCCTATCTTCATCTTAATGAAAAAAAGATTGCGCGGGCTGAGCATTGGTTTCAGTGTTACGGGGACCGGCTGATTGTCATTGGATACTTTTTTCCTGGATTTCGTCATTTTACAGCGTACTTTTCTGGGATGAGTAAGTTGTCTTATGGACGCTATGTTGTGTTGGCAGGGATTGGTGCTTTTATTTGGGCTTTAACATTTATAACACTCGGACGAATCCTTGGAGAACACTGGCAAAAAATTACCCATATCTTGCACCATTACTTGGCTCGGAGTGGTGTTGTTCTGGCCATTATTGTATTTTTTATCTATCTCTATACTGCAAAAACAAGGCAGGATAACTCCTGCTAATTATATATCTAATTTATATCTTATAAAAATATTTTCCATACATTAGGGAAAGTTCAATTCCAGTGGTATAATATTAGGGATAAAAAACCCAACATAAAGGAGGTCACTCAGGTGACAAATGAAACGACTCAGAACCAGGACATAAAACAAAACCCAATAGTACTTATTGAAATGGAAAACGGAAATACGATTAAAATCGAGCTTTATCCGTCAATAGCACCCGAAACAGTTCAAAATTTCGTGTCGCTTGTTTCTGAAGGCTTTTATGATGGCCTCATATTCCATCGCTGTATCCCAGGCTTTATGATTCAAGGTGGAGATCCCAACGGAACAGGAATGGGTGGAAGTAAACAAACAATCCGAGGCGAGTTTACAGCCAACGGATTTAAAAATGATTTAAAACATGATCGCGGTGTAATATCCATGGCTCGGACCTCAGCGCCTAATTCTGCTAGTTCTCAATTTTTTATTGTTGTCAAAGCTTCAAGTCACTTAGATGGTCAATACGCTTCCTTTGGTAAAGTGCTCGAAGGCATGGAAGAGGTCGATCGAATTGTAAGTGTACCGAAAGATCGGGGAGATAAGCCCTTAGAAGATCAGAGGATGAAGAAAGTTACCCTTCAATCCTAGTTATAATTTAGACGTTTTAAGGTATTCTATAGCAGAAGAGGAGGGCCATGCCCTCTTCTTCTGCATATATATCATAAATAGATAGAGGTGCCATATGTTAGATCTCATGCGGTTATTTGGTCAGGTGGTCGAGGAACAGAGTTTTACAGTAGTTGCTCGAACGTTAGGAATCAGTCAACCTGCAGTTTCAAACCAAATACGTGCTTTTGAAGAAAAACTAGGGGTCAAGTTACTTTATCGTAAAGGAAAAGGGTTTGCCCTTACCCCCGAAGGGGAGACAGTGTATAAGCACACCTTGCATATACTTGATCAATGGTCAGAGCTTATGCGTGAAATTGGAGATTCGGAAAAGTTAATGAGCGGGAAAGTCCATATTGGAGCTTCCCATATTCCAGGAGAATATTTGTTGCCTATGTACTTAGGGGCCTTTCGAAAATTATATCCGGAAATAATATTCAAACTATCTATAGGGGATAGCCTTGAAATGGCGGAAAAGGTACTCGCACATGAAGTGGATTTTGCAGTTGTTGGAGCAGTTTTTGATACCGAAAAACTAACCTCTGAATTCTGGCTGAAGGATGAACTAGGATTTGTAATTTCGAATAATCATCCTTTAAGCGGGAGTCAAAGTCTTGATATCAACTCCATAAGAGAAGATCCAATGATTATTCGCGAGACCGGGTCGGGGCATCGTAGAGCCTTTGAGGAGGCCCTCGCAAAACTTGGGCTCGACCTAAATGACTTTAATATAGCCTTAGAAGTTGGAAGTACAGAAGCAGTAAAAAATGCTGTTCGTTCTGGCATTGGGTATTCATTTCTCTCAAAACATACTTCTGAATCCTGTGAGAAACAAGGGTTAGTATGGTCAAACGTGAAAGACTTTCATATCGAACGAGGGTTTTACCTTTTAACCCGTAGAAATAAGCCTTTAACCATCATTGCAGATGAGTGTTACCGATATCTAGTTAGTCAGACGTCGGAGGGCAGAGGCCAACCAATCTAATATAGCGCCCATCAGACGATCGGGAAAAAGATGTATATGGGCATCACATAGTTTTTGAGCATTATGGAAACTATCTTCATAATTGCTATTACTTACTGCTTGCTTAAAACCCATGGATATAATTTTCCCTTCAATAGGACAAACGACCATTTTCGAATATTTCGACACCTTGGACTAAATTCCTCTACTGTTATATGCGATAATACTATTGTGCTAATGTATTAAGATGGTTACTAGATGTTAAAAGGGGAGGCACTTTTGTACTGGTTTATAAGTGAATTCAACATACGGGCATGCAGACTAGTTAAATATTATAAAACTGAGAATGCTCCTGAGGTAACGTTAATATACGGACCCAGGGGGGTAGGTAAATCAGCGCTATTACATTATCTGTATGAAAAATTTGAACCACAGAAACAGGGGCTTATTACGGATGCCTTGGCTTTTGCACGCCAGTATGCATATTCTGCACAGGAGAACAATTTACATTTGTTTCGTAAACGATACCGCTCGTCTCGGCTGTTAATCATCGATGATCTTCATTTCTTGTCAGGTAAAGCCAAAACAATTGAGGAACTTCATTATACTTACGAATATATCATCGAAAGTGGGGGCAAGATGGTGATCAGCATTGAAGCGGATACACCGGCCTTAGACTTTCTAGGAGATCGGCTTGCTTCGCGGTTTTTAAGTGGTGTCGTGATCCCAATCGATCGACCTTCAAACGATGAATTAGAGCGCTTTCTGGAGGACTATATTCGTGAGAATCGTCTTTACATGGACCAATCGATCTTAAGCCTGATTGCGGAGAGCACGGGTAATTTGACCGATGCTATTAGATGTATCAAGAAGTTTATTCAATTTGCTGAGTTACATGACGATGAATTAAGTATCCTATGTTTTAAGAACTATTGGGACAATGAAGAAAACCAAAAGCACAAGGTAGTTGATCCCATGAACATTATAAGCCGTGTTGGTCAGACTATGGGGATTTCGGTGGAGGAATTACAAAGTACAAGCCGAAAGCCTAAAGTAAATGAAGCTAGAGAAATGGCGATTTATATAGTACGATCACTTTGTCATAGTTCTTATCCGGAGATCGCGCGGTTTTTCAATCGAAACCATAATACCATCATGATGTCATATAAAAAAATGCAAAAGAAGCTGCTTAATGATCTAGAATTGCATCAAAAATATGAAATTATTATAAGTAATTTTAAACACTAGGATGGTTTGAATAAATGTTAATAGTTTGACTAAAAACTTGAAATAGCAAGATAATGAAAAGGGGTGATCCAATGTCAAGAGAAATGCAGCGGATTGGAGTGCTTACCAGTGGAGGAGATGCTCCAGGAATGAATGCAGCTCTGCGCGCAGTGGTCCGGAAAGGAATTTACCATGGGCTAAAGGTTTATGGTATTAATCGTGGCTATGAAGGCCTGATCCACGGGGAAATCCAAGAAATGAGTATAGGATCCGTGGCTGATATTGTACTTCGCGGAGGAACTATGTTAAAGACCGCCCGGTCCGCAGAAATGATGACACTAGAAGGCCAGGAGAAGGCCCTAGATCAGCTGCACAAGCACCAAATAGATGCCTTGGTAGTGATTGGTGGAGATGGGTCCTTTCGAGGGGCGCAAACGCTGGCGAGGGGGATTCAAATTGTAGGGATTCCAGGCACTATTGACAACGACATTTCTGGCACAGATTTGACCATAGGTTTTGATACGGCTGTTAACACAGTCATTGATGCCGTGGGCAAAATTCGAGATACGGCGACCTCCCACGAACGCACCTTTGTCGTGGAAGTTATGGGCAGAGATTGTGGAAATATTGCTCTTCAGGCAGGAATTGCTTGTGGAGCTGAATCTATTTTAGTGCCTGAAATCCCCTTTGATTATGATGAAATCTGCGATAAGTTGAAACGCGGACATCAACGTGGTAAAAATCACAGTATTATCATTGTCTCAGAAGGTGCCGGAAGTGCTTATAAGATCGGAGAGGAATTGCGTACCCGTTCCGGGTTTGAGACACGAATCACTATTCTAGGTCATTTGCAGCGTGGCGGGAACCCCAGCGCTCTCGATGCTGTCATTGCCGCATCTATGGGTGGAAAAGCGGTTGAGATTCTACTGGCCAAAGAGACTAATAAGATGACTGCCTATGTCAATCAAGAGGTTGTTTCAAAACCCCTTGATGTCGCCTATGAAGATAGGCGTCCATTTAACAGAAAACTTTATGATTTGGCGAATCAGTTGTCAATTTAGCCATTTAGAATACTCACTAACAAAGTACATCCTCTGAATAGGGCAAGGGGTTGAACATAAAACGTCCGGCAACCGGGCGTTTTATTTTTTACTGTTCAATTCGTTTGTGAGCTAGAATATATACATCATCATCAGCTCTTGCAGAAACTTGCCCACGCTATTGAAAGTCGCTTAATGTCCTCAAGTGATTCCTATTGGTCAGTTCTTAGACTGCATATTCAACGAGAAGGATTTTACCTAAATAAAGCGAATTTACGTAGAGAGAGGTGAGACAAGTGGAACCAATTTTTGCGCTGGATATTGGAACCCGTATGGTCATGGGACTAGTGATGACTAAAAGCGAAGAACAGGGTTATGTAATCATAGCGAGTGCTCAAACAGAACATCGCCAACGTGCCATGTATGATGGGCAAGTTCATGATGTTGAAGAAGTAGCTCGAGCTGTTGCTAAGGTTAAAGGACAGTTAGAAAAAAAATTGGATACCTCCTTAAGACAGGTTGCCGTGGCAGCGGCAGGTCGTGCATTAAAAACAGAAGTTGCAGTGGCTGAACATAAGGAACTGCTTCCGGTACGCTGGGAACGGGAGAATGTATTAGCTTTAGAAATCGAAGCAGTTCATCAGGCGCTGCGACAATTGCAATCTTCCGCTGATGACGATTTACAAAGTTATCATTGTGTAGGTTATAACACCATTGCCTCGTGGAACGAGGGAGAAGAAATTTCGAATCTGATCGGGCAGCGAGGAAGAGTGGCTAAAGTGTCTGTAATAGCCACTTTCTTACCCCGAACGGTTGTGGATGGGTTAGTGGCTGTATTGGGACGGGTAGGCTTAGAAATGACGAGCCTAACGTTGGAACCGATTGCAGCAGGGCAGGCGGCTATTCCCCCAAATATGAGACGGCTTAATCTTGCTTTGGTGGACGTTGGGGCTGGCACGGCGGATATAGCCCTAACTCGCAGTGGTTCCTTTTTCGCTTATGGCATGGTTCCCATGGCTGGAGATGAGGTTACAGAGGAAATCTGCTCACATTATCTACTGGATTTTAAAGTAGGCGAAAAAGTAAAGCGAGAATTATGTAAGAAACAAAGAGTCAGTTTTACTGATTTTCTGGGGGCCAAAGTCGTCGTAGATAAGTCGGAAATTTTAGAAGTCATTCGCTCAGTGGTTGGAAAACTGGCAGAGAAAATAGCAAAGGAGCTTTTAGAACTCAATAATGGGGTTCCCCATGCCATTATCCTCATAGGAGGAGGAAGCTTAACCCCTTTGCTTTGTGAACTATTGTCTGAGACTTTAGAAATCCCCCGGAATAGAGTGGGCATACAGGTTAGGGATAGGATCGGGGAGATTATTGGCGAGAAAAGCTTAAAAGGACCAGAAACAATTACTCCCATCGGAATTGGAATTGCTGCACTTGAAGGAAATGGACTTCAATATTATACCGTATTAGTGAATGGCGGACCTGTTCCAATCTTTGCCTTACAATTAGCAACGGTTGCAGAAGCTCTGCTTGCTGCAGGAATACAACCACGTTCCTTTTTGGGTAAGCCTGGTGCAGCCTTAACCTTTGAGATTAACAATGAAATGCAAGTTATTAAGGGAACTTTGGGAAACCCTGCTCAATTATTGGTCAATGGGAAGCCCAGCAAACTTGATCAATCCCTCAACGCGGGGGATGAAATTAGTTTTACTCCCGGTGAGGTTGGTCGAGATGCTCAGGTATGTTTTAAAGATGTGTTGCCATCGACTAAATCAAAAGAGATCATTTGGAATGGACAAAAAGAGAGGTTTTCTCCTCAAATCTATGTCGATAGCCAGTTGGTTTCTGAAACAGACCCAATACTTGATGGATATAAAGTCTACTACCTTCCTAATGATGATCTTAACGATCTGCTCAAGCAAAAAAATTATGACCTAAAACAAAAAGAAGAGTTGGAAATTCGTATTAACGGAGAATTTCGCAAGTTTGAATTAGATCGAGAAGTTTTCGTTAACGGCATCCTGGTAGAAGGTAACAGAATAATTTATGACGGAGATTCTATCGAGGCTCGTACTGTCCAGCTCACGATTGGTGATCTGAAGCTAAAGCCAGAGCCTATTATTTTTCAGGTCAATGGGGAAAAGGTGGAATACCCTATTCAAGAAATCCTTATTTCGGCGCAAGGTCGACCTGTGTCCCAAGCAGAGCTTCTAAAAGATGGAATGGAGCTAAGGGTTAAGGGATACAAGCAAATGCCTATACTTTCGGATCTTTTACCTTATGTTAAGTTTCCAGATGCGGTTCGTTCCGGCGCTTCGTTAAGCCTAATGGTCAATGGTCAACCTGCCGAATTCACAACAGTGTTACATCCGGGTGATCGTTTGACAGCAAATTGGAATTAATGCTTGACAATCGCGCTGTAGAACATAAAATAAGAATGGAGGTGTTGTGAAGTGTTATTTCAATGGTTGCTCGCACTTATTGTAATTGCTGCCTTAGTTATTGCCTTATATTCCGATGCGGGATCAGCAAAAAAGAAACATTCCGACTATTTTCAAAGAGTTCAAAAGCCAACTGGGAAATCAGAACGTGATGCAGCGATGGGTGACCCAAATAAATACGATTCTTTTTATGCAAAACTAAATAGTTTTTAAGAACAAAAAAACAGACTTGATACTAAATCTTGTCTGTTTTTTAATTTTATTAGCCTTAGTTCACTTTAGCTATACTATTTCATTTATGGGGGTAAGTGTTGAGAAACTTGTGATCACTTCTTATTCAAGATATAATGGAAAATAAATGAAACATAACTATTACATAGACGTAAAAAATATGGCTTCGTATTTGATTCGTATTTAAGGAGGACAAGGTATCAATGCATCAGTATTGGTTTTTCATTGGAGATTTTCCGATTAGGGCTTATGGAACAATTTTTGCGTTGGCTTTCATCATCGGCGTTGGTGTTACCTTATACTTTGCCAAAGCCGAAGGTCGACCGGAGTTAATGGATGTCTTCATGGATTTAGCACCTCTATTACTTATATCTGGTATAGTAGGCGCTCGCTTCTGGCAAGTGTTCTTTTTTGATTGGGGTTTCTACCGTGAACACCCAGGGGAGATTTTGGCAGTTTGGCACGGAGGGCTTTCAATTCAAGGAGGCGTGGTTGGGGCGTTAATAGCAGGTGGAATATACGTTTGGCGCAAGAAGTTATCCTTTTGGGAACTTGCGGATATTGCCGCTCCTGGGCTAATATTAGCTCAGTCCGTTGGTCGAAATGCTAATCTTATGAATGGGGATGCCTTTGGAGGACCTACGGGAGGAGACTTTGGCATTCTTTATCCTGAGGGTACAATTGCTCGAGACACCTTTGGTACCCAACCTTTGTGGCCGGCAGAAGTGTGGGAAGGGCAAGTCGATGTGATTATTTTTGCGCTGCTGGTAATCCTCAAACTGAAAAAATGGCCATCGGGTATGATCTTTTTGTTATACATGGCGCTATATAATTTTGCGAGATTTTTCCTTGAAAATTTGCGAGGAGACAGCCCAAGATTTTTATTCAACTGGACCGCTGCACAATGGAGTAGTATGGCGGCGGTCGGAATTGCCCTAGCACTTCTAGCTTGGAGAATATGGCGAGATAAAAAAAGTGATGTCGTATCTTAAGGCGCCTTGCGAGTTATCCTCTTTGAATGGTGCAAAAGAGTGTTTCTTCTGTACTAAGAATCATACGGATAGCCTCTAAGGTTTTATTTTGCTTCTCACGGGTGCTTAAATGTTCTTCCGTGCTTACGAGTTGTTCTAGTATTTCAGATCGCAAGGAGATCTGTAGTTCTTCAGGCAGACCTTTTTTTTGAAAGTGATAGACATGAAGTTTCTTTTCTTCAACCTGTAAATTGCCCCGGCCGTAGGTGGCGCGGTTGATTATTTGAAAGGCGTCAAGTGCACAAGAATGTGTATCTGCAGTGACTATTACCTCTGGCTCTAGTCCAGGTTGAATTCCTAATTCACGTTTCGCAATTTGGGCGATACGATAGCCTAAAGCAATTTCAGGGCATGTATGCCCATGAAAATCAATAACTTGTTCCCATGGTGTTTTTTCTATACACATAGATTACTTCTCTCCTTTACGAAAGCTTTTAAATTATTGTATATCCTTAGAGTAAAAAGTTCCATAGTCTTTCTTTTTAACGCGACAATTTGCAGGATTTTTTATTGTATCAGTAGAAAATATTAGATGTAAGTAAAAAATTTAAATGAGAAGAGGGAAGTCTCATTGCGAGATTTCCCTCTTCTCTCAAGGCTGTTATTAACTTATTGTTTTCACTAAGATTGAGGAAATAGCACTCCGACGATTCCGCCAACTCCACCTGAAACAAGTGCAACGATGGTTTTTTCGGCTAACTTTAACCAAACTGGAGAGTTTGACCAGAAAATTGCAGATAGGATTAGGACTAAAAGAATGAATCCTATACCTACAGACAATCCATAGTACAAACCCCTTGTGCCTGCTTGGTAAGCCGTGACAAAAGCCGCGATGAAGACACTTACACCAAAGATAATGTTAATCGATAGTTCAGATTCGGGAAGTGATGTGTAGGAGAGCAAAACACCAAATACTAGAGACAATAACATTGCTAAGATGGACGCTAAGATAATCCCTTTTAGAATTAAGCTAAATTGAAAGGATTTTGACATGGGTAATCCCTCCTTTGACTGATAAGTACCTATGCCAAAATTTCCAAGAGTATGACTAGTTGTTTAAAATGTTATTAGGGAGGAATTACAGAATGAAAAAGATGATTCCTGATTTTGAAAAGATGAAACAAGTTGGAGAAAAAATAAGTATGTTAACCGCCTATGATTACCCTTCTGCTCAGTTTGTTGAAGAGGCTGGTGTAGATATTATCTTGGTGGGCGATTCTTTGGGAATGGTAGTCTTAGGATATGATTCAACGGTTCCAGTCACCATGGAAGAGATCCTCCATCATACCAAAGCGGTTCGCAGAGGAGCTGCACAAACCTTTGTAGTCGCCGACATGCCATTTATGAGCTATGCTACCACTGATTTAGCAATTATGAATGCTGGGAGGCTTATTAAAGAAGGAGGAGCAGATGCTGTCAAGCTGGAAGGAGGCTTGGATATTGCTCCTATTGTTCAAATTCTAACTCGTGCAGGAATACCTGTCGTTGGGCATATCGGATTAACCCCTCAAACTGCCAATCAGCTCGGAGGTTTTAAGGTTCAGGGACGAGATCTGGATAGCGCAAAACAGTTAATCAAAGATGCTCAAGCCTTAGAGCAGGCAGGGGCTTTTTTATTAACTTTGGAGGCAATACCGAGGCAGGTGGCAAAGCAGATTTCCACTGAGCTAACCATACCAACCATCGGAATCGGGGCAGGGGCGGATTGTGATGGGCAAGTTCTTGTATATCACGATATTTTGGGTCTTTTTAAACGGTTTAGACCAAAGTTTGTTAAACAATATGCAGAATTAAGGTCCACTAGCGTACAAGCTATACAAGAATACCATAAAGAAGTAAAGGACGGGGTTTTCCCATCGGAAGAACATACCTTTGCCATGTCAGACGAGGTTATACAAAAGCTATATGGAGATTAATAATGTAATCATACAGGTGAGATTTTCCATTAGAGGGAGTTTCGCAAACGTAGAAAATGAATTTTAGTCTAAATAGTTTGATTAAAGTTAAATATTAGCAATATTCAGTATAGCAATTTTCCATAAATTTGATATAATATAGATGAATTTTTAATTTATATTATTCTCGTTATGGAAGGATGGAGCTAGCATTGAGATTAAAAGAAAAAACTCATCGAAAATTTGTCGAATTTTTCGAGAAGATTTCTACAATGTATCAAGGTAAAGATTTCGAATTAGCATATTCAGATATTCAACGTGAAACAGGTGCCGCAAGTGTTACTTTAAAACGAGCTATTCAGGCTTTGGCTGAGGATGGTGTCATTGAAGTTCAGCCTGGACGTAACTCAAGATATGCACGGTTTCGCTATTTATTAGCAACACCTGATCTTAAGGACAATTCTCCAAATGCTCCATCGACAGAAATACATGAACCTGAGGATTTAAGTAACCATGAATCTACACGTTATGGAGGAGTCCCCGAATCCATGACGGAGGAAGTTAGTGAACTAATTCAGTTAGTAGATCATCTTAAGCGACGTGTACGTAATCAGGAAATGGCAATTGCCTTGCTTCAAGATCGTTTAGCGGAAATAGAGGATAAACTACGAAAACGATAATTTCCAAGGATTTGCTAGAGATTTTTTAGTAGAGCAGTGCTATAATATAAACATATCCTAGCTTGTGCGTATAGACTACCATGGTTTTGATCCTATTATGTGACAAGGGAGCCAAATGCCAGACAACTACAACAGGCCCTTTTCTTTAGAGACCAGGGAAGTTGGAACGTATGGACTAGGCACCCACCTGCGAGAGCGGGGTCAGAAACCTGGAGTCTTACGGCAAGTCGGGGAAGGGTAGGGAGTATTCCCTACCCTTTTAAATAGTGGTACTAGACAGAAAGTATAACTTTTTGTTGATACTTTCTGAAGCATAAGTTCAACTAAGACTGCCGCCTACGCCTGAAGGCTTGGCGCCAGCCAAGTTTTCTAAACCGAGATTAGAACTTATCGTTCTATACATTTATATAAGAGGTGTACTTATGACAAGAATCATTCTGACCCGTCATGGGCAAACAGTATGGAACACGGAAGGGAGAGTTCAGGGGAGCTTGGATTCTCCACTCACGGAAAAGGGAATACTTCAGGCGCGTTCCTTAGCTTTAAGACTGAAAGACGAAAAAATAAACTATATCTATTCAAGTGATTCCCCCCGAGCGGTTAACACTGCTGAGGAGATTCGACGTGAACTGGGACTTGAAAAAATATTCTTGAGTCCAGCCCTTCGCGAGTTTTCCTTTGGAGAATGGGAAGGCTATATTTGGCAAGAGCTCAGAGAAAGCTACCCAGATATCTTTAAACAATGGGACTCAGTACCGCACCTAGTCACTACACCAGGCGGGGAAAACATGGATCTCGTTCTCAAAAGGGCATGGGATTTCTTGCAGCAGATTATTCAAACCCATAGAGGAGAAACAGTTTGTCTTGTAACCCATGGCATAACTCTAAAATTGCTCGTAACCAAAGCATTAGGGTTTGAAGTTCATGAATGGGCTCAAACACCTTGGCAACATAATACGGCACTAAATATTATCGAGATTGACGGCGATAAATGGACTCCTTGTATCCTTGGGGACTGTAAGCATTTAGATGCTTTAGAGGGATAGGTTGAAATGTATAGTAAAGGGACAGATGCTTTTTCGGCATCTGTCCCTTTACTATTCGCAAATCAAGTATCATTGCCTTATCATGCTTTAGGTTCTTGTGATTGTGTGATCTTATTACTCAGTACTTTTTTCCCAATCTTGAGTATACATCTCGACTAATCTGCTGGAAGCCTTCGGGGAGGGAACTGTAATAGAAAATTCATGGTTAGCGACAAATGAATAACGAGTCCAACCAGAACTACTTAGAAGAAAGGATGAGTTATCAAAGATTGCTAAGTTCAATCCTAGTGGAGGCTGGCTTGGGTAAAAGCGAATATGAACCCCATTAGTTGATAGCTTCTCAAGGGTGACGGGCGTTTTAGTCGTGGCAGATTGATCAAGAATAAGGCGAACATCACACCCTTTTTCGGCAGCTTCAATAAGGGCCTGAATCAAATCAGGTTCTGTAATTTCCGAGTTTGCTATCCAGATAGATTTTGTACTTGTCGATATACGATCGATAAGTTGCTGTCTAACATTAGCATTCGTAGCTAAAATGATATTATCTTCCGGTAGGGTGGAGGTCTTTTCCACATCCAATGGGAACGTTGTGGTGAATGCCCAATCCTTTGAAAACAGAGAAGCTGCTTTCCAGGCAGATTTACCGGATAACTCTACGGCTATATCATGGGCCTTAAATCCCTCCTCTGTCCAAGGAGGACCATAAATTAGGGCGCGTTTTTGGTCGATAATCAGGTATTTTGTATGATTGATTTGTCCCTTTTGGGCTGGATAAAACTGCACTGAAACATTTTGACTTTTAAGTTGATCTAAGGTTATTCGATTTGCTTTTTGCCATTGGTCTAAAAGAACTCGAACATCAACACCTGTGCGTGATTTAGAAATGAGAAGCTGAATCAGATTTGGGTCATCAAACACTGCCTGCTCTACATAGATTGAGGTTTGAGCAGATTCAATCATAGCTACAGTTTGGTTATAAATAGCATCTTTATCAATAAAAATTGCTTTTGCAGGTAAGTTAGAAATTGGGACTTCTTTAGGGAAAAGTTCAGGAATTTTAAGGGTGCAACCGCTTATAAATAAAACGCATAGCGAGAGTAGAATAACAATTGATAAGATAGAGCTTCGTTTTGACATGCGCATACTTCTCCCAAGCTTAATTTAGTGGCTATATTATATCATATACCTTATAGAGGTAAAACCATAGTTAGGCATAACCATTAGAAGTTTTTCATACTAATCAAAAAGTATAACTTCGTTGATATTGCAAGAAGGGCTAATACGTGCGAAGGCAGTGCTGCAAGAAGGTTTAACCCGTGCGAAGACGGTGCTGTAAGAATGTTTAACCCGTGCGAAGACGGTGTCTTCGTCGTGTCGTCTGAAAGCATAAGTGATTTTTGAAGGGGCAATCGCTATGAAGAATACTAAGATTATGGGGATCATTTTAATGGTTGTCTTTGGTTTGTTCACAATTTCGTGGTTCGTTTCTTCAAAATCTTATGTAACACCGGTTCTTAACGGTTCAATGTCGAATTTTTCAGGACAAAAAGCGTATCAGCATATCGAGCATCTTGTACAAAAAATTGGACCACGACCTGCAGGAAGTAAGCCAGAGTTGAAGGCTGCTCAGTATATTGATTATGTATTAAGGCAAAATGGTTGGAAGGTACGAGAACAACCCTTTAGCAAGGTTGTCCTTCGAGAACCCTCTCTGTCTCAAAAGGAACAACAAGTCGAGTTAATAAACAGCCAAAACATTATTGCAGAATTACCAGGAACCCGTCCCGATACAATAATAATAGGGGCTCATTATGATTCTGCAACCTTCAACGTTCCAGGGGCTGTAGACAATGCCTCAGGCGTAGGAGTTTTATTAGAACTGGCTAGAGTCCTTAGTAAAGAGCCCCATGAAGAAACCTATCAACTTGTGTTTTTTGGAGCAGAGGAGTATGGGCTTGTCGGCTCTCAGTTCTATACCTCTCAGGCAGACTTGTCGGCTGTACAATGGATGCTTAATATCGACATGGTAGGAAGTCCTATGGAAATAGATGTAGCAGGAAAAAAATCGACTCCTCCGGAATTAATTAAGCAGGTAACTGCCTTAGCGCGTGAAAGTCAAATACCCTTTAACGTCAGTCGAGATTTTATTCTAATGACTCGTGAAAGTTCGCAAGGAGGTACAAGCGACTATAGCTCTTTTCTGGATCAAGGAATACCAGCGGTTGGGCTAGGCATTTACGGACGGCCAGAGGGATATTTTCATCGACCCGAAGATCGAATTGAGCGGGTTTCACTTGAAGATGTTCAAAGGGTAGGGAATTTTGCTCATCTCCTCCTGACCTCTGTAAAAATAGGCAAGACGGATCTTAATGAATGGGATGTACTATACTTACCTTTTCAAATTGGCAAATACATATTTATACTACCGAGTTATGGAGTCCGTATCTTCGCTTTCATAACCTTCTTGCTAACAGGTTTAATGCTGATTAAGTTTCATAAAGCAAGGACTATGCAAAAAGGTGAATGGAAAGCTGTTTTAGGGATACTAGGTTTTTCTATAGTGCTTAGTGTGACTATCATGGGGATCAGTGGAATTGGAGAAGTACTTTGGGGTTGGATTAAACAGGTGCAATTATTATACTTCGCTCACCCCATAATTTTTGTCATAGCTCGTTTGGGGATTGCTTTAGGGGTCCTGATAACCCTGGCAAGTTTTATGAATAAGCTTCCCATGGTACGTGATCCCCAACTCTATTGGGTTCTGGCAGAGATCTTGTTGTTAGGAATTACCTTGGTTCTAGCCCTTACTCGAATCGACCTTGCTTTTCCATTTGTTTTTTGGTTGCTATGTCTAAATTTACAATTCTTCTTTCCAAACATCATTTTGGTTTTAATCGGTCCCACGTTCCTCTACTCGATTCATTTAGAACTTTTGAATTCACATCAATGGCTTAGTTATTATCAAGCAATTCACAAATACTTCTTTATCTTTCTCGGAGTATACAGCTTTCTCCTGATTCCATTCTTATTAGCACTAATGCACGTGGGAAGTATTAAGACAAAGCTTCTTAAAAAAATATTGAGTTACACACGAAAACCAGCCTTAGGAACCACTGTCTTCCTGATTCTAGCACTTGGTTTAGTACCGGTCTATACAAGAGACTATCCACAGGTAATCACTGTTCAGGAAGAGTGGTTCGGAACGAAGGATGGAAAGGTACATATTTTCTCTGATGAACCATTACCTCGCAATGTAGTGAAAGACTTAAGCGGGGAGGAAGGGAAAAGTTTATATGTGCCTATCATAAATGAAAAACCACCAGTAATTGTTGAAGCCTCAGTAATGGAGACCGTCAAAAACTCACAGAGAACTCTTAATATTACGTTTAACCTCAATTACACCAGGGAACCGTACTTAACCCGTCTAAGATTTGAAAGTAAACAGCCTTTTGAAATTCAAACGGATGAATTCTTACCCATGTCTAAACTTCCGCGGAAGTTAGAACTAAAAGGGACACAACAACCTTCGGGCATTTATTCCATTATTCTTCAGAGAACTCCTCCCCAAAAAAATTCTATTAAGATGTCGGTAGAAACTCAGGGTTTAATAACCTGTTCAGTTGAGGCAATCTTTCCTGATCCATCTCCGCGAATCCAAATTCAACATCTACGTTCATCAATAGACTATCAAATCTTTTTCAAGCAGACTTATAATTTTTAAGAAAAAGAATCTCAGTATAGGTTAAAGAGATTAGGGAATTATAAAGATAATTTGGAGGAGGGTGAAAACAATGTATACAACGATTGCCGTTGAAGATGGACTCGCAAATGTTATTCAGGCCCTTCATAATGCGGGATTTAAAACGACTCCCCTAGAAGGTACGGAATTAAAGAACGTTCGGGCCGCCGTGGTTAAAGGGGATGGAACGGATTATTTTGCCCCAGAATGGCCTGTGAAAATGCCTGTGATCAATGCAGCAGGACGTAGTGCCGATGAAATAGTCGATGTTCTTAGAGATCGCCTCTCCTAATATAATGAACAGAAAGAAAAAACTAATTCTTCAACCACCTCGTCTTTGAAAAAGGACGAGGCTTTTTGCACGTATCAGACCCCTATGCCACTTCGCGGCACCACTTATGAATGAAAACCAGTGCGTTTTTGTCATTCTGAACGAAGTGAAGAATCTTTAAGCCCTAGATCCTTCAGTCGTACCTCCTTCAGGATGACACAAACCTTGAGTTGCTTTCATAGCAAAGAGATCTGTGAATAGACGAGCGGCGTAACCATAAGGGATAATTTACCATATACTAGAGTAGATTCTGTATCTGGTTCAGGAAGGAGTGGCTCTTATGTTCTTTGGTCTAATTCCCTTTGCCTTGGGTTTTGGTTTAGGAAGGTATACCGCACCACGTTATGTCCCATACCGGGCTGCCTATCCGTATCCTTATTCCCCTTATCCGTATAGTTGGTAGTGAACTTGTTCGACTGAAGTTGAACAGCGGGACCTCGATCAAGTGATTCTTAGCTTCAGATGGAGTTTTGCCTAAGAGGAATACTTACTCCATCTAAAGCTTAGAAGAACTTATCCAGGGACGTAGCAGCCGTTATCTCCCACTTATAGAAGATGGGAGTCTTACGGCTGGTAGTCATCGGATAAATAGTTGATTTTTCGGTTGGAACCGAAGAAAAGGGAGCGAAAGCTTCCTTTTCTTCAAGTTTTCGGGTATATTTTGAAGGACGTACATCTCATATTAATGGTAGAATGAAAGTGAGGGGAAATAATATGACGGTTCCAAAAGCGTTTCTTAAGAAAAATCGCAAAAAAAGACTCGAACAAGGACATCCTTGGGTTTTTCCTGGCGAAATTGAAAAAATCGAGGGGAATCCTCAGGGTGGAGATGTTATACATATTGTAAACCATGTCGGACATTTTTTGGCTCAGGGTTTTTACAATCCAAAATCCCAACTTATCCTAAGAGTTCTAACTTATTCAGAAGATGATACAATCAACGAATCCTTATTTCAAAAGAAAATAGAGGAAGCTTGGAAGCGCCGACGATGGTTAGTTCCAAACGCCAGTTCCTGTCGAGTTGTTCATGGGGAAGCAGATTTTCTACCTGGCTTAATCATCGATAAATATGAAGATGTGTTAGTTGTACAAATACTTTCCTTGGGGATTGAAGTGCGACGTCAATGGGTCTATGATGCAATTACTAAAATCTTTAACCCTCGTGGAATCTACGAACGAAGCGATGTCCCAGTAAGAAGGCTTGAAGGACTTGAAGAGAGAGAGGGATTCGTAGACAAGCCTTTTGACACCAAAGTAACAGTCTATGAAAATGAAATTAAAATTTTGGTGGACGTTGCCGAAGGACAAAAAACAGGATATTTCTTTGATCAGCGCGAAAACAGAGCAGCCTTAAAGCCTTTGATGACTGGATGGGGAGCAGGGCGAGGCATTAAAGTAATGGAGAATGCCCTACCTGTCGATGCCAAAGGGAAAGAAATCAAAAATCCTTTTTGGGATGGCGCGGAGGTATTGGATTGTTTTTCCCACACGGGCTCTTTTATGTTACACGCCTGTCTGTATGGGGCCAAAAAAGTAACCTGTGTGGACATCTCAGAAAAAGCAATTGAGATGGCTAAGGGGAATGCTCTTCTTAATGGCTTTTTGCATCGCACGGAATTTATGGCAGCCAATGCTTTCGATTACTTAAGAGAACAAGTAAAAGAGAAAAAAACTTGGGATGTTGTAATTTTAGACCCGCCTGCCTTCACAAAAAATCGCCAAGCAATCGAAGGGGCAGTACGAGGGTATAAAGAAATCAATCTACAAGGGATGAAATTAGTCCGTAACGGAGGAATTTTAGTAACTGCATCTTGTTCGTATCATTTGAGCTCCGTCCGGTTCTTAAGCATGCTTCAAGAGGCAGCTGCAGACGCTCATAAAGTGTTAAGGCTCATCGAATTCAGGCGTGCTGGCATTGATCATCCTGTCCTGCTCGGTAGCGAGGAAACGGATTATTTAAAATTTGCTGTATTTGAAGTGTTTAATCGCTAAATTAACAAGAAAATCTCTTGCAAAGGAGTGTCATTATCATATAATAGGTAATATATGGAGGAGGGCTTGGGATGGAGGATGTAAAAACCTTTGAAAGTATTTGCAATTTATTACGCAACCGCTCCTATAAGTTAACCCCTCAGCGTCAGACGATCTTACAAACGTTTCTAGAGCAAGCTGATCGTCATTTGAGCGCTGAAGAGGTGTACATGCTTGTAAAACACCAAAATCCAGAGATTGGTTTAGCAACCGTTTATCGTACCTTGGATATTTTGGCCGAAATTGGAATTTTACTCAAAAATGATTTTGGCGATGGTCGAAGCAGATATGAATTTAGCAGAAAAGATGAGCATCATCATCACCATCATCTAATTTGTTTAGGTTGTGGGAATGTCTCAGAATTTGATGATGACTTGTTAGAATCTCTTGAAGCAGTAATTATCAAACGAAACAAGTTTAAAATCTTGGATCATGATCTAAAATTTTATGGATATTGTCACGAATGTGGAGAGGGGCATTAAAATGCGCCTCTCCTACTAATTTATGGAAAAAATATTATGAACAATAACAAAGAATCAGAGTTGGAATTATCAGAATTGTGGCGAGAGCCGACATTTTTAAAGGGTTTAAATGCGAATTGCCACGCATTTGAAAGGGATTTGACGTGCGATTTATGGTCTATTTTGAAGGGTAAATAGACAGGGAAGGAGAACGTAATAATGGAAAAATAAGTAAAATAAAGGAGCGAAAAACATGGCTCTACCTATGGCTTCAAATAGCAAACAAAGAAGACCTTCTCTTCAAAGCTCTTATCTGTGGCATTCTCTGCAAGCCAGATGGCATCATCGGGTAGGTAAAACAGATGAAGCTATCCGAAATTGGGTAGATTTATTAAACCGAGACTCATCGAAACCGCGATTTAAGGAAGTAGGCTATTTAATAGAAGTCCAAGCACTTCAAGAAGCAAGGGACTATTTAGAACGCTTGGAAAGTGAACAAACTGAGAACTCTCCGGAAATTAGTTATTATTTAGCACGGTGTTATCTTGGACAAGCCCTAATACCTCAAGCTAAAGAAAAGGTTGAACTGGCAATACACATTCAACCCCAAAATGCGAAATATTGGGACTTGCTTGCTGATTGTCACTTAGAAATGGGAGATTGGCGTGAGGCTATTAGTGCGTTAAATAACTCCATGAGAGCAGCACCCCAAAATGCAGAAACCAATTATCGTTTGGGGATCATTTACGCTCATCATGAAGAATTCCTCGAGGCCTTAAGGTGTTTTCAGGGATGTTGCCAGCTTAAACCCCGGGAATCAATATATTGGGAAATGAAAGCTGAGATGCATTTGCAATTAGATCAGTTGAACGATGCTTGTCATAGTTTCGAAAAGGCATTTCGGTATGGGGGGACTCCGGAGTTAGCAGCGCGTCTCGCCTACTGTTATATCCAGAAAGATGAGGTTAAAAAAGGCATTCAATATTACAAATACACCTTGAAATATGAACCTGATCACTATGACAGCTTGAGTAATCTCGCCGCTGTCTATCAAAATCAGGGACGTTCCCAAGAAGCCTTGGTATTATTGGAAAGAGCAAAAAATATCTACCCCAAGGATCCGATCTTGCTAAACAACTTAGCTTTTACCTTGGTCCATCAGGGACGGACCAGAAAAGCAACGGAATATTATCGCGAAGCGTTGGAGTTAACACCGGACCATCCGCTGATTCTTTATAATCTAAGTGTTTGCCTGACCCGGAAAGGGAATTGGCAAGAAGGCATTGATTCACTGAATCAACTGATTAAAATCGACCCAAACCATTCAGCGGGATGGGCCTTGCTGGGAAATATATATGATCAAATCGATCAAGCAGATGTGGCAATTGACTGTTTTAATAAAGCATTGAAACTTGCGTAAAGGAGAAGGGTGAACCCTTCTCCTTTGTTTTAACTCAGATTTTTTGATATTTCATTTTCTTTTGTAAATAATAATGGTAAAATAAAATGTAATTTGTCTAATAAGGAGCTAAAAATGTTTCAGGTATGTGTAAGAGCACATTTCGATGCTGCTCATTTTATCCGGGATTATGAGGGCGATTGTTCTAATTTACATGGTCATCGCTGGGATATCGAAGTTTGTATTGAAGGTCCTCAATTAGATGGTTTGGGAATGTTGATTGATTTTAAGGAAGTAAAGCAAACTATACGAAAATCATTAAAGTTGTTGGATCATAGATTGCTTAACGATCTACTTCCTTTTGGTTCCCAAGGAGTAAATCCTACTGCTGAAAATCTCGCTCATTTTTTGTTTATGGAATTCAAAAGGGAGTTAAGGCTTGGGGAAAAGCGCTTAGCATGGGTTAAAGTTTTTGAATCACCGGACACCTGGGCCATTTTTAAGGAGGATTAGTAATGGAATTATCCATGCACCTTGGGGTTCCAAGAGGTTTCAAGTTCGAGGGGTCTAATAATGCTTAAGTTACCGGTTACTGAAATATTCTCGTCAATTCAGGGAGAAGGTCCTTACGTTGGTGTCAGACAGATTTTTCTTCGCTTGCCAAACTGCAACTTAAAGTGTCCCTATTGCGATACGGCTACAGCTTTACCAGAACAGTTAAGAATAGAGTCGACACCGGGTTCGGGGATCTTTAATAAGATTAGAAATCCAATGCTTATTGATGAACTTATTGAGCTATTACAAGCCTATGATTTTTCGGTTCATCACTCTTTGAGTATCACTGGAGGGGAACCCCTTTTGTGGGACAACGAACTACGAGCTTTTTTACCTTTTTTAAAAGAGAAGGGTATAAAGATATACCTTGAAACGAATGGAACCTTGCCTGAACAACTGCTTCGAGTTTTACCTTGGATTGACATAATTAGTATGGACATCAAACTGCCCTTCAACGGCCAAACCTTCTGGGATGCTCATGAAGCTTTTCTGCGCATAAGTCTTCAAAAAGAAGTCTTTGTCAAAATAGTCGTTCATGAGGAAACTGATCAACAAGAACTCCGGAACGCTCGCGACTTAATTGCAGGAGTTGATCCACTTATCCAAACAATACTACAACCTGTAACTACAACACGAGGGATCAATACTCCGAAACCTTCTCAACTAATCGAATGGCAACGTTTTTTCCTTAGTAAACTTAAGAACACTCGAGTTATTCCACAAACTCACGTATTTATGGGACAATTATAGTAGTTTTAATTATAGCTGGACCAGGAGAAAAGGAGATAGAGTTATGGGGATGGATTTAGAAAAGATTGAACAAGCTGTTTACATGATGTTGGAAGCCATAGGTGAGGATCCTGACCGTGAAGGTTTAAGGGATACACCAAAACGTGTGGCTAGAATGTATGCCGAAGTCTTTCATGGGTTACATGAAGACCCGGGGGAGCATTTAAACGTCCAATTTTCAGAAGAGCATGAAGAGATGGTAATCGTTAAAGATATACCAGTGTATTCTATGTGTGAACATCACCTTGTACCCTTTTACGGGAAGGCTCATATAGCTTACATCCCCAGAAAAGGTAAGATCACTGGGTTGTCAAAATTTGCGCGGGTCATTGAAGGGTATGCACGCAGGCCGCAACTTCAAGAACGTTTAACCTCGGAGGTAGCGGATGCTATTATGGCCAAACTTACCCCCTTAGGCGTTTTAGTGGTTATTGAAGCAGAGCATATGTGTATGACAATGCGTGGAGTTAAGAAAGCCGGGTCCCAGACATTAACCTCTGCTGTTAGGGGAATCTTTAAAACAAACCCCATCACAAGATCTGAAGCTTTTTCATTGATTCAGGGACACAGACGCTAAGAAAGAGGTAATTTTGGGTGGACGAGAAAATAAATCCGTCGGAAAGCAAAGGAAAGATAGAACTAATTGCATCCCAACGGGTTGGTTTAAATGGAGAACTTTATAAAGTGGTAGATTTTCTAAATAAAAATTTAAAGGGACATCATCTAATGTTTGGATTGAAAAAGAAAGAGGATCAGATGATTATTTCCGTCTACGAAGTAGAGTGATCGGGGGAGTAGCATGCATATATTACTGACGAACGATGATGGCTACGATGCCTCAGGAATACAAACCTTGCATCGTACACTTCGATCTATGACGAACCACCACATCAGCATTGTTGCCCCAGAAGGTCAGCGTTCAGCAATGGGGCATTCTATAACCTTGTTCCAGCCTTTATTTGTAACGGAACATGAGCTTGATGGAGACCAAAAGGGGTTTGCTATAAGTGGTACTCCTTCAGATTGCGTTAAAATTGCTATCCAAGGAGGGCTTATTAGTAAGCCTGATCTAGTTATTTCTGGTATTAACCAAGGTGCTAATCTAGGAACAGATGTTTTTTATTCCGGCACGGTATCAGCTGCTATGGAAGGAGTTATTCTAGGAGTCCCTTCCTTGGCTGTTTCCCTCGCAAGCTACGACTTCCTTGATTTTGAACCGTCAGCAGCCTATTTGGCTGAGCATTTAGATGAAATTGTACTGTCTCACCAACAAGGATTAATGAATATTAATTTTCCGGGTAAACTTCAGTCTGAGTGGGCTGGAGTTAAGGTGACGAAACTTGGTAAGACTATATATGATAATGTATTCGAGCGAAGAGTCAATCCTCGCGGAAGAGTCTATTATTGGCAGTGTGGGGATAGAATACAAGATCTGGAGGAGGATACTGATTTACGAGCCATCCAAGAAGATTTTATTTCGATCACTCCTATGCACAGTGATTTGACAGATTTTAAGTGCCTAGAATCCTGGAAACCTTTGTTCAATAAATCAGGCGGTTTAACGTCTAATGGGGTATAATGAAAGGAGTACAGAATGATGATTCTGTACTCCTTTATTCCTTAAAGAGATGGATTGTTTAAGGATTCTTTGGCTCGTCTGATCATAGTTTTAACCATACTTCCACCAATACGACCACCCACATGTCCACATTCGCGAGAGGTCATATTTTCCCAACCTTGGCTTTTGATTTTCGAACTTAAGCCTAATTCTTCAGCAACTTCCCATTTGAAATCTTCCAAGACAGATTGGGGCAACACGCTATTATTTCTATTGTTTTTTCGGCTCACTACTAAACATCTCCTCTCAACTCTATCTACTTGCAACAATTCTAGTATTCACAAATAATCGGTGGTTTATGGTGCATAAATAATGGATAGTTGATGTGTTTTTACTATTGGAGGAAGTTTAATGATAATTGGAACGTTTATTTTCTATTTTGTATTGTTTGCAGTGGTTTTCTCTTATCCGGGCTTTAGAAGTAAGGAAAACTCAACGTCGATTTTTAAGTTATTAACAATTCCGGCACTCCTAGGGTTAGGTATGGTTTTTCTAACCGTAATAAAGGTATATTTTGTATATAAGATCTTAGCTATTCTAGTGGTCCTCGTAACGTTTGTCTTATCCTATTGGCATTGGGGCGAGCAAATCCGACGATGGTGGAAGTGATTTTTAAGGTGGCAGAAATTTTCCGATCCAAGGAAGACGTCTCAAATCAGCTAAGGTGACGCCGCCATTTAGGAGGAGAATAATACTGTAAAGTGCTATTCCAATGATAAATTCACCTAAATAACCTATGATATGACGATTAAATATGGGGTCTAAGAATTGGAAAACAATAAGCATCCCAACTCCTCCAAACAGGGGTTGAAGAACAAATCGTTGAAGGTCCAAAGGCATGCCGGTGTATCTTGATATAGCCATGAGATTAAGAACTGCCATGATAAAGAAACCTAGTGTAAATGCCCAAGCTGTTCCTCTCAAACCCCACTGAGGAAGACCCGTAAGGTAAATTAGAACTGGAATGCGAATGATGGCCGCAATGATGGAATGGAGGACTGGAAGGTGAACTTTGCCAAGTCCCTGTAAGATTCCCGTTGTGGTTTGTTGTATATAGGAGAAGATGCCGCCTAAGGCTAGCACACGTAATATGGGAGCAATATCTTCACTCTTAAAAAACGCAGTCAGTGGTCGCGAAAAGTAGAACAAGATAATAAGGCAGGGTATCCCCAGCAGAACTGTTAATCGTATAGCTTCAGCGCTGCGTGCTCGGACAACATTTAATTGGCGTTTTGCTGCTGCTTCAGATATGGCTGGGACTAGTGAAGTTGCTAAGGCAAAGGTAAAGACACTGGGAAAGGTGAGTAATGTAAAGGCGGAACCACCCAGCTGTCCAAACAAGGTCACTGCCTCACGAGCGGAATATCCAGCAACTTGAAGACGAAGAGGGATGAGGATAGCATCTAAAGAGGACAATCCTGTGGCAAGTAGTCTTCCCGCCGTCACCGGGGAGGCTAATTGCCATAATCTACTTAGTATTTGGCGTGAGGAATACGCCTTTGCTGTAATCTCATCGAGAATTTTAGGTTTAGTTCTATGGTACTGAAGCATAATAGCCATTAAACCGACGAATTCTCCAGCTAGCATACCTAAGGCTAATCCAGCGGCTGCCCATTCTACGCCCTTATCTAAGAGACGAAGGGCTATGGTATAACCAACCCCCACTCTAATAATCTGTTCACAAATTTGACTAATTGCTGTGGGGATCATGTTTTGCAAACCCTGAAAATAGCCGCGGAAAACCGAAGACACAGAGACGATAAAGATAGCTGGAGTGCAGATGAGAAAGACATTGATCACCCGGGGATCAGAAAAAACCCTATGTGCTATATAAGGAGAAAGGAAATAGAGGGCAATTGATACAATAGCCCCTGAAATACTAAGAAGCCAAAAGGATAAGCGGAAGATAGATTGTGCATTGGAAAGACGTCCAAGAGATACTTCTTCTGAGACCATCTTGGCAATGGCGAGAGGGATTCCCGCTGTAGTAATAACAAGAGCCAGCATGTACATAGGGAAAACCATGTTAAACAAACCATAGGCTTCACCGCCAATATTAATCATTATTAAATATTGGTAGGCGAAGCCTAGCAGGCGGTTTATCAGATTTGCGCCTAGCAGTATTGTCGCACCATAAACAAAGGTCCTTTTTGACATGTAACCCTCCATAATCTGAATTATATATAACCATATGCTTGTGGAAAAAAAGAAATGCTTAGGAAATTTCTAAGCATCTCTCTAGGCATAAAGGATTTTTGCTCAGAATAGAGAAATAATACTTAGTGGAATATTGATCCAGGATTGGGGCATTATACCTCATGAAGGGAGAGCTTAGTGTGTGGGTACTTCTCAAAAATGCAAAACTCTATTGCCCTGAATATACTGAGAATTCAGACATCGTAGTAGTAGGAATGACTATTGCTGCTATCGGGAAAAATCTGAGCCTGCCTGATTTTGTGGAGGGGGAAATAATTGACCTCCAA
Organism: Desulfosporosinus sp.; assembly: GCF_014237355.1. Classification (NCBI taxonomy): domain Bacteria; kingdom Bacillati; phylum Bacillota; class Clostridia; order Eubacteriales; family Desulfitobacteriaceae; genus Desulfosporosinus; species Desulfosporosinus sp. The sequence continues at coordinate 50,097 of NZ_JABZFS010000060.1, forward strand.
GGCAAAACCCTAGTGCCAGGTTTTATCGATGCTCATGTACATATATGCGGCGGAGGCGGGGAAGCAGGACCAGCTTCCCGGACTCCAGAACTTCAACTTTCCCAGATAACTAGGTCAGGAATAACGACAGTGGTCGGTTGCCTGGGGACGGATTCCGTATCACGGTCACTAGCAGAGCTTTTAGTTAAAGCGAATGCTCTTCAGGAAGAGGGAATAAGCACCTATATTTATAGTGGAGCTTATAGAGTTCCCATGAAAACCCTCTTGCCAACGTTAGAGCAAGACTTGGTTTTAATTGAAAAGGTTATAGGTGCTGGAGAAATAGCTATTTCAGATCATCGATCTGCCCATCCTCAAATCAGTCAGCTAGAGCAATTAGCGTCAGAAGCTCGAGTCGGCGGAATGCTGGGAGGAAAAGCGGGGATCGTTCATGTTCATCTTGGAGAAGGTAAACGCGGCTTACAACCTATCTGGACTCTCCTTGAACAAAGCGATATTCCGATTACCCAATTCGTCCCAACCCATATGAATCGAAGTCGTACCTTACTGGAACAAGGGATTAAGTTTCTTTTAGCAGGGGGTCATATGGATCTTACGGCAGGATGTGACGATTTCCCAGAAGACCTACAGGTTCCGTCTGTTCTGATTAGATTAAATCAATCGCAACTCCTTAATGATAGAATTACGGTGTCCTCAGATGGGAATGGGAGTATGCCGCAATATAACGAAGCTGGGGTACTTACCGGTATGGGTGTTGGTTCGGTAGAGGTTTTGTGGCGCGATATTAGAAAAACAGTTATACAAGGCAACGTCCCCTTGGAAGTTGCCTTACGTACCATCACTTCGAATGTAGCAAATGTGCTTCGGTTAAGAAATAAAGGAATGCTTCGTGTAGGTTACGATGCTGATCTAGTCGTTCTAGATGAAGATTTACAGGTGCAAGATGTCTGGGCAAAAGGAAAATGTATGGTTCGCAGCAAGGAAACACTGGTCTGGGGGACTTACGAAGGAAACTCATTAGCTAAAAGTGAGTGGTTTAGCTAAAAAAGTAAGAAATGATTCAGCTGCAGTTAGCGTAATGACAAGGGGTTTCTGCAGCAGAATCAAGAAATAAATTAATTAGAAAATTAATCTTCAAAGCTAAGAATACTTGACCCGCTCTTATCTATAAATAAGTACTAAGCTAGGATATTTAGAGATAGAACTCCGCTTATCTGTTGCAAGTAAAAAGGCATGAGTCCTTTTTCTTAAATAACAAATCAAGGAGGAAAATATCTTGAAAACCTATGACACTGAACGTCTGCGCAATGTCTGTTTAGTTGGGCATGGTGGAGCAGGAAAGACATCCCTTGCGGAAACCTTTCTGTTTAATTCAGGTGCAATTAGTCGTATCGGTAAGGTTACTGAAGGAAACACAGTTTCAGACTATCTACCCGAAGAAGTAAAGCACAAAGTGTCGATTAGTACGAGTCTTATTCCTATGGAGTGGCAAGAAGTTAAAGTCAATGTTCTCGATAGTCCAGGATATCTAGATTTTTTGGGAGAGGTTAAGAGTGCCTTGCGCGTGGTTGAATGTGGGGTGCTAGTACTATGCGGTGTAGCAGGGCTTGAGGTTCAGTCAGAAACAACTTGGGGTCTTATGGAAGAACAGAAGTTGCCCAAGATTATCTTTATTAATAAACTCGATCGCAAGAATGCCAATTTTGGTAAGGTGATGGAACAACTAAAAAGTATTTATCCCCAGGCAAGGTTCGCTCCTTTACAATTACCCATTGGTCAAGAGTCAAGTTTCAAAGGACTCATTGATATTGTCGAGAACAAAGTGTATGAATATGCAGAGGATGGCAGCGGAAGGTATTCAACCAAAGAAGTTCCGGCAGAGTACGAGGAAGAGACCAAAGGCTTAAGAGAGCAATTAGCCGAAGCAGTTGCTGAAGCGGATGATGATCTATTAATGAAGTATCTTGAAGGGGAAGAATTAAATAAGGCGGATTTACAAACTGCCTTACGGGAGGCATTAAAACAAAACCTTGTAATACCCGTGCTGTGTGGTTCGGCTGCGAAAAATATCGGGATAACGAAGATGATGGATTTCTTGGTGGATTTTGCCCCGCCTCCTCAAGTGATTTTAGAAAAGGCAGCCTTAGTCTTTAAAACTCTCACGGATCCTTATGTTGGTAAGATGTCCTTCTTCCGAGTTTATGGCGGGAAATTTTCAGCTGAAACTATGGTCTACAATTCAAGTCGTGAAGTTGAGGAGAAAATAGGGCAGCCTTTTTATCTAAGAGGGAAAATCCAGGAACCTATTCCTTCAGTGCCTGCCGGAGATATAGCGGTCGTTGCCAAATTACAAGAGGTTAAAACAGGGGATACACTGTGTGGCAAAGAACAAACGATAGCGCTTCCTGGAATTGATTTTCCAAAGCCTTCTTTATCTGTGGCTATTGGACCAAAGACTAAAGGAGATGAGGATAAGCTAGGCAACGCTTTAGCACGGTTGCTGGAAGAAGATCCAACGGTTACCATAAATAAAAACCTAGAGACAAAAGAATTGATTTTAACAGGGCTAGGGGAAATGCAGCTTGAGATTCTTCAGGAAAAGCTAAACCGAAAATTTGGAGTTGACGTGACCTTAAGTGTCCCTCGAGTGCCATATCGTGAGACCATCCGTAAGGCAGTTAAAGTCGAAGGCAAACATAAGAAACAAACGGGCGGGCATGGTCAGTATGGGCATGTGTGGATTAACTTAGAGCCTACCGATGGAAGCGAATTTGAGTTTGCTGAGTCGATTTTTGGAGGAGCAGTACCGAAGCAATACATTCCAGCTGTAGAGAAGGGAATTCGAGAAGCTATGCGGGAAGGAACTATGGTAGGATATCCGGTGACAGACATTAAAGTCACCTTGTGTGACGGATCTTATCATGCCGTAGATTCGTCAGAGATGGCCTTTAAGCTTGCGGCTATCATAGCCTTTCGCAAAGGAGTTGAGTTAGCTAAACCCACGTTGCTCGAGCCAGTTGTTGAGATCGAAGTATGTGTCCCTGAAGTTTTCATGGGAGATGTCATTGCTGACCTTAATGGAAAACGTGGTAAGGTCTTAGGCATGGATGCCAGTGAAAAAAATCCAACGATCCGTGCCCATGTACCACAAGCTGAGATGATGCGTTATGCCATTGATTTAAGGAGCCTCACTCAAGGAAGGGGCTCATTTACTATGAAGTTTTTGCGTTACGAAGAAGTTCCCAGTAAACTTAGTGAAACCTTGATAAGTCAATTAAGAACCGCTAATAATTAATCAAATTTAGAGCTGTAACAAAAATTAGTTTCTTTTTGTTACAGCTCTACGTTTTTAACATATCCTAATTATTGGGATGCAAATAAAGGCAATTGTCCCATGATGTTTGATTGAAGTTAGGTAAAGAGAATGATAAAATAGATAATGTTAGTAAGAACTAACATCAAGGATAGAACGTGATTGGAGAAGGACTATGAGTACATTGACTACTGAAGACAAGATTATTAATGCTTCAATTGTCCTCTTCTCTCAAAAGGGGTATACTGCGGTTACAACTAAGGAGATAGCCAAAAAAGCGGGCGTAAGTGAGATGACTCTCTTTAGACACTTTGAAAGTAAGCATAATTTATTCGAACGGGCTTTTGATCAATTTGTTTGTTCTCCAAAGTTCAGGGCTTTATTTGACAGCTTGGAATGGGACT
>NZ_JABZFS010000073.1:0-9696 GCF_014237355.1 Desulfosporosinus sp.
GTTATTTCACTTCTTCTAGAAGAAGATGATTGACTCATGATTTATTTTGAAACTCTTTCGAGTCTCTCTCATTGGCTGTCCTTGTTGTTTAGTTTTCAAAGACCATCATTTTCTTGCCCTGTTTGGGCCGGAATCACATCTTAGCATTTTCAACTTGCGTTGTCAATACTAAATTTTCCTTTATTCTCTAGGCGTTTTAGCCAGGATTGTATCTTAACATCTTATACATTCATTGTCAATAACAAATTTGGTTTGTTAGTTCCAATGTCTCAAAAATGCTAAGCAACCCTTCCCAGAATTGTTTGTCTGCGCCTCTTTGTGGCGCTCAGTTATAATACTCCTTTTAGTTTGCTCAGTCAATGTTATTTTTATCCATATAGATTAAGGATAAGATCATAAGTGGATCTTATCCTTAATTAGCTCCCCCTTCGCCCGGAATGATCCGATGCACAGGGTCACATTTAGATTGCACTTTGTGTAAAGAAATATAAGGCTACAATAATTCCTAATATAATTCTATACCAACCAAAAACTTTGAAATCGTTGGTTTTAATATATCCAACTAAAAATTTAATTGCTAATAACGAAACTACAAATGCAACGATCATACCGATAACTAAAATGATTAGTTCCGAACTTGTGAAAACAAAACCAAATTTCAGGATTTTTAGGAGGCTTGCCCCAAACATAACCGGAATTGCTAAAAAAAACGTAAATTCTGCAGCAACCATTCTAGATGTGCCTATTAAAATAGCACCGAGGATAGTTGCTCCGGAGCGAGATGTCCCAGGAATTAAGGATAAAACTTGAAATAACCCTATGATCATTGCTGTTTTATAAGTAATTTGAGACAAATTGTTGATTCTGGGCCTTAAATTTTTATTTCTGTTTTCGATAATGATAAACAATATACCATATAAAATTAACGTTACTGCCACAGTCTGATAATTATAAAACTGTGCATCAATTTGATCATCAAACGAAAGTCCAATAATTGCCGCTGGTACACAGGCTGTGAAGATTTTAAACCATAATGAAATTGTATCATTATTTATTGCCAACTTCCTTTTGGAAGAGAGGGGGATTAATTTTTCCCAATACAAAAGGACAACCGCAAGGATTGCACCAAGTTGAATAACGACAAAAAACATTTCTTTAAACGCTTCACTCATATTGAGCTTTATAAACTCATCCACTAAAATCATATGTCCTGTACTACTAATTGGCAGCCACTCAGTAATACCTTCAACAATGCCAAGAATAATTGCCTTTACTATTTCGATCAATAACATTCTCTCTATTCTCTCCTTAATAACCCTCTACTCTAAAGTAAACATTTTACGCTTCTAGATCTCATTGATATTGAATTTCCAGAGCTTTAAACAACTAGTCTTTATCAACCCCTTTATATTACCAATCCATTATAGGTCCTTCAAAAGATTTCTTCTATGTGTATTCTAGCTTAATACTATTAATATTCTCTGAACAGTTTATTAATAAAAAGTTTAACTATTCCAATCGGAGAAGCCATAGTTCCTAACTATACTACTTCATATCAGATTTATAATGCAACCTAATAATCTAGATAAATTGAAATCCTCAAATATGCTCATTCAAACCCCTGTACCCTGCTGCATCATAAACATTTTCTGATAAAGCCCTTCGTTAACCAAAAGCTCAGTATGAGTGCCCCGTTCTACGATCATTCCATTATGAAGGACTAAAATTAGGTCCGCATCTTGAATGGTTGAAAGTCGATGAGCAATCGCAATCGTCGTGCGGCCTTTGCGCATTTTTTCTAACGCTGTTTGAATTGCCTCTTCAGTTTCCGTATCGACACTGGCTGTTGCTTCATCCAAAACGAGAATTTTTGGTTTACCTGCCATTGTCCGAGCAAAACATAGGAGTTGACGCTGACCACTCGACAAAGTGCCCCCCCTCTCTCCGAGCGGTTCTGCGAAGCCTTGGGGAAGTTTTCGCAGAAATTCATTCGCTTGAACAAATGAAGCCGCATCCTCCACATCCTTCTTAGAAACATTTGATCTAGAAAGTGCAATATTTTTAGTAATATCACCTGCAAATAAAAATGGATCTTGGGCCACTAGTCCAACTCTCCCTCGTAACTCATCCTCGGAAAACTCAGACAAAGGTGTCCCATCAATAAGGATTTCTCCGCTTGTAACCGGATAGAAACGCATGAGGAGATTCGCGACAGTGCTTTTTCCACTTCCAGTATGCCCTACTAAAGCCACGGTCTGTCCTGGGTAAGCTATAAAACTAACCTTTTTTAAGACATCCGATCCTCCATCCGATGAACCATCATATGAAAAGCTAACCTCTTTAAATTCAATCTGCCCTTTGACAATCGAAGGAGCCAAAGCAGCACTGACAGGCATTGGCACAGTGCGGTCGTCATCCAAAATCTCAAAAACCCGTTCAGCTGCAACTAGTGATTGCTGAATTTGGGATAACCTCTGCATCATCATATTAACGGGTTCGAAGAAGCGATCTAGATAGTTAATAAAGGCATAGAGTACTCCAATCTGAATCGGTCCATTCAAAGACTGAAACCCAAAAAAGTCTAAAACAAGAACTAAGGCAAAGGTGTAAATCAAGTCAACTGCCGGTCGAACAAACAAACTTTCTAAGCGAATGTTATTAATGGCCGCTCGATAATAGGCCATATTAATAACATTGAATTCTTTACGGAAGCGCTCTTCTTGGCGCATGGCCTGCACAATATTCATCCCTTGGATGGATTCATTCAGTTTAGCATTGAGAAAGCTCAGCTCTTTGCGCATGGTCCGATAAACCTTTGTGCTTAACCTTCGGTAGGTATACATCAAGCCAAGAAGGATTGGAAGCAAGACTAGGCAAAACGTAGCCAGTCGAACATCCAAACTGAACATAGCTATAAAAATGCCGATAAGAAAAACAATATTCTGCACTATAGTAGCTAAAACACCCACAAATAGCTCTTTTATCGCTTCCGTATCATTCGTAATTCGGGAAACCAAAGCTCCAGCCGGGGTTTTATCGAAAACTACCAGTGCGAGGCGTTGCACATGGCTAAAGACATCGACTCGTAATTGTTGAATCACCTTCAGTGCAATCTGATTAAAGCTGACGAGCTGATAATAGTTTAGTCCCACAGAAAGAAGATGAAGTCCTAGATACCCGCTCCCTAATAGTAACAAATCCGTAAAATCGAACGAACGTGGCATTAAATGACGATCGAGAAAAATTTTGACCAAGATTGGCCCAACGACATCGGCAAAGGTGGCTAAAAATAAAACCACTAAGGCTACACTTAACGCTTTGGAGTGCGGTCTAAGATAGATAAGTAAACGACGGATCACCATATCAAGCTCCCCCTTCCTCAATCAGTGACTCTAGCTGCTGACTTCGGTAAGTAGAAGCATACCATCCCTCGATAGCCATGAGTTCGGCATGAGAACCGCGTTCGGTAATTTGTCCATCTTGAAGCACAACGATTAAATCCGCGTGTTCAATAGCACTCAAACGATGTGAGGAAATCAACGTTGTCTTTTGGGCTCTTTTTTCTTTTAAGGCCTTTAAAATGGCCTTTTCTGTTTTAGCATCAACTGCTGATAAAGAATCATCCAAAATAAGAATTTCCGGTTGGAGTAAGAGAGCCCGCGCAATCGATATTCTCTGTTTTTGTCCTCCTGAAAGGGTTACACCCCGATCCCCGACCAGGGTGCCATATTTGTCGGGAAATTGCAGGATATCCTCGTGAATAGCTGCTATATTTGCCACCGCTTGGATTTCTTCCAATGTTGCTTCTGGTTTGCCAAAGGCAATGTTCTCCGCTATTGTCGTTGAAAATAGAAAATGATCCTGAGGAACATAACCTATCGCCTTCCGCAAAGCTCCGAGCCTTAGGTTATAAATTGAGATTCCACCGATTCTAATGTCCCCCTCAGAAAGGTCAAATTCTCGCAGTAGAAGACGGAAGAACGTGGTCTTTCCGCTTCCCGTTTTTCCGACGATTCCCAAGGTCTGCCCCTGAATGACCTCCACATCCATCGTTTTAAAAATGAGCCTTTGAGTCCCTGGATAAGCAAATGAGGCCTTCTCGTAGGCCACTTGTCCACTGGGGACCCTGTCCATTGCTCCCTCTTGTTCACGGATTTCCTGTTTTACCTTAAGTAACGCGCTTACCCGATCATAGGAGGCACGCCCGCGTTCAAGAATGTTAAAGAGCCAGCCGAAGGCCAGCATCGGCCAAATGAATTGTCCCAGATAAATCGTAAACTGGGTCAGTTGTCCAAAACTCAACCGCCCATCCACAACGTCTTTTGCACCAAAGGCAATAGCCAGGAAAAATGAAATTCCAATAATCAATTGGATGGTGGGATCAAAGAGCGCATCGACCTTTGCTACAGCAATATTTTTCTCTACAACGTCAGCAGATAAGGTTCGAAAAGCCTCTTTTTCTGTTTCTTCTCTCCCGAATGCTTTAACCACTCTGACTCCAGAAATGTTTTCCAGAACCTTATCATTAAGATCTGAAAAAGCTGCCTGAGCCTTATGGAACCTCTTATGCAACATGGTTCCATATGAGCTGGTCGCCCAAGCCATAAATGGCATTGGCAGCAACGTAATGAGTGTAAGTTTCCAACTGATAAAAAAGGACATAGAGAAAACGACCAAGCTCCCTGTCGTAACGGAATCGACGAACGTCAAAACCCCCATCCCGGCCGTCATTTCTATCGCTTGAATGTCGTTAGTGGCATGGGCCATTAAATCCCCAGTTCGGTGCTTCTGATAAAACTGCGGCGACAAGCGTGTAAAATGATCGAAGAGTTGCTTCCTGAGCAACCGCCCGAGCCGACTCGATGCCCCGAAAATTAACAAACGCCAAATATACCGTAAACCGTAAGCCGTCAACCCAGCACCTATAAGGAGCAATGACCACTTGATTAAAACCCCTTGGTTCAGATTTTCTTGACTAACACCGTCTACAATTACCCGAACTACATAGGGAGGAAACAGATTGATTAGAGCTACCCCGATTAAAAAAAATATACCCATACCGTAGCTCTTCTTTTCTTGCTTAAAGAACCACATTAACTCTTTAAAAAGAAGCATATACTTTTCCCTCGAATCTGGCTAATACAAAAAACCCTTATCGGTCTTTATCCTCTTGATCCTATGATTTAACTGTAAATGATCTTTCAAAAGGTCAACTGACTTATCTTATACTCTCGCTCGAATCAATCTTTTTTATGTTAATCCAAACGTATTGTTGTCTCTTAACCAAAGTGTAATTCTTTGCGGCTTGCACCGTTCCTTATTATACACCTAATCTACACAAATTTCCGCTTAACTAATGTTACCACAAACCAATAATTTTCCAGTAGGCTAAACCGATTGTGAGATAGACGATAGTTGCAAGTGCTGTCACTGTAAAGCCGATTTTCCACCAAGTTATTTTTTCAACATAACCCGTTCCCATCAGCAAAGGCCCTAATCCATTCCCATAATGAGTAAGAGTTGAAGAAATCACCATCAGAAAGGCGACTAGAAACGTCGCTGGATACTTTGGCGCCCCAGTGACTGCTACAAAACTGTAGATCACCGGGGCAAAGGTAGCGACATAACCAAGGAGTGACGGAAAAACATAGTGTGGAATGATTGCTAACAGGGCAATGATTACAAATGTCGTAAAAGTTCCAATCCCTTGTGGCAGAGCATCTTTCATTACAACAGTCAACCACCTAAAGAACCCAAGTTTATCAAGCGCCGATGATAAACCAATTATTCCTCCGAACCATATCAGAATTCCCCAGGTCTCCTTCGAATCAGCAATATCCTTCCATTGGATTACATCAGTTAGAATCATGATGGTGACACCAAGGAACGCAACAAGCGTCGTATCAATTTGAGTTATGCTACTGGTTGCCCATAGAATCAAACATAGTAAAAAGGTTACCCCACCGATAATTTCTCTTTTCGTGATTGAACCTAAGGTTTTAAGCTGTTCACGAGCCATTTCTCGCACCTCATTAACTAAAGTTAATTCTGGTGGATACATTTTATAAACTATATAAGGAACGAGGATAAACAGCAGGAAACCAGGGACGGCTGCAACGATCCATAGGCCCCAGCTTACTTTGACTCCTAAAATCTGCGAAGCGAATTTCATGGATAGAAGGTTCGGACCCATTCCCGTCAGGAACAAACTTCCGGCAACCATATCCATCATATATAAGAGGACTGTGAGATAGGCACCTAGACGACGAGGATTCTCGTGTGGTTTGGAACCAACAACCTCAAATATTCCTTGAGCTAAGGGATATACGAGGCCCCCTACTCGAGCTGGAGCACCAGGAATTGTCGTTGCCAACATGAGATCGGTAACCCCAAGAACATAACCTAGTCCTAGACTGCTTTTCCCAAATGCCTTGATAAGAATCAATCCAATACGCTTAGCCAAACCACTTTTTCTGAAGCCTAGACTCATCATGATAGCAACCACTATCAGCCAAACAGTAGTATCTGTATAACCTACTAGAACATCTTTAATAGGGACGACCAATAAACCGGCTGCGGACACACCGACAAAAATAGCACTCGCCTCCGGAAGTCCTTGAAGCATGAGCATAAGAATTGTACCAGCAAAGATCCCAAATAATTTCCATGCCTCTACCTCTAGACCTTTTGGGGCTTGAACCACAAAAAATAGTGCGGCAAACAAAATTGGGATGAAAATTTTAAGAGTTCTCCCACTCAATAGGCCTTGAGTTATTGGAATCTTGATGGTCTGACTCATCTACATCACTTACCCTTTTCATAATAAAACTATTATCAAACTATTCTCTACCCTTTTAGTCATCCCTGCAAGCATACATTTTTAGGGGGGGAAACAGGGGGACAGGTCAAGTGTTTCACTATTCGATCTAAATTAACGTGCAGCCCAGCATAATAACGTTCAGTTAATAAACTTCATTAATGCATGAGCCATTTTTACATTTTATATTTATTAAGCTTACTGGAGGTATGTAAAAATCATATATCCATTTGGTTTTAACTGACTATAACAATTTTTAATGAATTTCTCTCTCATGATTATCCAATAAGTAAATAGTGCATAGCAAACTATAGCGTCATAAAGTTTGTTATCAAACGGCATATCATTTACTGAACCAAGATTGATTTTAATGTCAATCCCGTTTTTTCAAATCCCCACATGGTTTGTTTATCCAAAAAACTTCATTCCCAGAATTCTGTCATGTCTCCATCTCCTATCTTTTAATATCCTGCTTTCGTAAGCGGGATAAAAGCATCTGTCTTTTTGCTCCTTCTTTTGAGAACTTCGTTCTAACCAACCTTCCAATCATACGATAAATTAACGGAAGTTTAGTTTCATAATAGTATGATGCCTCTAACCACCCTTTATCCTTGAAATAGTTATAATCACGATCCTTGGGTCCATAAGGTTTAAAGGCACAGACCAAGTTAAAAATAATAAATTTCTTAATACTTGGTTTGGGGGATGGATTACCAGTCAGTGTTTTTTGAAACCGATGCACTCCTTCAGTAATTTTTCTCTCAATTTTAGTTTCTTCGGCTGGGAGCTTTACCCCTGGGGGAGTTGTGACAAGTACTCCCTTGGTTACATTAAAACCCCAAAAACTACCGAGGGTCTCTAAATATTTTATAATTTGCTCTCCGCCATAAACTCCTTGGGTAATAATAGGGATAAAAGCCTTATGGAAGAAGCAAGGACGGTGAAATACATAGGCCATTCTGTCGAGGAAATTTTTCATTAGGGCTGTGACCTGAAGTGAATAATTAGGGCTTGCGAAAATTACACCATCAGCCTTCGTCATTAGATCAAAAATCTTAACTCGGTCATCATCCCGTTGGGGACAAAATTCTTCACCCTTTTCTAAGCAAATGAAACATCCCAGGCACGGCTTAATACACACATCCTTTAAGAATATGTAATTAAACGTCACTTCACATTGGGCTACAAGCTTTTCCTCGAACCTTTGAACTACTTTTAGAGTTTCTAATTTCCTAGGGCTCCCCATTACCACAACAATCTTCATTTAATCAACTCCTAATAGCTGTAGCTGGATTTGTCCCAGCGCGAAGTAACTTACGCCCATGATAAACGTCACCAGATGCATAGCAGTAGATTCATAGGGCCTGTTTATACTGTTATTCTCTTGCGGATTGATTATTTCATTTTGTAAAATATTCTTTAACTAACACTAGAAAACCTATAATTGTTAGCACTAATCCAATGCTAAATGGAATACCAAGAAACAAACTCTGTACCACTTCATTACCATACTGCTTTGCACCAAAAATAACGAACCAAAGCTTTGAGCCTGACCATGAAGTAACGTTTGGAGCGTAAATCGAAGCAGCGATGATGATAAAGAGGATAGTTAGCACCCCTGATAACATTAGTATTCCACCGATAATTGTTCTCTTCAAAGCCTTTTACACTCCTTCACCATAACTTACTATTAATTCTTAACTCATCCATTTCCACAAACTTTCCTCCACTAAGAATAAACTCCTAATACTTTCCACATCTTTCCCTAAACTTCCTCCTAAGATTGAAGGATCAATACGCTAAAAACAAAAAGGTCAGATCGCCAAAAACTATCTAACCTTACATAACCTTTGAACAGTCAATTTCCATATTTTGAGGGGGTGCATCTTGTAACTAAAACGGTCCGAAAAACTAAAAAGCACCGTCCTAAATGATGCTCAACTTACCTAATAGGCCGAAGGCCCAGTAGCACTAGACTTGTATGTTAATTAATTCTGATCAAGGCGCCCAGTATTGTAGTGCCACCTATATAGAAGAACTTGAGAAAAACGGAATAATTCGTAGTATGAGCCGGAGAGGTAACTGTTTTGATAATGCATGTGCAGAGACCATATGCTGCATCATAGCTTTTTCAGAACCTTCACCAAATTCAGTTAAGGTTATCGGATTGAAACCATCGGATATGCCAATTGAGAAGTCTCCTAACGATAAGGAAATTCCACTTGTCGATCCTGTTGCTTCCGTGCTGTTGGTAGTTTCAGGAAGCAAAATCACTTCAGCGAAGGTATTCCCTTCGGTCGCTTGCCGATCCATAAGGTTGAACTTTCTAACCCAGTATTTATAAGCGGTAGTCTTCAATCCGTTTTGAACGCACCATTCTCTTATACTCATTCCACTCTGACGACATTCTTCAATGCGTTCTCGCCATCGCTGTTCTAGCTCTAAATCTCGTAAGCGGTGGAACCCCGTGCCCAATAACCTTAATTTTACATATGACTAACACAGAAAGGACTAACTCATTAAGAGATAGTCCTTTCGCTTGTTACCTGGCGATGACCTACTTTCCCAGGGGCTATGCCCCAAGTATCCTTGGCCCTGGAACGAAAGGCGGGCGAGCCTTTCGCCACACTGCGACTCGTAACGCATTCTCCTGCAGTGTGGATTCTTAACTTCCGTGTTCGGTATACGAAAAGCACGATAGTCTCCAGTGGAGAGTATCGCCGAGCCACCCACCCCAAAGAAAGACTTCGTGGCGAAGGGGAGCTTTTCGCCACACTGCGACTCATAACGCACGCTCCTGCAGTGTGGATTCTTAACTTCCGTGTTCGGTAGCAGTATTATGGAACATAGAAAGAACTACCTCGTTAGAGATAGTCCTT
>NZ_JABZFS010000044.1:0-53454 GCF_014237355.1 Desulfosporosinus sp.
TCAATAAGTAATAAAGCGTGGTCAAGGGCGACAATCCTTGACCACGCTTTTCAAAAGAGAATGAGGACCTCACTTACTATTCCGTTTAACACCAATCTTCTAGGATTATTCATTAGTCTATGCCAGTTAACATTGCCAGAAAAATTAACCCAACTACTAGTGGCTTATGAGCCAAACCTATCTACTTCGAAAAGCTTGAGATCTTCATCCACCTCTCCCAAATATAATTTGCTGAGCATCATTCCACCTAACACCGCAAATAAAATGCCATTGGCTCCATATCCCAAGCAGTACCATAATTTTGTATTTTTCGGATCTTTCCCTAGGAAGCCCACGTTATCATCAGTGGATGCAAAAGCCCCGCAATATCGATACTCGATCTCAATATTTAACTTAGGAAATAGGTTTTTCAGGCGTTGCTCTAACCTATCATAACTTTTAATGCATAATTCTTCATTCAATATATCGGGCAGAAAGTTAATATCCTCTCCGCCAATGATGATTCTATTATCACTTGTTGTTCTGAAGTAATGGTAAGGGTCTTCATTGTCTCTAACTACGACTCCTTTGTAGATATTCTCTAAATTATTGATTGGCCTTGTAGCAATATTAAAGGTGGTTGTTTTAGTTCCGAAGACCTTTTTTGTAAAAAGATGGGTGTTGTACCCAGATGCCACGATAACTACTTTACCTCTAACTTTGTGGCCAAAGACCGTTTCTACGGTAACTACCTTCTCATTATACTTTACATCCACCGCTTCTGTGTTTTCATAGACTCTTAACCCATTTTTACAGCTTACCTCCAATAAAGCATGTGTATATTTATAAGGATTGAATTGAGCTCCTCCACCTTTACTTAATACACCACCCTTAACCTCAAATGAAAACGGATTAGTCTCCTGATCAATGAATTCTACTGGAAATCCATTTTCTTTTCTAAACTTATACTCTTGTTCAATTTCCTCTTTTTCTTGATCTTTAGCTGTGTATAGCAAGCTATCAACTCGTTTAAAGTCACAAGTATTGCCATATTCGGCGATAAACTCTTCGATTTCATCTAATGCCTTTATTCCTAACTCATACGACCTTAGAATATTGGCGATGGAGGTATAGGACTTTAACTCCATCGCATTACTATCAAGTTCATATTGAAGAAGTGACGTTGTGATGCTAGTACTCCCATGAGCAATTCTTGATTTTTCTAAAAGAACAGCCTTAATATTGCGTTTAGAGAAATAATACCCTAAAATTGCTCCAGTTACACCTCCACCTACTATAATCACATCGGTCTCGATGTCGTCTGTTAAATACTCATACTGCTTAGTCAATGGGCTAATTCTCGTAAAAATACAATCTCCTTGTACATACTGTATCTGCATACTAATGACCGACTCCCTTAAAATCAAGTTAAATCAATAATCTGATATCTTCTATAAAAAAAAATTGTTTACTAAATTCTATTGTAGCTTTTGCTAAACAACTTGAAGTTATGTATTCCCTAAGCTCCCCCAGTACTCAACCCTATATAGTCTGAATACAGGGGACACAAGGGACACAAGGGGACGGTTCTTCTGTGTCAATATCTAAGCCTTTCGGACAATGTGGAGCGGAAAGCAAGTGATCCTGCGTATTTGCCGCAGAACGTGATTGGTCATCAAGCAATACCCTAGAATGCTTATCCCGCTGTTTAGGGATAATTTTTGTGGTATCCAGGTATCTCTGAAAATCATCTTCTTCTTGGAAAATATCCTGCAGGCCAATTCCCCGTACTATAACATGGTAGATTTCTGTTTCACTCTTCTTTCTTGGCTTCCTGGGCATTCCTTCACGCCCCTTGTCCCCTTTTTTCAAATCCACCATGCATTCTAATTTGACACAAGGGAACCGTCCCCCTGTGCCTGCCCCTGTGCCTGACTCATATTTAAGAAATATCAACAAATAATACCACTATGTCAATCGCTTTTTGCGCTCATTATACGAGGAGGTAGAAAAATGTCGTACTTACTAAAACCCCTGCAAACAGGTCCGTTAACGCTTAAGAACCGCTTGGTTATGCCACCAATGGCTACCGCAAAGGCAGATCCTGATGGAAAAGTGAATCCATCAATTCTAGACTATTACACCGAAAAATCCCAAGGCGGCTACCTTTCGCTTATTATCATCGAACACAGTTTTATTCAATCAGATGGAAAAGCAAGTGACCGACAGCTTTCAGTATCCGATGACAGCATGATTCAAGGCCTTAAGGAGTTGGCAGATATCATCCACCGTAATGGGTCCAAGACCGTGATGCAAATCAATCATGCAGGAAGCAATACTACTGAGGAAATAACCGGTACTGTTCCCGTCGGTCCTTCAGCGGTACCACATCCACGCAGACAGACTATGCCAAACGAACTTACCTTGGAGGAAATTGCCACTATCATTAGAGCCTTTCAAAATGGAGCTCGACGCACGAAGGAAGCAGGTTTTGATGGCGTAGAAATCCATGCAGCTCATGGTTACCTTCTCCATCAATTTTTCTCTCCGCTAACCAACAAACGCTCCGATGATTATGGTGGTAATATTCATAACCGAATTCGCCTACACCTGCAAGTCATAGAAGCGATACGCGCCTCTGTAGGTAATGATTTCCCCCTACTTTTACGCTTAGGTGCTTCAGATTTTAGAGAAGGAGGAATTACCATCGAGGATAGTCAAATTGCTGCTCAAGAATTTGAGAGAGCGGGTGTCCACATTCTTGACATTTCCGGAGGCTTCTCAGGATATATTGTACCAGGGTTAACCGGACAAGGTTTTTTCGCTCCACTCAGTGAAGCTATTAAAAAAGTGGTATCCATTCCAGTGATTCTCACGGGTGGAATTACCGAAGTCCATTCAGCAGAACATCTGCTATCGGAGCAAAAAGCAGACCTTATTGGGGTAGGAAGGGCAATCCTTAATGATTCCCAATGGGCAGAGCAGGCTATCAATAGTCTGAGAAGTGAGGCATAAACACATGGGGACGGTTCTTCTGTGTTAATGTCTAAGCCTTTCGGACAACTGTGCAATGGAAGGCCCCATATTTTATTTCGTGCATTCTGGTCCATCTTCTGCAAAACGTTACCGGTTTACCTTTCATTATTCTCTTGGTGATTTCATATGCCTCGGTTTCGCTGATTCGTTTGGTCTTATCGCAATCCAGGCAGTGATCTTCACTGCTTTGCCAATGTCGAAGCTGACAAGTTTCAGCTTAATGAGCCAAAACGACGATAACTCTTTGGAATATGGAAAGCCGATACCGTGAAAGTCGCTCGTACGGTTCGGGAAGGGGCGGGTTTACTTTCCAAATCCGCCCTATTTCATACTCAAAAATAAAATGCGTTGGTGTGTGAATTTTCTATCTCAACCAACGCATTAATATTTATTTGTCAACCTAAATGAATCTTTCAAGTAATATATCTCCAATATTTCTTCTTACATATTATTTAAGGTCCTGTTCCTTCACTATCAATCCTCCAACCACTTTTATCCGATCCCTTTTTAAGAATAATAAATCTGGTTTGCTTCCCGCTGTTTGAAGTAATCTCTTTTTTAAATCTTAAATCTATTGTTGCTGCATACTCCACAGCCCCCTTTGGATTACCAAAGCCGCTTACTTCTCGTAAACTAATAACTTTTGCCGATTTTACATTCTGTTCGCCATCCATAAAGACATTATTATAACCAGCGTTCATCAGCAGATTATTATCCATATTTGCAGCCAAGTAATTACATAGATTCTCTCGAGTCAAACAGGCAAACAGCATTTTTTGATCTTGGCTATTCATCGCTTTATAATATTGTTTTATGATGTCCTCTGGTTTCATTTTAGATAATTCTATTTCTAGTTCATTATTATAATTGATATAATCACTAATCCAATGATCCCATTCTTTATTGGTGATATCTGTTAAGCTTTTTCTATCAAGTGAGCAGGCAAAGCAGTCGTGTCTCCCCGCATCAATATATGCTCCAACGATTTTGTTATTGTATTTCAAAACGATTCCTCGTGAATTCATTCTTGGATTCATATACTCAGGCAAGGGCTCCCTAAGCCTGTAAATATCAACCTCTACTTCCTTCCCTAGGTATTCACTATAGTCCAGGCCGATACTTTTGGAAAGTTCGTTATTGTAAGCCCAGTATATCTTGACAGGATATTCTCCCGCATCGTGTTTCAGGTTAGATGGGAGTGTCACATTCAATGTATTGACTCGATAGTCAATCGTCCAATTATATCTTTCAAATAATTCTCCAACCTGATTGTCTATGTTTGGATCAAACTGTCTATATTCTGTAAAGTCCTTTATATATCTAAAGAAATCAAAACCAGGGTCATATTTGTGATCATCAATCTCCAAATACCCCACTGCAAAGGCTGGGTCATCAAAGGCAAATTTGATTTCCTTTTTGCTCCCATTTCCTGCTACAAGTATCAAACTATTGTTCTTTGTTGCCATACCACTCATCTTATTAATTTTTGACTCGTCCTTAATTAATTGGCTTTTGCCGATCAACCTTAAAATATCCGACAGCATTTTGTTATCTTCGATTTTTGCTTCATATGTTCCAAACATACCCTTAGAGTCAAAATTCACATCTATCTCAACTGTATTCTTATATAGTTCTTCAAAATTGGGTACAGCGGAATTATCTATCTCGTTGATTTTTTTCTGTGCTGTCTGATTTACAATTGATATTTCCTCTGATATTATCTCGCTCTTTATTTTTGTTTCTTCAGAGCAACCTGTTAAAGTAAAAACCATACTGATGATAATCCATACTGCAAAACTTTTTTTAATCATTGCACACCTCATTTAGCCTAATATTTTTAGGAATTTTTCAGCCAAAGTGAGTTCCTAGGCCGTACTCAAACTGTTGGTATTTATTCCTCGTCATCTCTACCTTCGGTAAAAATCTCATCCAGACACCCGTCATCAATAGCTGACCCTTTATTTTTGTAGGGAACTAACCGAGGCCTACCTATTTTATAAAATTTGCAGGACTTAGGTCCATAACAAAAGGTTTCAAATCGATATTTTTTTATGTTCTTATCAAAATCCCATTGAATTTCAACATTAGCCATATTGGCCCAAATACATTGAAAACATTTTGATTCCCACAAACGTTTACTTAATAGCCTGGCCCCTCTTTCTTCATAAGTCTGCATTGATGGAGGCAGCATTATCCAAGGCGGTGGTAGTCTTTCAAGGCTCGTGGATGCTCTACGCAAACATTTCAACGAGCCGGCTCTATAATAGTCTGCAAATTCTCTTTCTTCATATTGTTTTGTTCAGGCCGTACCTTCAAGTACGTCACCTATTCGAAATAAACCCTTAAGCTGCTGTTTTTCAGAAATTGCAACCGAAAACAGTTTTTTACCCTCATTGCTATCCCCTGCGATAAAGAGATTATACCCCAGGTGATAGTGGGTTCGATTATCCATAAGATATCTCCAGACTCTGGTTCTGGGTTGTATAGCTGCAATTTCACCTTTCCAATTCAATTTAACTGAGACATTTCCACAAACTCTCTTATTCATCTTATTCTTCACCCTTAAATGTTCTATCTGGACTAGTTGATGAGCCCATCAAAATCAAACCTTTACCCACTTTGTTTTATCGCTTTGTTCTTCGGATACCTCTCGATAGATCTCCAGCACAGCTTTATTGGTAACTGCTCCAAAATAGGCAGTGATAATTGCTCCTATGACTATGCCATTGAAGCCCATGGCTGCTAAAGGGTGAATACATATCCCCACAAGAGAAAACAAAACCCCAAAAGAAAAGGCCATCTTGATGGTTAAACCTATGTTTTTAAACAAGAAACTAATTCCAAGTTTAAAATTATCGATTAGCCCAACTTTATCTACAACCATTGAGTATCTGACGTAAACTAATGGTATATATCCCAAACTAAAATAACCAAATTCCCTTTTTATTAAGATCAAGAGGATGGGGATAACTTCCAAGAGGGTAAGGATAAAAAACTTAAACCATAATTTATTACCATCTCTGAAAAAGTCTTTGAAAGTTACCCTTTTATACCCTGCTTGACTAATAACAGACATATAACCACTGTTCAAAAAACTTGTGACTAGAATAATCGATAGAAGAAGTAACATGTTGGTCAGGTTGACTTGATTTATAACTCCTTGAAAAGGGCTTGAATAATTATACTGAAAGATCAGAGAAGGGAAATCTTCCAAGATATATCGAATACTAGGTGGGGCTGAAATAAACCCTATCTTTAAGTTGAATAGTCTGGAAATAGGCTGGTATTCACTCTTGAAAATTCCTTCATAAAGACTGAGTTCTCCAATATCTAAAACTACGGGCAGCAAAATAATCCAAATAACCGAATGAATAGTTTTAAACTGTTCGTTTAATTTATCAGTTATAGACATTCGCTTTCCTCCATTTAGCCAGCTAAATTTGTGATATAATTAATTATTATACCATATTATGGAGGGGGGTATTGGGCCAGGATATGAAGAAATACTTTATGTTCTTATTTACGCTTGTCGTATTATTGGCTACTGTTTTCACTCAAATTTCCACCTACAAGGCACTTCCTAAACCCGACTTTCGGGAACCTTTTCTTGAATTGACTTCTTTAAAGTTCGGCCAAATTAAAACTATTGTTTGGCTAGATGATTTTATATTAGCTGAAAACGCTGTCTTAGTTTTAGCGACAAATCTCAAAGATAATATCAGCTATTCTTACTTATCCTATTTGGATGTTGCTACCGGTGATAGTACACTCTTAGCTGAGTTTCCGACTCACCAATATCTTGAGGATGTTATTTTGTTTGCGAGTCCTTTCTCAGGTAAGAGTATAATTACAGCTTACAGAGATGGCGTGGTTAAAACTACTATTACCAGGGATGATAAGCAGAATTTGCAAGCCGAACAGGAACACATACCTATCAATGGTTTTGATGAGGCTAATAGTATGGATTTCAAAGGTAGTCTCTACTACTCTAAAGCCAATGATAATTTATTATATGTAAAGAATTTTGAGCAAGCGGCCTTTCCTTTTTTTGAAACAAATAACCTACCCAACCAGGATATGACCTTCTTACGAAAACCCTATCAAATAATTAATGCCAACACCCTAGACCGTACCCTTACCTATACCTCACTTACTAGTAACGGGATTGACCTCTACTCCATGGCTTTTGATGGTATGCCCTTAACCATCTATAATAAACCGCTTGTAACCAAGGTTGTTCAGGCACAAGCTATCGAGGATGGATATGGTTTTATCGGTATGTGTTTGAACGATGCCCCCCCTAGCTCACCTAATGATCAAACCTTAAATATTTTTATGGTTAGAAGAAATAGATCTGATTACCCGAATATGCTTAAATTGGATACTATTCCGTTTAATACCGATCCTCTAGGCGCGGTGCCTGCTATCTCCTCAACTACCTACAATCAGGATTATTCATTAGTCTATGCCAGTTATGATGAGAACCATAGGGGTAAACTAAATATATGTAGTTATGAACAAGAACCCAAAGTTATCCTCGAAGATGAGAATCTCTTTGGGCCGGTTAACATTGCCAGAAAAAGTATACCTGACCCCACAGTCCCTTTAGGTAAAGATGATTTCAGAAGCAAATATATTCTTTATTTCACTTTAGAGAATGATATAGTCAGAGTAAAGATTTGTGACGAACAAGGGAAGTTAGTTAAGGATCTTACCGAAATGCTTATGGGGAATGTGAATTAGTATCAATCTTGTTGTACAAGAGGTGAGAGAAATGGAAGGGTTCATAATATATTCAATTATTATATTGTTCTGTGCTCTTATTTTTATTGGATTAGGATATTTGCATGGAAAAAAGAGACCCCAATGCATTTTTGGTCTGGCACAGAGGTTAAGGCAGAAGAAATATCAAATATTAGAGCGTATAATATAGCAAATGGACTAATGTGGATGATATATGGATTTGCATTTATAATTGCAAGTATACTAGGATTAATACTCGGGTATGCAGTTGGAATAGCACTTGTCATCTTGTTATGTTCACTTGGAATAATTGCATTGGTCATTGTTTATCGATACATATATAAAAAGTATAAAGTATGAATATCTGACATTGAAGAGTAAAGTCTTTGGGGCCGACGTCCTGACGGCCTCTGAATCTGGGGGCGCGCGTTGGTGCTCTGCATTGCATGCCACAGGCTTAATCCATCGTTTCTTAAACGACTCAATAGTTTGCTTCGTGCATCCTGGTCCATCTTCTGTAAAGCCGTTACTGGTTTACCTTTCATATTCTCTTGGTGATTTCATATGCTTCGCTTTTGCTGATTCGTTTGGTCTTATCGCAATCCAGCATTGGTCTTCGTTACCCTCTTCCGTGTGAAAATCATCTTCTTCGTTGTTTCACTCTTCTTTCTTGCTTCCTGGGCATTCACACCCCTCCCTTGCTTCCTGGGCATTCCTTCACGCCCCTCCCCTTATTTCAAAACTACCGTCCATTCTAATTTGACACAAGAGAACCGTCCCCCTGTGCCCCCCTTGTGCCCCTATCAGATACTAAGAATTTTCTTAAGCTTTGCTTCCTTAAGCCACTGGGGGAATTCATTCAATAGCCTTTCGTACAACTGTTCATCCGATATCCGGTCAAGATCATCCAAGGCAAAAAAATTAGCATTGTCCACGACTCTACCTTCCATCGTATCTAGCTTTTCTAGGATGCCATAGTTTTCCCGCCCAATTCCTATGAATTGCCAAAATAGCGGCAGGATAGCAGCGTCAGTGATCAATTTTCTAATCTCTCTGTTTTTGTTAATCCCTCCGTCTGAAATAAACACGATAAAGGCCGGAAGGTTGCTCCTTTGCTTTTGTTCCTCCGTATAAAAACCTATAACATCCCTGATAACCGGCGGCTCGTCATTCCTGCCGAAGATCTTTCCCTTAAAACCACCAGTTTTGGCTTTGTTCAGAATCTCTCTTTCAATGTAACCCTCATGTGTTTTCTCCGTAACTGCAGGCAGGCGGTGAAAGCGGTGATCAAAGATCCAGAGGTCCAGCATTCCATCATCATCAAAGTAGCTGGCAACAGCGGTAATCCGGTCCACAAGATTCTGTACAGTTCCACCTTTGTAAAGCTTGGACATTGAACCGGAAATATCGAGTACTAACCCAACCCTAGCTAGTACGTTGGTAAGTTTTTTCTTCTCCAGAATCACACTTACTTTCTTTTTGAGCAAGCTGATTTTGGATAAGTTTACAACCAACGGTTCCGGGGCAGCTGCCGCATTATCTGGCTCAACCTCAATTCCGAAATTATTGCATAGGGCTTCAAGCCCTCCTTTAAAGCCGCTTCCTATGGCATTGAATTTCCAAGCTCCGTTGTGAAGATATAGTTCGCCAGGTACCAGGGCAGTTTCAACCATAAACTGTTCACTGACTTTATACTCCAGAAGGACTTCCTGAGTATCTTTATTACAGACAGCTACTCTTATTTGGTCAATTTGGCCAAAGTTCTGTCCTCTAGCCTCAGCGGCATGAATGGTAATCGTGAAGGCAATTCTGCAGATATCTTGAGGAAGACGAGCCAGATCTATGACTATCTTTTCACCATCCCCGTCATGGGCCACAGAATGGTGAACCGCTCCATTACCTCCCGCTGGATTATTATAGAAAACAAAATCCCGATCATCTCGTGTATTTCCGTTCATGGTTAATAAAAAGGCCGCAGAATCAATCTCGTAGTGGGCAGGATTGCCCCCGCCTTTAACATGCCAGCTAAGTTTAACCGCCAAATTTTTAATATCCGGTCTATTCTTTGTAACATCTGCCTTTTGCCCTTTAGTTACCTGATTCATATCATCACCCTTTCATGGTTTTAATCAGCGCATCAGAAATCATAAGACAAAAGATACAGCCAGTGTATCCAAGCCTTTAATAAAAACATTCCGATACTTTCTCTCTGTCAAATGGTTCATATTTAATATGACCTTCTTTAAGAGTTTCATGTCTTAAAGCCATTTCTTCATGTACAATCTATAATTCCTTTAATAATTCCGCAACTTTTTGCAGGAATCCGATGTTCTGGTTCCTTGATGAAAGACCATTTGCCACCTGCCATCGATGAATTTCCAAATTGAACTACGTAATGAATTCCTCATTTCTTCTCTAGATTCATTTGTCTTTACTGTACGATAGGTTGCTAGTACCACATATGGCGATAAGACTTTGACTTGAAAATCCTCAATAATCACTGGAACTGAAGGAGAATGGGGCAATTCCTCGATAACTTGTAATTTATCGTATGTGTAGCCGGAACTTCCAAATTCAACAAAGTCGTCAGCTAGAAGCATTGATATTTCCTCTCTAGATCGACGAATCTCAGGTTGTAACAGTCTACCTTCTAAATTATTTATTTGTTGGTAGAGTGATGATTCCATTTTCAATGTCCACCTTTCATCATGAAAAAAACAATATAGTTTCTCCGCGTAGGATTTGTGTAACGTCCCCATATTCCAGTAGTCTTCATACTACATTTATATTCTTTAAGATTTTGGTAATATATTGTTGGACGAAGGCTTTGGCACAAAGAAAACCTCAGGAAATTATGTATTCTCCCAAGGTTGAGGTTTTAAATTATTCAAATCTCGTGCCGCATGAATTATTGCGATCTTTTCTTAACTTCTTCATGTACATTTGCCGTCTTCGGCTGCTTTTAAGATAGTTCTATAGATGAAATTAGCAAAAATAAGTTCCGCCGAGTAGGAAAATCAGACTGTAAGAACTCTCGTAGTTTCGTCTTTCAGGAAATCTGTCAGCACCTGACCTGTATACGTTACGTTTATGCCCATATTCTCTAAAACCTCCGACACCCCGTAACTATCGGCGCAAGCCTTGCAGGCCAAAAGCTCCACCCCTGCCTGTTTTATTTTCGCCACGTATTCCTGCAATTGCTGATCTTCCGTGAGAAGTTTGGCCGAAGGCCCCCAGACGATCAGGGTTACCTCATCCCACCATTCCTTGAGCTTTGAATTGAGGGTATACATTAATGCCATTCGAATAGCAACTTCCCTATCCCCACTAGTCCAGATTACGACCAATTTATTGGGCAAATTCATACCGGCAACGCCTCCTTACCCTTAATGAGATTCAGGGAACTTTCCATAATGAACAGAGGAACGATCATCTCGATCAAGCCAAGTTCCAACGCGGTACGTAAATAATTGCTGCTGAACGTCGGACGGTGCTTAAGCCCCAGCTTATACGTTATTATACCGCTCAAGTAGTTGAAATAAAAGATTTCTTATTTCAAAAATCAAGTATTACAACACCTCTGTGGAATTGACTACCGACCGTATTCAACAGCGAAACGACAATAAATGACAGCTCGTGATATTAAATACAACACCTAAAGATACAAAAACTTAGCCTATCCCTATATTTTTTTATAAGATGCACATGCTTTTCAAATATCTCCAGTAATTGGTCATCTATCTTTTCCGAAAGCAAAAAATCAGAAGCAGAATCAATATCATTGTCATCATATTCCGATTTGTATTTTTCTACAGTTATTTGTTTAAAACCGGCCTTATGAAAAAGATTATACCATTCTAATTGAGTTAGTAATTGAGAAACTCCATAAAAGTCTAACATTGTAATATAATCTTCCTTAGAAAGTGAATCTTCAAGTACCATTTCAATTGCGAGTAATACCCCATTTGTCTTAAGCACTCTTTTAAATTCCATTATTGTTGAGGAGACATTTGTAAAGGAAGTTACAGATTCTGATAGGATGAAATTAAATGATCTATCAATAAAAGGTAAATTTTCGGCACTTCCCTGCACAACATTAATAGGTAGATGTAAGGATGAAAACCTTTGTTTTGCTTTCAATAACATTGTAGTATTACTATCCAAGGAAGTAACCGGGCATCGGTACTTTTCTGCAATGTAAGCCGATGTCTGACCTGTTCCACATCCAACGTCAAGGATTGACGTTTCTTGATCTATATACTCCCTTGATAAAATGCGTTTTGTAAGTTTAAGCCCTCCGGGGTGAGCCCCCCCAACTCCGAAGGATGCCAAACAATCGAGATAGGTGTAATTCAATCTCAGTCACATCCTTGTGTTAAATAACTATAGTATAGTATGAGCAAGCGAAATAATTGTCACTTTAGGGTCCTCCCATGAGAGTTTTCTGGCATTTAAAAGCAACATATTAATTAGACCAGATGCATGCTAGGGGTGCTTTATGAGCGTTATTAGGACAGACAAGTGGTTAGAGGATTTATATGAGCAACCAATTAAACTATGTGAAAAGTTAATGGATTACTTTGAAGGCGTTGAAGCCTGGGAAATCTATGATTATTTAACCCTGCATGGTATGTATCGTCCCTTCAAGAACGGAACCGAGCAAGTAAAAAAGTTGCAAGAAAATAACGTATGGGAAATTGTACAAGATGAAATACAACGACTTCAGAAAATGTGGGAAGGGCCCAATATCCCAGTCTTTATTTTTCCATCAGATATTTATAACCCGGAAATCAAAATGGATTTCAACGGAAAATCAGGTCTGGCCTTTAAGGACAAACTTATATTATTTATTTCAGTAGATACCTTGGAAAAGGAAATAAGGTCATTATTTACACATGAATACAACCATGTATGTCGGTTACTTAGATATAAAAAAAGTGAAGAGCATTATGTATTGCTCGACACTATTGTTTTGGAAGGGTTAGCCGAAAATGCAGTCCGCGAAAGATTTGGCGAAGGGTTTATAGCAACTTGGACATCATATTATTCAGTTGATGAGCTAGAGAAACTATGGAAAACCCTAGTGCAACCCAACAAAAATTTATTAAAAACTGCTCATAAACACCATGCCATACTGTATGGCTTAGATAATTATCCCAAAATGGCAGGGTACTGTGTTGGGTATTATTTCGTTAGGAAATTTATGGAACAAAACACCTTAACAACTAACGATCTACTTGATACCCCAACTGCTAAGATCCTAGGGGTTAGCCCGAATTTAGAGTATAGGAAATAACCGCGATCCTTGGCAGGGCGGTTATTTTCTTCATAACCACTATTAAAGTTTCGCAAATGTAATCATACCACTCCACGTAATTTAGCCCCATCTCTCTGGCTTGTCTCTATTATTGTACAAAATTTATTCCGTTCGGCGATAGTAACACATATACCCACTTTCGCATAAACCATTAACTCCCCTAACCGATTTAGCCTGCAGCCTTACCTCTTCAGGGGAGTGACCAGCTTCGATAAAATCCAGCATTCCCCTAACCAGCTTGACACTTGCGGCCTTCTTCTTCAAAGAGGCCTCACGACCCACAATTTTCAGAGACATAACCCCGATTTCCTTTAATTGTGTCAATGCACATAGCCCACACATCCCTAAAGGATCCCCTTTGGGACTAGGCACTCCACCAAAATTCTTAATTCCAATCCAAAGCCAGCGCCGATATTCATCCAAGTGCTCTCTGAAGGTTTCCATATTAACTCGAAACAGCCTCTCCCTTTGGCTGTTTTGATCGTCGCTTCCTTCTTCTTCGATCCTAATGGGCTTATAGACCCAAGCGGGATTATGACAAAATGCCCCGCCAAAGGCATGACTGACATGGCAGTATCCTTCTTCAAAAACACAACCATCATTTAGGACAAAAGCCTCGTACTCCAGATGTGCACCACCCCGCTCAATAATAGATTTCATGGTTTCCATCTCTACATAACGCGGGAAAATTATCCTTCGTATACCAAGCTGACTAAAAAAGGAGACTGCGGCACTGTTCAATACTGCCGCTAAGCTGCTAACATGAATAACTACCGCAGGCAGGGCCTCTTTCAGGAAACATATAAGCCCCGGATCCGCCACTATAAAGGCATCCACACCACAATATTCCTGAGCCTGCCGAACTGTTGTAAGAATATCTGTGTAAAGTTCCGGGGCATATCCCGGCTGATTTAAAGTAAGAAACACCTTTGCGCCTGCTCTTTGGGTGACAATGGCTAACTCTTTTAATTCTTCCAGACTCTCCAGATTGGCTTTACCGGGTTCTCGGCGATTCAACCAAAGCTCTTGTTCCAGGCCTTTTCGCCAAGTTCTGGTACTTAAACCACAATAGATTTCCTCTGCCCCCAGGTTCACCAGAGTCTCAGCCTCGTGTACCGAATTAACCGGGGCCAAAATCTTCATTCTAGTCACCTCAGTTTCTTTACCCTATATCGGTTCCCGTTGGATCACCAAGCGCGAAATACCAACCCTTGCAGCTATGTCTAATCCCTCTTTCAGAAATTCCCTTTCCTCCCGATAGAAAATTGTATTTCCCTTTTGCAGAATTACCCAGTCCTTACTTTTCTTCACCTGTTGACTGGAATCGGACATTTCCAACCAATAGAAGCGGCACTTGCGATCGCATCCACCAGAAAAAGGCTTGAACTTTTGGTGCTCCTCAACCCCCCAGGAATGAAGCAAACAAATTCGGCCAGTCATTATGACGCCATAGCGCAAATAAAGAGTTGACTCATATCCCCAATCCGTTAAATGATTATCCAGCCCTTGCGGGGAAAGATCCAATTCAATTCGCCTGACTTTATACTGTCTAAGCAAAACCTGCATGGGGACCCCAGCTAAACTACACGAGCGAAAACGCGCCAATTCCTCCCCTTCTGACTTGTTACAATGAGTTAACATCCTGGGATCTCGCAGTAGCTTGTTGAGCAAACGCCCCAATACAGGGGTTAATGTAGGACAGTCCTCAGCTATGATCTGAAGTACACCCCAATCGTTAACTACGACCTCCGCCCGTGGTTGTAACCGCATCAGCCGTTGAAGTAAACCCTTAACTACTTCAAGTCCCGATTCAGTCACATAAGGTGTGACCAAAGTAAACTTCATTCCCCGCTGCTCCGCCAAAACCATGGCTCGATCAAGTTCCTTTGGGCTAGGGAGTGCCTTTTCACAAAACTCCTGCCCAAAATATATCCGGGTAAACTTCACTGGGCCAAACTTATCCTCACAAACCTCTCTAACATCCGCCAGAGAATCATGGTCAGTCTCCTTGGTACCCCACGGCTCGTCTAGCCATGTTAACGTCTGCCCTCGGGGAATTGACAGTGCCCATTCCATAGTAGTCACCTCCAGTTTCCCGGATCAATCTAAAGCAATAATAGTCTATGCTTAGGCCTAATAGGTGTTCCCTTATATCATAGGGCGGATGTGCATGAAAAAAGGGCAAATGCTATCGGATAATTTGCATTGCCCTTAGGCATTAATACATGGGATTCTTTTAAAAATAAATTCAGTCTCTTACTCCAGAGAAATAAGAAACTAACAATGCGAAGGTTCAGCTTGTAAAGACAGACGAAAAGACCGAGGGCTTCGGTCTTTTCAGCTTTAAACCTTTAAAAGAACTGCGCTATAAAATTAGATGAAGAGCAGGGGAAGTAAAACCAATGTGGCAATCGAACCAAACGCAACTCCTGCGCCAAAACCGGGATAACCATACCAACCGTAACTAAAGCCGCCAAGATTTCTTGTGCGACTAAGAGGTTGTAAATATACTCTGTCATAGTCAACGTCCCCGATAATACCACGGTGAATTCTTCCATCATGAGTACTGATTTCAACTGCTCTGCCTCTGTATCTGTTGCATAGCGAATAATAATCTCCAGCTGACAATTTCTTCACCCCCATGTCCTAGTATCTAAATAAGCTTTACATTAGTTTATGTATGGGGATGTTGAATTGATCCATAATTTCCCAAAAGGTATGGAGTCAGCAACTTATCTCTGAGTATTCACTGGGTTAAGGCCGCCTTATAAAACGAGGCGGCCTGATTTATCCCTCAGCACGTTAAACTCTAAGGACTCTGTTCCTCACAAAGATGCTACCAATGAATTGCTCTGGGCAGTTTATTGTTGATCTTCTGGTTCTTCTTGAGGGGCTTTTGCTTTATCCATGCTAATGTTTAAATACCCGAAAACTATCACGATGATTGAAGTCAGCCAGCACAATATAGCATAGGGAAAATACTGTACTACAGGAACTCCAATCGTTAGATAGACAAAGATACCACTACTGTTCCAGGGAATGAGAGGTCCTGTAAGGGTTCCACCGGCTTCCAAGGTACGTGTCAGATTTTTAAGCTTAAGCTTTTGATTTCTATAACACTCTTCAAACATCTGACCCGGCAGAATGACCGCCAGGTATGAATTAGCCGTAATCATGTTGACAAAGATTGACGTCCCAATCACTGTAGCCGTCATAGTCCCAACGGTATTAAGCAAACGTGACATACTCAAAACGACACTATGCAACATACCCGTATAGTTCATAATCCCGCCTAGTGCCAAAGACACTAATGCCAATATCACAACACTGTACATGCTCTCCATTCCGCCTCGAGAAAACAACAAATCCATTTTAGGATTATGGGTTTCCATAACCAACCCGGTGTGAATAATATCCGATAATTCACCTAAACTACCGCCTTGGAATATAAGATAGGCAAAACCTCCTAAAAACACACCGGCTATTAAGCTCGGAATGGCAGGAATCTTGAAGGAAATCATCACGATTACGATTACAGGTGGAATAAATAACCAAGGAGTAATCGCGAAATTCTGTTGAATATACTCTGTATAGACCGATACATCTGGAGCATGCCCGCTTCCCAACGTCATAAATCCGATAATTGTAAAAAACCCCAGAGAGATTGCAAAGCTTGGCAAAGTCGTATACAGCATATGTTTTACATGATCAAATAAATTAACACCCAGCACAGACGGTGTCAAATTCGTTGAATCCGACATCGGTGAAATTTTATCACCAAAAAAAGCACCCGATACTACTGCTCCTGCAGTCATAGCTGGAGGTATCCCTAGGCCTTCTCCTATGCCCATTGCAGCGACACCAATTGTCCCTAACGTCGCCCAGGAACTACCTGTAATGACAGCCATGGCACTACAAAGCAACAACATTGAGGGTAAAAACCAACGAGCAACAATAAACTGAAGACCATAATACATCATCGCTGGTACAATACCGCTAGCGATCCAAACCCCGATCAACATTCCTATGATAAGAAGAATAATCAGCGACGGAATCGTACGAGCAATCGCCTGCTTAAATCCTTCTTTAATATTTAGCCAAGAAACCCCGTAAAAATGAGCACACAATCCAGCGACTACTGCACCGATAAACAGTGAAAAATGAGGCTGAGTGTCTAGAACAAACACGGAATACCCAAGAACTATCGCTGTCACAATGACTGGAATAAGCGCCAGCCATATCGGCGGTGTCGAAATATGGTCTTGTTTAGTGGAAATCTCATCTTGTTTAATAATAAATTCTCCTTTCTTGCTTTAATATCGTCTTCCCTATAACCTATCATTACTGCTCATATTTTTCCACCGCTGTACTGAGAAAACCAGTTATGATAAGAACCAAAAAGTAAACTAATATATATAGTTATGGACAAGAACCCAAAGTTATCCTCGAAGATGAGAATCTCTTTGGGCCGGTTAACAATGCCAGAAAAAGTATACCTGATCCCACAGTCCCTTTAAGAAATTTATGGAACAAAACACCTTAACATCTAACGATCTACTTGATACCCCAACTGCTAAGATCCTAAGTTAAATAACCTAGACTAGCTTAAAGCTAACGAATAAATTCAGTTCTTGACTTCTCACTATTTCAGACAAGTTAAAGTCCTTCGCTGCCCTCAGGATGACATGAGGGAAAGAGGACCCTAAAGTTATAGTTTCTGACGTCAATAAAAACCTTCAGCTTGTAATGACAGACGAAAAGACCGAGATCGTCGGTCTTTTCAACTTTAAACCTTTTTGAAAGAACTACACTATAAAATTAGATGAAGAGCAGGGGAAGTAAAATCAAGGTGGCAATCGAACCAAACGCCACTCCTGCGCCAAAACCTGGATAACCATACAACCGTAACTAAAGCCGCCCAAATTTCTTGTGCGACTAAGAGGTTGTAAATATACTCTGTCATAGTCAACATCCCCAATAATACCACGGTGAATTCTTCCGTCATGAGTACTGATTTCAACTGCTCTGCCTCTGTATCTGTTGCGTTGTATTGATCCAAAATTTTTCTTAATCCAATGATGGCAAAAGCCGGCATACGATGTCGAATAGCTTTGTATCGTACAAAAAACCGCGGCTACCGCCCCGGTTTTTTATTATCCCCTTAATTATATTCATGCCCCTAAAATCCTTTGTTTCCCATGGTGAGTTTTAAATAATTCAATCTACTCTATTGCATATTAATTTACTCTAACAACTGGTCGGGCCTCAATATACCCTCTATACCCCATCGGAGCAAGTTGAAATCTCGGTGCTGCTTCAGGTGCCCAGTTATATCCGTAAATATTAGGGTCGAATTTTTCAATGTGCTCCCAAATTTCGCCGATAGCCTCCATAAAGTCATCGTCGTTATATGGTTCTCCTTGAAAGATCATCATCGTGCTTGGTGGCAAATCAATCAGCTCATATCCGTCGGGGACAGCATTGTTGTAATCAAGCGGCAGTTCCACACCCTGCACATATTGGGAAGTACCATTCTTTATCAGGTCTTCCGGCAGCCACATTCCAATGGGTTCATAAATTGCTTCTTTAACACTTGTAAGCATCGGCCACACATCACAGCCGACTTCTTCACAGTATGCGAAATACTCTGTTGCTTTGATTCCTCGCTTTAACAGTACCTTTCTGGCAGGTCGTTCAATAATTTGCACGAATACTGTTTTGGTTGTTTTTTTCTCAATCATATTCATTCCTCCATGATGCATCGCTCGGAAGGTATCGAAAACTCTTTCAGGCATAAACAGCTGGATAGGCGGAGTGTTTTGACTATATCTTTTGGGGGCTAAGCCAAACTCTTTTGAAAAGGCACGAGTGAAGCCTTCGTGAGAATCAAATACAAAATCCAAAGCAACATCGATTATTTTTCGTTTCTCATCACGAAGAACCAGTGCTGCTCTGGTTAGTCTTAAAGCACGAATATAATCAAAAGGGGTTCTTCCGGTTAAATCTTTAAAAATTCTCGCTGTGTGCCATGAAGAATATCCAGCAACATCTGAGAGTTGCTTAAGTGTAATCTCTTCATATATGTGGTCCTCAATATAATCCTGCATTTTCTGCACTGCTATAATAGTTTCAACCTGATTCATTTTCTCACCTCCCGTATATAGCATAAATCAATAGGAGAAGTAATTCTTGACCTGGATTGCTGAGCTCAAACAGAGGATTTGTTTCCTAAAGTCCAGATAAAAAAGGTCATTCGGCCTTTCTGGGCTCTGGCACTCTTCTCAGCGACGAACAAAGATAGATCGCAGACTGGGGGCCAACATCAATTTTATTAACATCATAGTAATGACTTTTCATTTCCTTTTCCCCGTGGCGTACAAATCCAAAGTAATCTCCTCCTTCAGCCCATTCAATGAGATCCGTAAATAATCGACGCTTTTGGTTATAATCGTAGAAAAGGATCTGGTTACGGGAAAGCCTGCCGGCCTCAACATATATACTGTGACGCAATTCAGAACTTAACCCATGCAGAACAAAAGATGAGAGAACTAAGTCAAAACTTGCATCAGGAAAATCTAATCCCTTGGTGATATCCCCCTTCTCAAACTCAATGGATTTCCCCCGGGTGGACTTTCTGGCTGCTCTGAGCATGGATGAGGAGAAGTCCACCCCCACAGCTTGATAACCACGCTCGGCAAAACAATATGTAAAGGCACCTGTGCCGCACCCTATATCCAATACTCTACCACCGGGAGGAATATTCAAAAAGCCTGCGTACTTATTCAAAACAGAGCGATAATTCTTGACCTGCCAACGAAAGAATTTATTGTAAACAGGTGCAATCATATTAAATAATCGTGCATGTTTCTCTAATTCTTCCAAGGTTATCCTTTCCTTTCTAAACAATATGACTAAGCCAATATTCAGATTGTCAAAATTGCTTATAGTGCCCCTTCGCTTTCCCATCGCAGTATTATGGCAAATCAAAAGGAGATTAAAAAATAGAATTAACGAATTCAGGCCTGTATGTATTTCACAAAAACCTTCCGATATCATATAATAACATCGTGTGTGTTTAGTCTTACCAAAACCTTACAAACCGATAGTTTAAGTTTAACACTTTTTTGTACTAACCAGAAAATAATTTAATGTATACTTTTCGTTCATATCAGTGCAACTATGGCAGCCGCCATGAATCAGAGGGAATTAAGGAGGTTCTTATGTATTTGCATTTCCGTTCTGAACTAGCAACATTAGGTCAGGAAATTGATCAACTATGGGCGCCAGAACTGCGTGGTGCCAGTGATTCGGCAACATTCTTTGCCGCCAAAGGAAAAGTTTTGGATATTCTAAACGTGTTATTCGGTGAAAAATCCAGAGAGTTTCGAGTTGTCAAACTAACCAATTCTCCAGCTACTGTCGTAAAAGTTATAAATTATGTCATACGCAGATCAGACATGAACTCACCTAGGAATAAGGTTGTTAACCTGTAATTATTCAACCTACAATTAGAAGCAGGCCTAAGCAAAACAAGATGAGAGGAAATCACCTCTCATCTTTTACATATGGGGATAAACTAGATTCTACAAACACGGAATACCCAAGAACTATCGCTGTCACAATGACTGGAATAAGCGTCAGCCATATCGGCGGTGTCGAATATGGTCTTGTTTAGTGGAAATCTCGTCTTGTTTAATAAATTCTCCTTTCTTGCTTTAATATCGTCTTCCCTATAACCTATCATTACTGCTCATATTTTTCCACCGTGATCTTTCATCACATGCACATAATCTCTTAGATCGGGTTTATATCAGCTCCACTGTAACATCTTCGCGCCTTTTTTCATGAAACACCATGCGCCACTCCACATGGTCCACCGGCTCAAAATGCAGTGCGGAGCAGGCTACATGGAGCTTGCCTTGGCCGCTGCCTCCGAAAATGATGGCACTCGGACCATCTGCGCCACCAATGATGCCGATGCAAATGCTGCCCGACGCCTGGGGCTCATTGGGATTGGTGAGCTTTTGCCGAGGTTGGTCGGATGGAATGGAATCAGTGACGGTGAATGCACCATCAGGCAGATCCGGCGCGAGCGTATAGCTCATCACAGTATAGTGCGTCGGGAACTCCTGATTTTGGTTGCCAAAATGCTCACGGAACATTTCTTTCCGCTCATATTCCTGCACGGTCAGCGTATGCTGTGCGCCAGTGGTCGGGTGTGTAAACTCGATACGCTCACCGAGCGCCGGTACATGGAAGTGCGGTCCTGAAATAGCGACAGGCTCCTGCATCAGGGTTACGCTAAGCGTCTTGATCTGCGGTTTGCGTTTCTTCGTCCAAAGAAAAGCAGAGCGCCAGATTACCCAGCCATAGGCAGGATCAAGGGCATAATGCTGGGTCACGCTCTTCGCCTCAAGGCCGTTGCCCTCTGGGAAACAGGGATTCCATGACACGCCGCAGCCATGAGAGCCTGAAAGGACAGTTCCGTTCAACACAACTTTCGGATTTATATTAATGGCCAGCGGATTTTCTGCGTGGATCTGCATCCGCTGTTCATCGGTAATGTCGGTTCCATCCTTCTCAATAGAGAGATTCCACTTGTCTACAAAGGAACGGATGCTCTCAGCTGGAACCTGTAGGCAAAAGTCCACGACCAAGCCTTTACTGCAGGTGTAAATTGCTGGGATCTGCCAGACTTCATCGTCCCAGACAAACTGCCTATCGAGACAAATTTCCTTGCCAGCTCTTTCACGTCCATGATGTCCCCAAAAGTTTCCGTTAAAGTAAACCTTCCATTCGGGTATCTTCGGCTCAACAGGAACCCACTCATAGTAATCTTCAGTATATTTGAGGCGACTGTAATCAAACTCGGCCTGAAGCTCCTTGATATAAGAAAAGGGCTGCTCCATAGGCGCTAGCAACAGCTTCTCCCGAATGGCATCCAGCACAACCTGCTGTTCACCGGTGAGAGGATTGTCCTGCAGGAAGGCGTCAAACTGCGCCTGATCCCAACAGTATACCTGCTCCAGTGCCGCAGCATCACCGCAAGCCAGCAGGACCCGCAGGAAGTCAATAAAATCTCTTGCCACCGGATGCACATAGTTTCCCGGTGTATTCATCGGGCTGACCGTAAACACCATCTCGCCAAAGCCATACACGAAGCAATAGTGGATACCATCCACACCGGCCCAGCCGATCACTTTCGACCCCTTGGGCGTACAGAAGTAGTTGCTTTCACTCTCGCCACGCCCCAATCCAACACGGGAGCCGTCAATATTCAGTTTCAGATATCTTTTATAAGTGGTTGCCATCAAGGCCTCGCATTCTATGTATTCGCTGACTAATCGGAATTAATCGCTATGTAGGGAGACACAAGGGGACGGTTCTTCTGTGCCAATGTCTAAGCCTTTCGGACAAATGTGGAATGAAAAGCCAGTAATCCTGCACGTTTACCCCGCTTTTTAATCGATAACTTTTTTGTGGTATCCAGGTATCTTTGAAAATCATCTTTTTCGTGAATAATATCCTGCTGGCCGATTCCACGTACTATAACATGGTAGATTCCTGTTTCACTCTTCTTTCTTGGCTTCCAGGGCATTCCTTCATGCCCCTTCTTCACTTTTCTCAAATTCTACCATGTATTTTAATGACACATGAGAACCGTCCCCCTGTGCCCCTGAAATTGGCATAGCAGCCAATAATGATTTCATTTTTCCAACTGTTTCCGTTCCAGGTAAAGGAGTATGTACAATTAACTTTAAGCCAGAATTATCAGAAACATCAAAATTACTGACTTCAAAATCTAATAATCCCGCAATGGGGTGGTTCAACTGCTTGGATTTTTCACTATTACTTTCAATTTCATGCAGAGGCCACCATAAGTTAAACTCTTCACTTTGCATTTTAAGATCATCAATAAGTTGACCAAGCCAAGGATCTTCAACGAATCGCCCACATGTTGAACGGAATCTACCCAATAAACCCTTTGCATGAAATTCCCAGTCAACAAATAATTGTTTATAACTATTATCTGTGAACATCGCCCAAACAATATTTCGTTGGCGAAGATTCATTTTGCTAAGATCACCAAGAACCAAGCATGCTGATTCATTCCAGGCAATGACGTTCCACCGCTGATCCGTTACCAGAGATGGACAGAGTACTAGGCTATCCAGAACATGTTGAAGTATGGGACTTATAGTCCCCTGGTGTTCCGGTATATCAGCCGGAAGCGGCTGATTTGCCAAAAGGTGAATATGGATGCGTTCTTGTTTATCAAGCTGTAACACTCTGGACAGGCTTTCTATGACCTGTGTAGAAACATGAATAGGCCGTCCCTGCTCAAGCCATGTATACCAAGTTATACTTACACCGGCTAACTGTGCTACTTCTTCTCTTCTCAAGCCGGGAGTACGTCGACGATTTGCTGATGACAGTCCTACCTGTGACGGTGAAATTTTGGCCCTGCGCGTTTTTAAAAAATCCCCCAGTTCTTTATATCGATATTCTTCATTACTCAAAACATCTCAATCCTGTCTATTACTTTTTATACCAGTATAATTTCACTCCTATTAACATTATACGTTCTATATTATTATAATTCTGAAAAAACTTGTAAGGAAAAACCATTATATTAACTGTAAAAAGTTCTACGGATTAGAGGAGGATGTCTAATGGAAATAAAATCAATGAAACTTGTTTGTTTTTCACCTACCGGTACCACTAAGTCAGTTATTCAAGGTATTGCGCAGGGTATCAATCGAGGCACTGTGGAGTTAATTGATATCACCAAACCGGATGCCAGAAAGCAGCGACTGCAGACATCGGAAAATGAATTACTTGTTGTTGCAGTGCCTGTTTATATGGGAAGAGTTCCTGCACTTGTAACAGAATGGCTATATGGGGTCAAAGCCCAGAATACACCTGCTGTATGTATCGTTGTGTATGGTAACCGGGCGTATGAAAATGCACTGTTTGAGCTTAAAAACATTCTTGTAAAATGTAGATGTAAACCGATCGCCGGGGCTGCATATATTGGAGAGCACTCCTTTTCCAGTTCCGAAACACCAACAGCCGAGGGGCGCCCTGATGCAAGTGACTTAAATCATGCAGAACTATTTGGGCATAAAATTAATGAAAAATTACTGTCTGTTTCATCAGTCGATCACATTTCTACAATAAATATACCCGGCAACTATCCCTATGGAGGAATTACTGAGCTATGGAGTGTTGATTTTATAGAGGTTAGTGATACGTGTACGCATTGCGGAATTTGTGCAGAAGTATGTCCTCTTGGTGCTATTGATTCAGAAAACAGCAATCAAATTGATACTGAAAAATGCATCACCTGTTGTGCCTGCATTAAAAACTGTCCGCAAAATGCCAGAACAATGAAAACCGGCCCGGTCAAAGAAGCTGCAATGCGACTGAATAATCTGTATAGAGAGCGAAAGGAACCGGTCTTCTTTCTTTAAAATCGCAAACAGCGTCGATCGAACCGGGAACGACAGGTTATGAAATCATACCAATTTATAATCGATCAGTAATCGGATAAACCTCTAGCTTTCAGCATTTCTACAATATCATTGACGGTAACCACATTTGCAAACTCCTCATCAGTAATGGTTATCTCGAATTCATCCTCCAGATCTCCAATAATCATCGACATATCTATCGAATCCACAAATAAGTCTTCCCGCAAACGGCTCTCCAGGGTTATCTTTCTCTTCTTCTTTTGTAAAATATGATTTATTGTGAATAGTACTCTGTCTTCCATTTTTAGTCACACACCTTCCCTCAACGCTTATGTAATATTGTGTTGGCTGATTCAGAGACAGAGACACAAGGGGACGGTTCTTCTGTGTCAATGCCTAAGCCTTTCGAACAATGTGGAATGGTAAGCCAGTGATCCTGCATATTTGCCGCAGACTTAATCCATCATTTCTTAAACGACTCAGTATTTTGTTTCGTGCATCTTGGTCCATCTTCTGTAAAGCCGTTACAGGTTTACCTTTCATTATTCCCTTGGTGATTTCATATGCTTCGCTTTCGCTGATTCGTTTGGTCTTATCGCAATCCAAGCAGTGGTCTTCGTTACCCTCTTCTGTGAATTTTTTAAGTCCTTCAATTGCTTTTTTCTTATCATTATGTACAATTCTTAAGATTAGACTGGTATCAGGAAATGTGGCCGTATTTCGATCCGCGTTGTAATAAGGAGTGCAACTGCTCCATTTATATTCCTCTGGTTTGCTGATGATGGATGCTTTGACGGGATTTTCGTGGATGTAGCGAATGACTGTTAGTAGGTATGCGTCGTCCTCCACGCATTCACTCTTAAATCGATCTTGAAACACGTGTCCAATTCTTTCGTATTTCCAGTTGTACCAGTATGCGTAACTTATACCCAAGCGTTTCATAAACACTGATATATCGCCATAGTCATCTCTTAGCAATAAATGAACGTGATTGGTCATCAAGCAATACCCTAGAACGCTTACCCCGCTTTCTAGCGATACCTTTTTTGTGGTATCCAGGTATCTCTGAAAATCATCTTCTTCGTGAAAAATATCCTGCTGACCGATTCCCCGTACTATAACATGGTAGATTCCTGTTTCACTCTTCTTTCTTGGCTTCCTGGGCATTCCTTCACGCCCCTTCTCCACTTTTCTCAAATTCTACCATGTAATCAAATTTGACACAAGAGAACCGTCCCCATGTGCCTTCTGTGCCTTTCATGTACCTTTTAATTCTTCTATAACAAATTGTCCATAATTTGTGTAGCCGCTTTCCTCATCCTTAAACATTTCCGGCTCCCAGGTATCGTCAAACCAGCAGGCTACCCACCCAATATTCTTCTCATCCAGATAGTTGAGAAACGGAATTCCATAGGATTATTTGTTTCCTACAAGATATTGCTGCTTGGTCTCATTTCGATTTTCATCAATAAAAC
The DNA here is from genome assembly GCF_014237355.1 of Desulfosporosinus sp. Lineage (NCBI taxonomy): Bacteria > Bacillati > Bacillota > Clostridia > Eubacteriales > Desulfitobacteriaceae > Desulfosporosinus > Desulfosporosinus sp. The sequence goes on from NZ_JABZFS010000044.1 coordinate 26,025, forward strand.
CCCATTCGGTTACAATGACAGGTTTATATGCAGAAATATCACCAAACCAGCCCTCCCAGTTTGAACTGTTATGTTCCGGATATATATGCGAAGCATATGCTACATTATTATCCGGTATTGGCTTTTCTTTTACCCATGATAAATTCTGTGAATACTGAATTCCGCCCACAATTACCATCTGGCCGGCTCCCTGCTTACGTATCAGCTCAACCAGATTTCGTGCACAGTTAAACCACTGCTCAGCATTGATAGAAGCTGGCTCGTTGCATATTTCAAAAATGACATTAGGAGAGTCCTTAAACCGGCTTGCTACTTTTGCCCATAAATCTTCTGACAATTCCTTGAGATGAATGCCTATCTTCGGCATTTCATTACCTGAACCCGTAAGGATGTTTCCAATATAATGAAGGTCAATAATGGCATACATGTTTAATTCATTTGCCCATGATACGGCGGGAACAATGTAGTCTTCCAGATAATCAGCATTTTTTATCCATAAATCAGGGTGAACAGGAAATCTGATTACATTTGCACCTGCGCTTTTCATTCTTTCAAAAAAGGCTTTGTTCAGTCTGTTCTGATCGTTCAACACCATAAGATCAGGTGGCATAAGCCCTTTCAGAAGGATATTGGAATTCACGTCGTTCGTAATTCTATTTTCATACACCTTTAGCATGGTGGGAACGCTGCCAATTTGGGTACTACCTCTATTAATGGGATAATCGGGGAGAGCTTCATGCTGACTTGCTATAATTTCAGGTGTATCCTGCTCACTATTATTCAAAAAATGGTAGGAAATAATATAAGATGCAATTGCAAAGCTGGAAACTACCATTACTACAGTTATAATAATATTAATACGTTTCTCTATTATCATCTCGTCTCCCATAATTCTCTGATTATCAGCAGTTAGTTTCTTACCTTGTTATAAACATTATCGATACCTTTACCCTATTGACTTCCACTTTTACCCAAAATCAGAATTCATCGCTTAGCTTAGGGGTAATCGTAAACCTACACTTCGGATAATTAGTACACCTCTTAAAGTCTCCATATTTACTCTTTCTCACGATTAATTCCTTACCACATTTAGGGTAACTATTAGCGCCAATTTGTTTCGCTATTTCAGCTTTCTTTTTATGTATTCCTTTAACATGCTGAATTCTGAATTTTTTATCACCTGGGTCACTCATGAGCGGAAAATCTGGCATCCTATTTCCAATAGCTCGTAATACTGCAAAACACTTTCTATAGTCTAAATTCTTCATTATTCTGTAAAACCCTGCCAACAACTGTTCCTTTTTACAATATTCTTTAATTTACACACACACTATTAGCACGGACCTTCTGCTTGATAGTCTATCTTGAATAGCTTACTCTGCATAGTGCCTTACACTCAACACAGACAATTTATGTAAAAAGGAGCGAAGCCTAAGATTCCTTAGTTTCGCTCCCTTTATTAATTATCCCCTCAATTGAAACTCTCTTCGGTTCTATCTTCAGAACATCAACTGATAATACACAATCTTTTCCGCTTAACCCTAACACTAAGCCAAAAATTTAAGCTTTCTTCTGTAGGTCCCGGCCTCCAAGACACAAGGGGACGGTTCTTCTGTGTCAATATCTAAGCCTTTCGGACAATGTGGAATGGAAAGCCAGTAATCCTGCACGCTTACTCCGCTTTCTAGCGATAACTTTTTTGTGGTATCCAGGTATCTCTGAAAATCATCTTCTTCGTGAAAAGTATCCTGCTGGCGATTCCACGTACTATAACATGGTAGAATCCTGTTACACTCTTCTTTCTTGGCTTCCTGGCAATCCTTCACGCCCCTTCTCCACTTTTCTCAAATTCTACCATGCATTCTAATTTGACACAAGAGAACCGTCCCCATGTGCCCCTCCTGTGCTGTGCCCCTGTGCCCCTGTGCCCCTTAATGCATAGTAAAGCAAACCACCTAACTTTTCAGTTAAGTGGTTGCTTAGCATATTCATCACCAGATAGCTGTGTTCACATGCTTCTTCTTAAGTTTTTATCAGGCTTAAATAAAAGTACTATGAGATTACGCTATTATTGTAGAAGTTGCACTGCTTACAAGATTACGATTTCACCTTAGTTGAATCAGCAACTGGGACTTCAAATTTACGATTCCATCCCGTCATTACGGAGAAAATTAGCACCGCCAATAACGACCAGTTATATGGATTCATCATGGCTGACCAAATAGATGGCAATGGAAGGCTATAAGCTTGTGCTGCTGTAGACATGGCGCTATACCAAACGATAACAGCAATATGCCAAGGAACCGTAAAGAAAATCGAACATACTGCACAGTCCATTAAATTAGCCCTTCTTGCAGGAGCAAGATTAAACTTTTTGCCGATAGGTTTTACAAAACTTGGCCCTACAAGCAATTCAGCCGGTGCATTTGCTGCAATAGGAATAGAAGCCAAAATAGTTACTCCTATTATCGATAATTCTGCCTGTTTCACTGTTTTTGCGATTGTTTTTTCAGCAGATTTTAAGATCCGATCCATAACTCCGCTTTCTACTAACACCTGAGTTATCGCGAGCACAAGAAGCGCAAAAATTATTGCTCCTGTTACACCGGAAATCCCCTGTTCAATTAGACCTGTTGATTCTCCTCGTTTAGCAGGGATATGAAATAGGGTAGAGATTTGAACTTTACCAATCAATACGCCAAAGAAAGCCGCACTAATGTTACCCCAAATCAATGATTCTATGATATGTCTTCCGTTCAAAGCAAGGACTACAACAATTCCCAAACTAACTAACATCACAAGACCTAAGGGGTCAATTTTTGCAGCTATTTCTGGTAAGCTAGCCACAGTACCCCCGCCACCGAATATCAAAAGGATTATTGCCGAGATGGTAGCAGCTGCCATCGCAAGAGGAAAGCGACTACGAACAACATCTTTCATGGTGGCCTCTTGAGTATAAGCCGATACGATGGTTGTGTCCGATATAGGTGCTAAATTGTCTCCAAAGGCAGCGCCTGCTAAAATACCAACACCCAACATAGCTGGATCAGCACCCAGGTATACTCCCGCTGGATACATTACTGGGATAAGAGATAGGACTGTACCTGTGCTTGAACCGGTTCCAAGCGCAAACAGGCACGCGGCTATAAATGCGATTAAAGTAAAAACTGATCCAGTCGCTCCGGCTTTCGTCCCGAACCATAGCAATCCTTCTACTAAACCACCAGCCACCATTAATTTACCAAAAACTCCTGCAAACAACCATGCAGTGATAATAACGATTCCATTTTTATCGCCTAATCCTCGGAGTACAGATTGACTATACTCGAACTTATTCTTCGCTAGCATTAACCCTGCGACAATGGCCAACCAACCACCAGCCCAGAAAGCTTGCGTTCCACCACGTTCTGCAACAGAAAGCCATATTAAGATGCCAATCAAAACAAATAGCGGAATTAAACCACCTAAAATCCCACCATACATATCAAGCTTTTTGCTTGTATCAAACTCGAAATCTTTATTTTTATCTGGTGCGGACATGTTTTCCCCTCCTAATCATCCTTTTTAAATAAATAATTCACAAAATTATTGGTAAGACTACTAAATTCAGAATTGGCCGTGTCGAATTTTGAATAAGAACTGGAATATGTCCATAGATCGCCGCCTTTCAGTATTCCGCTTAGTTAATACCAACTTAGGACTTTAGTCTAATCAAACCCGAGGAGTTTGATTAGACTAAAAGAAATTTCGCTTAATATTATTCTGCTAGAATAGTTGGTTGATAGGCATACAAAGCTGGGGATCCACCAGTATGGATAAACAGCACATTATCATTCTTTTTAAAATAGCCTTTTCTGATCAACCCAATGAGTCCAGACATAGCTTTACCGGTGTATACAGGATCAAGTAATATCCCTTCGGTTCTTGCTAGGAGTTGTACCGCCTCAACCATTTCGGATGTCGGTATGGAGTAACCAGCACCCACATAATCATCGAGTACGTTAACTGCTTCCCGAGGGATTTCACCATTGAACCCTACATGAGCCGCCGTTCTCTGCGCAAGATCGAAGATCATGTTTTCTTGGGCTTCTTTCGCAGCTCTAACACTTACCCCAATGATAGGAATATTACTGTTATTGCCAATTAATCCTACTAATAATCCACTATGGGTTCCACCACTACCACTTGTACTTAGGATATAATCCAGATTTAGTCCCATCTCAAAGGTTTGTTGCAATATTTCTTGAGCACAAGCAACATACCCGGTCGAGCCGATGACATTTGAGCCGCCGCCAGGAATAATATAGCCTTTTCTTCCCTCAGCAGCTAACTCTTCCTGAATTCCTTGCATAATTTCCATAAAATTGGAACCCAGGGGAACTACTTTAGTTGTTTCAACTCCCAGTAATCTGAAAAGAAAGTTATTACCACTGGCATCTGGACTATAACTGTCCTTGACTCTCTCTTCCAACACCAGCCTACACTTTAACCCTTCCTTCACGGCAGCTGCCAGCGTCAGTCGGCAATGATTGGACTGAACTGCTCCACAGGTAATTAACGTATCCGCACCTTGGGCTAAAGCGTCTGCTACCAAAAATTCCAATTTCCTAGTTTTATTACCACCTGATGTAAGACCCAACAGGTCATCCCTTTTGATATAAATATTAGGTCCACCAAGTGCTTTACTAAAATTAGGTAAGAACTCTAATGGGGTTTCTCCTTGGGTATATCGTCTCCGTGGAAATTTTGCTAGATTCATAATAATTCCCCTCTCATTTCTCTATAATTTCGTTTTCAAATTTAATTAGAACTTCACTTTGAACCTAATTATCCCAGATAGACAATAGCCTCTATTTCTACATGCCGTCTTTCGGTAGTCGTCAAACTTCCACCGCGGATCAGCAGGACAATCAGAGGATAAGTTCGTTCTCTATCTGAGAATATGTTTCTCTAATAGAGAATTTATGCTTTGATTGTACCAAATGGTACTTTAACTGTCAATAAGCAAATTATTCATAGTTATTGTTACGAATAAAAAAACGAATGTACTCCTCATCTCAAAAATCAAACAACTAAAACAGTGAGTCGAAGTCCCAACTCGTGTCTGATTGCGACTGATCCAAGTGTGCTATAATAAAGGGGGTGAGTATCTGTCCAGTTGAAGATGCAAATTTTACACCTCTTCGGCATAGATCATGTAGAGATGATATCCGTTGGAATATAAAGTCTATTTGTTTTTTTGGAGGCGATTAATTAGCATGAATAGCGTAGAAAAAGTTCTATGGATATTAAATAGATTAGGTGATGAACCGTTTGAAATGACTCTGACCGAAATTGCTAATGAAATGAACACTGTAAAAAGTGGTGCCCACAAAATATTAAGTGTTATGACAAAACAAGGTTTTATCCTTCAAGAACCTGGAAGTAAAAAATACTCTATTGGACCTGCTGTGTATAGACTTGGTAATATTTATTCTAACCAAGTAGGTATCTGGGAAATAGCAAAACCCATTCTCATTCAAGTAGCAGAAATTACTCAGGAAACCGTTTCAATAGGCATCCGAGAAGGGGACACAGCTATTCTTGCTTATAAAATAGATTCTCCACTGCCAGTTCGTCATGTTGAGAATGTTGGTACGAAATTCCCCATGAATGCTAGTGCTATCGGAAAAGTATTAGCAGCATATCATAATTTTGATAGGGTAAAGGAACTACTAAATTCAATGACCTTCACAAAGCTAACACAAAGTACCTTAGTCAATCATGATGCTATTTTAGAAGAATATCGAATAATACGCAGACAAGGTTATGCCATAGGTGATGAGGAAAGATTTTTGGATTCCTTTGGAATAGCCGTACCTATAAAGGATAAAAATGGAAATGTATGGTCATGTATATCCATTACGGCACCAAAATCTCGGCTAACCCCAGATAAACTCAATAGCTGGATTTATTTGTTAAAAGATAAAGCTGAAATAATATCAAATTTTGTAATACAATCTTGCAACATATAACTAACCTCATATCATCAAAAACTAAAAGATCGTAATCCACGGGTACAAAACCCTAAAGGATTACGATCTTTTTTCTATTAGAGGCACAGGGGGACGGTTCTTCCGTGTCAATGTCTAAGCCTTTCTGACAATGTGGAATGGAAAGTCAGTAATCCTGCACGCTTCCCCCGCTTTATAGCGATAACTTTTTTGTGGTATTCAGGTATCTCTGAAAATCATCTTCTTCGTGAAAAATATCTTGCTGGCCGATTCCACGTACTATAACATGGTAGATTCCTGTTTCACTCTTCTTTCTTGGCTTCCAGGGCATTCCTTCATGCCCCTTCTCGCTTTTCCTAAATTCCACCACTCATTCTAATTTGACACAAGAGAACCGTCAACCGTCCCCGTGTGCCCCCTTTCATCTTGTTAATAATTGGATATACATACTCTTGAATTACATATGTTTGTCATAATAAATTCCAGAGAATATTTCTGAAGCCAGATTCACATTATTGCGAAATCATATCATTGTCAAGAATAAATATGAAGCATACTTCGTGAATAATTCCCATGACACCGGGTAGTTCACCATGGCAAGAATCCCAAAATACGACAGGAGGGCGGGGTTGCTGACAACTTTTCGTTATTGTCAACAACCCCGTCCCCCTTCACTTCCCCTATCACTTTCTGTTGACATTTGTTATCTTTAGTGTTAGACACTCTCAACTTTCCAAAAATACTTATTGACTCTCACATGGTGTAAGGGTTTAGAATAAACTTGTAATTCGAATTACATAAAGAGTGCGGTGAAGATATGTTTAAGATAGGTGATTTTTCCAAGCTTACCCTTGTCTCTGTTAGAATGCTCAGGTATTACGATGAGTTGGGACTGCTTAAACCGGCTCAAGTAGACAGCTTCACAGGCTATCGATACTATTCGGCAAAGCAAATATCTAGCTTGAACAAGATTGTAAAGCTTAGAGATATGGGCTTTCTTATCGCTGAAATAGCGGAGATATTAGAAGCTAGCAACAATCATCAAAGACTTCTGCTTAAACTCGAAGAGAAACAAAAGCAGATCCAGCAGAACATATCCCACGAAAATGAGAAGCTTAATAAATTGGAACAAATGATTGTATCGATTGGAATGGAGAGTGTTAGTATGAACTACGAAGTTACTATAAAAACTATACCTTCCTGCAAAGTGGTATCCCTACGAGAGATAATCCCTCAATATGACATGGAAGGTCAGCTCTGGATGAAGCTTGGAGGCTTCATGGAAGAGCAGAAATTGCTATGTATTCCTCCCGGATTCGCTATTTATCACGATATGGAGTATAAGGAATCCGATGTAGATGTAGAAGTAGCCATAGGTGTAGAGAATATCTTAGAAGATCAAGGTGTGTTCAAATTCAGAGAAACAGAAGCCGTTCCCAATATGGCCTCCATGATGGTACCTGGACCTTTTGAAAACATTGCGCCCGCTTACAACGCTTTAGCCGAATGGGTGGAGAAAAATGAATATAAGATAGATGGTGCAGCTCGCCAGATCTGCCACAAAGGTCCCTGGAATGAAAACAGCTCTGAAAACTACCTTACCGAAGTCATGTTTCCTGTGCATAAGAGATAAAAATATCGGGGTTTTTATATGAAGAAACCACTACTTTAGGATAAACAAAGTAGTGGTTTTTAGCAATGAACTGTAATCCTCGCTTTTATTGCACAAAATAGAGAGCTTATAAATCAACACGTAGCATTTCACCAAACACCTATATTTTTCCTTTACATTTAGTGGTAAACTATAATTGTTTCCATACAAAATTGTTGAGCTGCATAAGACAAGAAAGGAGCACACCATGACAGAGAGCAAAGGCATGGTAATCAGGCCGGAACAAGCTTCTGATTACAGAACTGTCGAAGAACTAACACGGGAGGCTTTTTGGAATGTCAATGTGCCCGGCTGCGACGAGCATTTTCTAGCTCATAGATTGCGCAGCCACGCAGATTTCATCCCGGAGCTTGATTTTGTGGCTGTATTCGGTGATAAGATTGCCGGCAACATCATGTACACCAAAGCCAAGATTGTTTCAGCGGACGGCATTGAACACCTCGTTCTCACCTTTGGCCCCTTAAGCATCCTGCCGGAACTACAAAAACAAGGGATTGGTTTGGCACTTATCCGTCATTCCTTCAGCCACGCACAGAGACACGGATATAAAGCAGTTCTGATTTATGGCGATCCTGAATACTATTACCGCTTTGGTTTTCGCCCTGCTGAAATGTTTGGAATCACCACGGGCGAAGGGCAATATCATCCCGCCCTCCAGGCCATGGAACTAAAAGAAGGTGCATTAACAGGGATAAGCGGTCGCTTTTTAGAAAGTCCGGCTTATCATTTGGACGAGAACCAGGCGGCGGCTTTCGACGTCACGTTCCCTCCCAAGGAAAAATTTATCACTGAGAGCCAGCGCAGATTTGCCAGGCTCGCCGGCCTTCCCGTCCCGGAGAAGGAGGCGGACAAATGATTGAGTATATCATTACCTCGTCTTCAAAACCGCCGTTAGGTTACTTGTAGTTTGTTTAGGCACATAGCTATCCTACCACCAAACAATGGTTTTTTCATTTCCCCGTTGGGCGGCATAAGCTCAATGTTATAAATGTCTTTTCAAATAAATCATATCCACTAACTGTTGTCCATTTTCATACATAGGGTGGTCGTAATTGTCTATAAAAAAGTTTTTAACAATGTGTGATTTTTCAAATCCGCATTTCTCGTAGAAATGAAGTATCATAGGGCTATCGCCTGTTCCAACATATAACTCGTTACCAGATTTTTTGTAGTAATCAGCAATAAATGAGATTAGATGTTGTCCATATCCTTTCCGTTGATATTCAGGAACGGTAACAATATTCTTAATTTCATAAACGCCGGATTGCTCTTGTGTAACAATGCAAATCGCTTTAACATCATCATCACACAAGGCGAACATATCACCACGATACAAATATTTCTCTATCATACTTACCTGTTCATCTGCAATAAGTAGCAATTCCATGTACTTTGTTTTATCGCTATCAATAATTTTCACAATTTCCATTCGCTATTTTCCCTTTCCTTTTTCACATTATGGTTTTCTTAGGCAACCTGGGGGTATTTAAAATTACACAAATATATTGAAGAAAAAAGAAGTGCTGCAACGGCTTAACATTTTATAAATCCTCACCGGTTACTAATAAATCTTTACGAAAAATATAATCTGTCTGTTCTTCTTGGCCCATATAAAATGGATGCTTACCTATGACATAAAAGCCCTGTTTTTTATCCATGACAGCTGCCATTTCTTTGTATCTCCTGTTTCATACTCCATGATAGATAAGCTTCGAAGAGCTATCATCATTATATAAATCAAAATAGACCGTTTCCCAATCCCAATGAGAGTCAATAATATCTTCAATGTTCGCTCCTTCTGCTAATTGAACATTGATTTCTTTAACGATGTTTATTTCCCGACCATGTCCATATGTATTGTATGTGTCCTTAAAATCAATAAAATTCCCGTTGATTAAAGGCTTCATTGATTCCGGCAAATACATTCTGATCCCAACATCTCTATTCCCGCATCCGTAATCAATCAACCCCAACTTTACCTTGAATGTGGCTTCATTCCCCTTCAGACCTGTTATTTGAATATTCGCATCCTTAAAATCTATAGCTTGCACTCCCTCGTAATGGGAAAAGCAAAATGATTTTGCTATATTCAATGATTTTATCATTATAGGCATTATTACGACAAACACCATTATGATGACTAATAGTCTGCTTCTATTTTCAAACCATCTTAATTTAAATAAACCTTTGATACCGACAATTAATAATATTAAAGGGCCTAGCCCGGATAGGTAAAGTACGGAATTTTCAAAACGAATGGGCTTAATCAGATATTGGATGACGGAATAAGAGTCTCGCGGCAGTTTAAAGGTAAGTAATAATGATATGAATATAAGACCTAGGTATTTTAACAATCCTTTACTATCTTTACTCAAACAATCTGCCACCTCCCGCTCTAAAAGCCCCTTTCTGCTAACAAAGTGATTAGAATCAGGCCCCCAATATTAATGAAATGATCCAAGGTATCCCTCTTAAATAAAGCAACTCCAACACTGCTAGACCGGCAAGACTGAAATAATATACCCGCCAGCTATCAGACTCAGCAAATTTGCAATAATAACATAAATCATGATGCGGCTCTTCTTATGTTCCTTAATAAAATAAGGAAAAGCGATTAGTTCAGCCACAAAGACAAAGAACTCTCCGAAGATTAAGGCGATCAACAAATAGCTGGGTATTAGTGAACCCCCGTTATTCAGCCAAAGATTCAGTGCCCCCTGGGTAACAAGGTTGATTGTTAGAAATACAAGCCAGCTTATCCTTTGCCGAAACCCCAACAGCCAAAAAACAACACCTTCAATTATGAGTGTCAGCAGTAACCTTATGGACACCAAAATCGCCTGGCGAAATGGATACTTCCCGGGTGTAAGCTCCTCTTGGGCTAAATCTAAAGTAAATACGTTATTATAATCCTGGAGGGGCGAATCTATGGCACATTCAAAACTCTCTCCCTTTGTGGCAACCTTAAACCTGTACTGGCCATCGGCCTGCATATCCCGGGAACGATATACGTAATATCCTTCCCAAGCAACCCTCCGAACGGACGCTTCTGTTTGATGCTCGTTAGAAACCATGACAATAGCAAGGTCATCCGGCGGATTTTTAACGAGAATTACCAGTGACGGCGGCTCGGCAGAATTTGCTGACGCTGTCACTGGCAAGGAAGACAACATTGCCATACTTAAAATCATAACATATAAACAGCGTTTAATCTTCAATAAGCAGTTTTTACTCTCTTTATTCATAGCCAAGGCCCCTCATGAAGTTTCATGATTACTTTATAACCATAAAACTTTTCTCATCATCTGCCAGGGACATTTCTTGAATTTCCACATCACTAACAGAGGCTCTTTTTAAGGATTTTAAATAGTTAATCAGGAAGAGGATTTTCGCATCTTCCCCCTGTATTTCAGCTTCAACATTTTTATCTGCCCTATTTTTTACCCACCCTGTTAAGCCCAGCCTTTTCGCCAGTTCATAGGTTTCTAATCTAAACCCTACCTTCTGCACTCTCCCTGAAAATATGAGCCTATTCCTGACTATTGGAGATGGTTTAAATATAGGAAACTTAATATGATTGACTTGATTGACAACATAGCCGTCTCTTACTTTTTTCAAATAATCTATGAACCCCAAAATGTAACCCCCTCCCTTTAGGATAAAGAAATCCTCTCCAGTCAACGGACCAGGGCAATACAGCCAAATATGAAAATCACAATTCCTGACATCTTGTTGACCCATACTAATCTTTGTGAATTAAATCCCTTACCTAGATAATTAACCACAGTACTTAAAGTCAGCCACCATAACCCCGATCCGGCAAACACTCCTATCACCAAGATTAACGAAGAGTGATAGTCCCTTTGACTTGTCCCAACCCCTAATCCTGCCAAAACAGCAGCAAAGGAAATAATCGTCATGGGGTTTGTTATGGTCAGCAAAAAAGTTGAAAAGTAATTCCCGATCAGTCCTTGTTTCTTAGAAGCTATAGTCTCTTCGGATGGTTTGGTTAGAAAGGTCTTAAACCCTAAATAGCAAAGAAAAAGTCCCCCTATAAGCCGCAGCCAAGATTGTTGTCCAACTAAGAAACTTGCTATACTTGTCAAGCCAAAACCGGCAATCATACCATAGGCTGCATCTGCTGTAGCTGCGCCCATGCCGGAAACAAAGCCCGCCAGTCTTCCCTCGGCCAAGGTCCGTCTAATACAAAGAACTCCAATCGGGCCGACGGGAGCTGCAATAGAAAGCCCAATGATCACACCTTTAACGAAAATTCCCAAATCCACATCTGCAAATCCTTTCTTTATCGTCTCCTCCAAAATGTTGCTGTTCTCGGGACATTACTTTAATTAGTTCATCCATCTTCCGCAGCAATTCCTGATCGTTCTTTGTCTTATCCTTTAAAAATCTAGTGATGCTTACAAATAAAAAAATCGCGAGCCCTACTAAACCAATAAAAAACAATATTGAAAATAACTACATACCAGCCTGGTTTCATGGGGAAACTGCTCGGCAATAATTCCTTCCAAAAACTGCAAAACACTTTCTATAGTCTGAATTCTTCATTATTCTGTAAAACCCTGCCAACAACTGTTTGTTTTTACAATATTCTTTAAAACACACACACTATTAGCACGGACCTTCTGCTTGATAGTCTATCTTGAATAGCTTACTCTGCATAAAGCCTTACACTTAACACAGACAATTTATGTGAAAAGGAGCGAAGCCTAAGATTCCCTTAGTTTCGCTCCCATTATTAATTATTCGCTCAACCGAAACTCTCTCGGTTCTGCCTTCCTGGGCATTCCTTCACGCCCCTTCTCCCCTTTTCTCGAATTCTACCATTCTAATTTGACACAAGAGAACCGTCCCCCCGTGCCCTGCCCCCGTGCCCTGGCGTTACCACACTTCTTTAAAAACTCTTAGCCAATTCTCACCTAATACTTTTTTAATGTTTTCATGGGAATAACCCCTTTTTAACATGGGCTCAACGATATTGCTTAACTTTGAGGGCGTTTCAATACCAACAGGCTGATTCCATGGTGGAGGTGGATATGCTTTAGGCGACCATCTTCCTTGCAAAACAAGATATAAATATATAATCCAAGCCTTTGGAAGGCTAGCTATACCTGCCATTCCCTGCCAATAATCAATTCCTAATGCAATATGATCTATCCCCACCAGTTTTATCATATAATCTGCATGGTCTAATAAGTCCTCGACTGTTGGCCTATCTTTTTTAGCTACGAATGGTGGAAAACCATTCAGTCCAATAACGCCGCCTTTTTTGGCAATCGCCTTTATTTGGTCATCCTTTAAATTACGGTCGGATTCACACAACTTATAGACGTTACTATGACTGCATACAGGGGGCTTCTTTAATACCTCAATAGCTTCCATGGTTGTTCTGTAACCAGTGTGAGTAACGTCAACGATAATTCCTACACGGTCCATCTCTTTAATAGCCTTTTCTCCAAAAGAACTAAGTCCTTTATCTACTTTTTCAGTGCAACCATAACCTACATAATTTTTAACATTATAGCAAAGCTGTACCATTCTTAATCCCATCTTATGAAATTCAGGTATCAACGTTATATCCTGACCAATCGGTTTTGTATTTTGAAAATGCATGATAATACCCAACTTATTTTCTGCTTTAGCTTTATATATATCCTCAACTGACTTTACATGAAGTAGAAGAGCTTCATTTGCTTCAATTTCCTGAATCCATTCTGACATCTTCTGTTTTGTTTTGATGGTATTTTCCTCCATTGCCACAGTAGGGCAAATAGCAGTAACCCCTCCATCCATCCATAATTTATATTTACCTTTCTCATCGGCCAATGGACAAGCAGCATCAATAACTATAGAATCCTCGTAAAGACTTTTATTCATATAATACCTCCTTTCAATTTTTATCAATTCCGAGACTCCCACTTCTGTATATTTTCATTTTGGCAGTTTACCTGCCGAAGACTTTCATTAAATGCCCATGACCTTCCTCATTACACGTCCCTTTAACCTTCTCAACGGTTTTAGGGACTTAATTATGAGACTCTCCATGTCGGTTGGATTTTTTGTTAGTAGCTCATACCCATTATCTGTGACTAATACTGTGTCAGAATGGCGAATACCACCTACTCCGTCAATGTATATACCGGGCTCAATGCTTATGAACATATTCTTCTCAAGTGTGTTTATACTACCCTCGGCTATCCATGGCCCTTCATGAGCACTCAGACCGAAGCCATGTCCTGTTCTATGAAGGAGGTTTTGACCGTATCCCGCTCTGGTTAAAAATTCTTTAACGGTCACATCAATTTCTCCGCAGTTCATACCAGGCCTTACCATTCTAAAGGCTAATTCCCTTGCTTTGTTCATAACTTCGTAGGCTTCTATTACCTGTTTAGTAGGTTTTTCAAGGAAAAATGTCCTTTCACATTCTGTAGAATATCCGTTGACTCTCATTAAAGTTAAGGCAATGTGCGGACCTTCTTTCAAACGATCATCAACAGATGGTACACTATGGGGCTGGGCACTCATAGGTGCCGGCCACGCTCCGGCCAGAATATTCGTATTTAAAACGTCATACTCTATCTCCTTTATAATCTGCATTTGAACATTACGACCTTGAGAAAACAACTCTAACTCAGAAACTCCAAAATAGGCGGCCTTGATAACGGATGCTAGTGCTATATCTGCATAGTAAGCCGACTGCCTAAGCATATCGACTTCATGCTCAGATTTTATTAACCTGACTGTTTCTACAAATGGAAAGACTTTTACGTTATAAGACGAGAGCTTAACAGCAATTTCTTGAGTAAGTGTGGGTTCAACGCCTACGTTATTAAATCCCTTTAATAAATCTTGCAATTTCTCGAACCACCCTGAACCCTCGGGTGCAGGATAATCCCAGTAACTATGAACCTCACCCACGTTAGGCGCCTCTGTCAAGTGTTCCCTTTCAAGTGCTGGAACAAGCAGAACTGAGGGTCCAGTATTTCTGAGAATGATAAAAAAGGGGCGCTCTAATGGTTTGAATGTTACGCCTGTCAGATAATATATGCTCTCTTCTGAAGAAACAATAAAACTTTCTAAACTATTATCTACAATTAGTTTTTGTACCTTCTTCATTCTTTGTACATATTCTTCCCTGCCGATTCGCACCCAATATCACAACCTTTCTTTCCTTTAAGCTAAGTCTTTAAGCATAACGAACCTAGGGTTTGTGACTCGTTCTAACCGCTTACATTTTCCAAAGTGTCGCGAATTAATGACCAATAATTAACATTAGTATTCTGTTTGTAATTCCATATTCCTCCATATAAATGTCCATCCCAAAAACTTCTTTAATGACGAAGTAAGCTCTCCCACGGAATTAAATAATTTGATTAATGAGTAAAAGAAACTAAACGGCAACCAATTAGAACACCTTCGTCTATCATCAAGGACTTAAAAACAACCTAAGAAAGGCAGTCAAAAAGAACTAGCAGTATTTTTTTATCTCTTCAGCTTACCCGTGTGACCCGGTTGCATATTTACAGTCCATGGGTATAATATTATAAAAGGACTGACGTGTCACAAGCACGCCAGTCCGGCAGGTTGTCTAACCAAACGGTTAGCCCGAATTAGAGGTTATAAGAAATAACCGCCATCCAGCCGGGGGCGGTTATTTTTCTTCATGATCATAACAATGAGTGTAGCAAATGCAATCATTAAATACATCGCCTCAACCATTGAGATCATCCTTCCACCCTCTTTCTAAAAGGGTGTGGCAAACCGTCCCACGACAACCTGTTGCAGGTATTATAACATAATCTTCCAGACAAAATGATGAAACTTATCCCTGACTATTCACAGGGTTCAGGCCGCTCATAACACGAGGTGGCCTGTTTTGTTTTTTTTAACAACTATAGTGACTTTGAAAATCAGCCAAGCCCAGACAGGGAAAGGGGGAAGCAAAGGCTCCCTCTTTCTTGTAGACGTCTTGGGGTGTCACATGGCAACCCTCGAAAAACTCCCTGCCCTTTACTTAAAATAAGCTGAACTCCCATGGGCTTTGAAGTATTCTTAACTCATTTTCTTAAAAGATCTGAACTGGATAATCCCCACCACCAAGACAGCCAAACCTAAGGCCAGGGGTAAAAGAAAGGGAAAGCGCTCTGTTAGGGGGAGCTTGGCCTCTTTGTACTGGGAGTTTACGCTGTAACTTTTTAAAAACAGGATCTGAAGGCTGTCTTCCCTGATTTTGCTCTGCAGGAAGACCTCCCGGGCATCATATGTGGGGAAGGCCATTTGCTCATTGCCCCAGAATATCTTGAAGGGCCCATTATCCGCTTGGTCCTTGACCAGGAGGCGGACAGGTACCAGCCCTACCTGGGCCTGGGAAAACTTTACGGGCTGATTGTCATCATTCTGCAGGGTAACCCGTAGGTAGCGGGCCTGGGTAAGGGGGTGTTCCAAGGAAAGGCTCTCATCCCCCTGGTCTGTTCCTCTGTAGAGATAGCAGGAGGTAACACTTCGCCACTGCCGGCCGTCATTGCTGGCTTCCAGGTAAGCCCGGCGGTAAAAACCCTTCTCCTCGGTGATGAGCTTCATGGTCCTGCTGTTTTGATTGGCGTATTTCAGGTCCAGGGTAAGGGTGGTGGTTTTTTCATTCTCCTCCTGGAGAATGGGAAAAGAACTATATTCAACCTCCAGGTTGTCTTTTTTCAAGCTCCTGTATCCAGCACCGAATACACTCAAATTCTCACCTTTGGGCTGGGCAAACTCGAACTTAAGAAAGGAATACTCCACTCCCCTCAATGAAAACTGGTTATTGCTGTCATTAATCCCGTAGAGGGTCTGGACCCCAATTTCCTGCCATTTCTTATTGTCATTGCTTCCCAAAATATGAGCCTTAACTAGGTATTCAGGTTTATCCAGCCTGATGGTAATTTCAGCCCCTTCGGCGGGGATATCCTTGATGGTAAAGCTGTATTGATCCGTACCCTGAATGCTACCTTTGTTGATGATTTGCAGGGGTATGAAGCTCTCCCTGGATTCCTGGGCCTCGAGCCTGGTATACCCTGTTTCGCGGCCCTCCTTGTTGAAAATCCGCAGATCCCGCACGGAGGCGTCCATCACGGAATTAGGTTCAGCCTCAATCTCCAGGATGAAAAAACCCGTGGAATTAGGGGAGCCGGGGCTTACTTCGCCCACATAGTGAAAATCCTCCGGACCTGCAGCCACTATAGTAGGCGAATAGAGCATCGGAATTAGAAATAGAATCAAGACCATCATCAGTACCAGGGTTATCGTTTTTCCGGCGGCCCGGCCTGTGCACCTCATTGTGATTCACCCCTGCCAAAGAGATTTTGCTTCTTCTGGTAAGCAAAGGAGATGCCTAGAAGGATTAAGCCTAAGATGATAAAAAGAACAATTCTATAAATGGTTGCTAAATGGGCCAAATCCATCAGGAAGGCTTTAATTATGGTGACGGACGTTAAACCTAAAGCGGCATATCTCATCCCCTTGATATTTCTTTTTAAGCCCCAGCTAAAGAGGACAATGGCATAAATCATCCATAAAAGGCTTAAGCTTAACTGTTCCGGAGAGAGGAAGTATTTGTAAGGGTGGAGTTGGAAAAAGTGCATGTTTTCAAAGGTCAAGAAAAAAAATATTAAGATAAGGGCCCATACTCCTACTCCTGTTTTCACGTAGTTCTCTTTCTCCAGGACCAGGCGGTTATAGAGGTAATAGATGGTTCCCGAGACAGAGACGGCCAAAAGAAGTGCAAAGGACGGCCAGTTCAGGAGGAAAACCTTGGCCATATACATTTGATAACCGCTGGCATTCCCTAGGGCCGCGATGCTCCCTAGGATCAGGACGGCCATACCACAGAAGCGGATTTCCGGAATTTTCAGCTTATATCCCATTAGGAACAGGCCCAGAGCTTCCCCTAGCCAGGAAATAGCTATGTAATTTTCATTTCTGGACCACGTGGGTATTGCCATATTGCCCAGGACCAGCACAATAATACCGACCAGGACCAGAAAACGGTTTTTCAATAGACTTCCCAAAAAGAAAATCCCGCAGGCTTCCAGGACCCAGGCATAACCCACATATTTGTGACTTAACTGCAGATAGAAAGCCACAGTGATAAGTTTGATTGCTACGACAAAGAGGGTATAGACCTGCTTTTTATCTTCCTGGTTCAGCCGATAGGCCAGACGTCCGATATAGATGTAGGCCAGGGCCGTGACCAGAGCGTAAAAGCCCATGTAGTCTTTCATCATGGTACCCTGCAGGAAAATCCTGCTCCAGATAAAAAAGGTGGTGGCATTGAGGAAGATTAGGATGGTCTCGGCGGAATTAACCTGAGATTTGACTTTGATATTGTAGCCGCTGGCAATAGCCAGATAAGCCAGGAAATTCACCACGACGAAGATAAATGTAGGCAGTATGAATTCATTCCTATACATTCCGACATACCAGACCAAAATCAGCAGCTGATTGAAGAAAAAGCTGATGAGACGGAAGGAATTCCAGCGCTTATATATGGATACACCCAAAATTCCCAAGGTGAGAATGCATAAGTAGCCGAAGAAAATCCAGGGCAGGGGAGTCCCCGTAGATATCAGCAGGGGGGCCCCGTAACCGCCGATAATGCCCAGGATGCCGATAGTCAGGGAGTCATGGCGAACGGCGGTAAAGACTGCATTGGTCATAACTACGATGAGAAAAACGAAAGCCCAGGCCGGTGAGATGAGATGATAAAAATTATAGGCGGCATAGACGGAGAAATATAGGGCCAGGCTCCCAGCCCCTATCAGTCCTTGGGAATAGATAACATATTTCTTCTTCAGCCTTTCCCCTGCGCCCAGCATGACCAGGCCCACCATAATACCTAGGACAATGCGCCCTGTGGGACCAATCCACTGGTTATCAAAGCTGTATTTCAGGAAATAAACCAGTCCCAGAATAACGGCTCCCGCCCCCAGGCGGTTGAACCACGTCCTGCCTATTTCGAACTCAATATTCCCTTGTTCCCTGCCCATGCGCTCCGGTATAGCTTTCAGGTCTGATACTGACTCCGGTTTCACCTTCATCTGCACCTGTACCCCAGCATCTTCCCTTAAGGGTTTGGCCGGTATCTGGGTTTGGGGCGATTCTTTAACGACAGAAGGGGATGCAGGGGGTTCAATCCCCAGTTTGTTCTCGATGGATTCCAGCCTGTCGGCCAGAAGTCTCTGACTGTTGATGATTCCCTCCTGCTGGCGCCGCATTCTTTCCATCATTTCCCTGGTCTTCTTGTTTACTCCAAACATTTATTACCTCCACGAATCATATTTTTTTAAATCCTGGCTGATCTAATATACTAAAAAATTAACGCTAAGAATAAAGCAGGACAGTGGGTGTGCTAAGGACGATCTACAGAATATTATCCTTCAATAGCCATTTTCTGGTGTATTTTAACTATTCTATGTAGATTTAGACATACCTTCTATTTATATGTCTTTTTTTCAAACCTACTTAACTTAGGTCAGAATGCTATACCCTTTTTCCTTGCTAATTTGGTCCCGCAGTAGCCTCCAAAATACTTAAATTTTATGGTTATTGTGGGTTAAAAAAATGCCCAAAAACCTTTTATAGATTTTGGGCTTCTCAAAGATATATCAGTGCCCCACACAGAAAGGAGAGCTCCTTGCGCGGCTCCTCGAGGATCTGCTGCAGTTCCACATCTGTAACTGCTTGCTGGCATAATTCAGGAGTTTTTAGATTTGTTCCATATCTCTCCCCTCTTGAGCATCCTGTTTGAGAGTTTCTCTATCCATATAAAATACTCTCCACAATGAACTCTTCTCTTCCGTAGGGAGGATTACGACCAGGTAGCCGCTGGATTTAACTCCTCTCGGATTGGGTCTTATTATTTATAAATTTGTCCTGATAACGGGGGGCCATACTTTCAGCGTCTTCGCCATGTTTTCAACAATCGTACTCGCAGTCTCCCTGTATTTTTCCTTCGCCTCCGAATCCGTTCTGTCTAATGCGCGGCGCGGCCTTTGCACGATATGTCGTAGAACGTTTAGGCATTACCGCAGCGTCCCAACCACATGCATCTTGGCAAAGTTGAGGTAATGCCGTGTTATGTGTAGTGTCCGTACTTGCAATCATCACTTACATAAACGATTCCATATATACCTTCTAGTTTCCTTTAAATGGGCATAATACTTATTGATATAAGCATATAAAGGATGGTATGATATGGATAAGAAATGTGATCATGAGGAGAGGGATAATATGCCATTACCTCAAAAGAGCGTGGATAAAGACTTTGCGAGTTCGTTAATAAAAACAAAGATTTAATAAATAGAATCGCAAGATCTAATACTACTCAAAATGACGCCGGCGTTACAGTTATTCCAAAAGATGATCCTTGGCGTGATGAACATGAATGGGATGAAATGTATAAGGAATTAAAGGACAAATGATCATTGTTAATGGCGACGTCTGGTTTGCTAAATTCCCTCTTGAAGACACTTCTCAAAGCCATAGTCAACATCTTTGAGCTGATAGCCGATCTGTTTTGCAGCCGGCGGCGAGCTGATTTTACCGTCCCTTATACTTCTCAGGTAATCCAGTCCGAAAATGGCTGACACCGCATCTCTTTTGTTTATTTGAGGATCATCCCAGGCGATGGTCCTTTTTCTTTTCCTGCCTCTTAACAGATTTTTCAAACTGAATCCCTGCTAAAACAAACTGAGCTGCCGCCGCTTATGAGATTTGACCTTTCTGTCCGTGATTTTTCCCCCTCCCCTATTGAACCTCAAAGGATGCCGCTGTCCGGTCAGTGAGAGTTTTAACCCTCCAGGGCGGCAGCCGAACTATGATTAGCGTAACAATAAACACAGCCGTTGGGGCAGGTATTATCCGGTGCATTCCTATAGAAATGATTTTCGCAAAACATAATATAAGGAATAAAACTGATCAGGATGGTTTTTAATGTCAGAGATTTCACCTAGTTCCTTTTCATACAGCAAACTATTCTCATCCCTTTGAATTAAATCTTCGAGGCAAGCATAATAATCCTTCCACCACACATTGTCATCCAACTCAAAGCTTTGGAGCAGTTCCAAATGATGTTCCACAAAAATCCTCTGCTTTGCTTCATCATCCTTTAACTCATCATGGAGAATCAGATATCCTCCGGGCTTGAGAAACCGGACCAAAGCCGTCAGCCCCTTCTCAAAGCCTGCCACGTTGAGCACCCCTTCAGCTAAAACGATATCAAAGGATTTCCCAGGCAAACTGACATCAAATAAGGATGCCTGGATGATGTTTATTCTGCCGGCAAGGTTTCGAGCTTGAGCTTTCTCCCTGAGCCATTCCAGGCTTTCTGAATCAGTATCCACAGCCCAAAGCCTGCCGGGATAAGTTTCCAGCAATGCTAAGGCGGGTACCCCGCTTCCGCAGCCCATGTCCAGAATTTGGGGACCCTCCATTGCCGGCAGCTCGGCAAAGGCTTTGAGGGTATACGGAATTAATTTTTTCCGGCAATCGTCTCTTATTTGTTTAACTCTAGCCATGGCAATCCAGAAGCTCTTTTCCCGGGAAACTTTACGGTAACTGTCTCACCTGCCGAGAAATGTACCAGTCTGCGGCTATGATCTGAAAGATACAAGGGTTTTGTATCCTGAGGAAGGATGTAGGAGTCCGAGGGACTCATATGCCCGGCCGCCTGCAAAAAAAGAGCATTGCGATTGCCGTTCCAATCCGTCTGCCCCTCAAGGCAAATCTACCCATCCTTATAACCCTTATCCCATTCCCCGGGAGTCAGCATCGGGGTAAAAGTAAAAGCAAAGGAATTATAGACCTCCGCCTGCTCAGACTTTAGATAATCCAGCCTATACTCTGAACTGCGATCGACATGGATTTCTGTAAGAGATTTCTTTTCCCCATTGTTGAGAACAACCAATAAATTTTCCGGGATATCCCTGCCCGGAACAGACATTATATACCCTTGCGGATTATCAATCCGGCTGCCCCTCTCACTAGGGTCTCTGTTTTCAATGACTCTATTGCCGGGTGATACACTGATGGTTCTATCCGGAAAAAAAGCCTCCACTCTTTCCGCAAGAGCCGGGTTACCTCCGTATTGGCGTGTTTCAACCCCTGCCAGCCCGAAATAGATGTAATGTCCTCTAAACTGTGTATAATTCAGGGTCCAGCAATAGCTGCCCTGTGTGAGGTGGGTCACCTGGTTTTGGTCATCGACAAAATGAAGATCCGGATAGTTTTCTCCATCCATCAACCTTTCGGCCAGCACCAGGGTGCCGCAGCGGCGACATGGAAAGCTGCTCTGAAAAAAGACCCTAAAGACATGCAGAAGAATCCCCAGACCCGCAAGCAGGGCAGCTTCGTCCACAGATAGCGAACCCATTGCATGGAGAGGCGGTAAAAGCCCACAAGACGGTGCGGGGAGACGGAGCCACGAGTTCACATCAGGTACTACCCTGAGGTTTGGCGAAGTCCCGCACCGGCGAGTGGGCGAGCCTCGGAGTGCTGCGGTGACGAAGACACTGTCTTCGAACGAATTAACTTTCTTGCAGGATGTTGGCGAAGCAGCCCGACCCGAGCGACCTATTTTCATCCGGCATAACCCGGCCAGTTGGCAAGGTCCGGGAACATACTCGCTGTCCCCGGACCTTTATCCTTTCCTAATGCGTCCTGCCCTGATACCATTGCATATTGTCGGGCGGTTTAGCGAATACCGCGGGATTGAGGGTTTCTGACGCAGACAGGTATCTCTGAAAATCATCTTCTTCGTGAATAATATCCTGCTGGCCGATTCCCCGTACTATAACATGGTAGATTCCTGTTTCACTCTTCTTTCTTGGCTTCCTGGGCATCCCTTCACGCCCCTTCTCCCCTTTTCTCAGATTCTACCGTTCATTTCAATTTGACACAAGAGAACCGTCCCCATGTGCCCCCCAAGAGAACCGTCCCCATGTGCCCCCTGGGTTCAGGCCGCCCCAAAAACGAGGCGGTCTGATTTGTACCCCTTTTTCACCAAACTTCCACTATACTATTTAATTTTAATATCAAACTCGCCCGTAATCCGACTTGGATAATCCTGAATTTGAAATGTGATCGGAGATTGGTAAGATTGGTTATCCGGTAGTGTTAGCCCTAAGGTTTTATCATACCCTGGTTTGTCAGAGTCGGTTGCTGTACTTTGCCCTTTAATCTCGAATGAATTTCCTTGCGCATCCATGAATTCAAAGGGAAATATACTAAATCCACGTTTTTCATCGTACAAAGGATTAGTTTTCAGGGAGAAGATTAGTTCCTTTGTCTTTTCTGAGGGATTCTTAATGACCTGATCAAGCATAAGGTTGGGCGGGCCAACAAGGATTCTTTCTTTTTCTGGATCCAGAGTAATTCTTAAACTCTCCTTATCCATAGCTCGGATGCTTTTCCCTCTCAAAAAGAGTTTTTTAGATTGGGTAAAATAATTACTCTGGAAGAAAAGGATTACGTGGTTCTCATCTGGATAGCTGCCACTCACTCCGTTTATGATACTACCCCACTCTTCCCCTTCCTCATTGACGAGAGTTAGATCATCAAAGGCAAAGATCTTTTTGCTATTCGCCGGATCGTAGGATACATTCAGGGACATGCGCGTCGGGTATACAGTAATCTTTTCAAAGGTAATTCTTTGCCCTTCAATAACTACACTCTGGTTGACTTCATAGACCGTCTTCATACCAACAAACTTATCTTTCTCCACAGGGATTGTGAGTTCCCAAGTTGAAGGAAGTTGAGAGGAAGGATCGAAGGGAACATCTTGGAATATTTCACGAAGCTTCACTTTTAAGGACAGTCGATTTGGAATCACAGTATTGTCATAAAAGTTAACATTAATTCGCGACTGAATCTTGCCATCGCCATCCTTATCAGGCTCACCAGCGCTACTGTGGCCGATAGTAATCTCCTTCAGCGGCTCACCCATTTCATCCAAGAGCCTAACATCGAAAAAATCAAAGGTTCCTTCTCCCCTTTTGTTTTCCACAGTGTAGAATATGACTAGGCTTGCCTCATCCATAATGATTCCATCGACGGTAAACACGATATTTTCATGTTCATCCGATACCCCTATGGGTAAGATAAAATCATTCTCCACTGCGGATTGAAGTCCTTTATCATAGTTTATAAGTTCAACAATATAACCCAGACCCGGTATTTGATGCAATACAGCCGCAACAGCGGGAGAAACCCGAGCAGTCGTAATGAAGGCGACCAGCAGAAAACATGCCACGAGAGTAGTCCATTTGCGGAAACGCCATACCTTTTGGGCTTTTATTCCCTTAGTTAAACCTTTTTGAATATGATCATCGAGTTCATGGGGGATAGGCATGTCAGCAACCCGAGGCTTAGCTTGAATCAGTTGATCATGAACCTGATTAACACCATCAAGTTCGTGAAAAGCTTTAAACTCCTTCATTAATTCTCCCAAGTCGTCGATTGTATCTAACTCATCCATCTTAACTAATTCATCCATCGTTTCTGAATGGCTTAAAGTCCTTTTTTTCCCTTTATGGCTCTTATATGGTTCTTTTCGTTCAAACACGACTGTCCCCCCTCACTTGAAGGAATTCTTTAAGCAGTTTATATGACTGGAATAACCAGGTCTTGATCGTCCCTTCAGGTCGTTCTAAAACAGCAGCAATTTGCTGAATCGTTAAATCCTCAAAGTACTTCAGTTCAATAACCTGACGATATCTGAGATCGAGACGATCGAGGGCTTCTAGAATATCCAGACGTTGCAAATCTACCCTTCCTCCCGGTTCAGTTGAGTCATCTAAGGCTGTCAGTTTATATTGAATAACCTCACCAGTCAGAGGAAGTTGGACTCTAAGCCGCTTTAACTCGTCGTTACAGACATTAATAAGAATGCGAATAAGCCAGGTCTGAAAGTATTTAGGTTCCTTAAGTTTATGTATGCTGCGGTAAGCACGATAGGTCATTTCTTGAATAGCCTCCAGGGCATCATGTTCACTCTTCAAATACCGAAAAGCGATCCGATATAGCTGTTGCTTATGAAGATTTATAAGCTCGTAAAAAGCCTCATCATCTCCTCTTATTGCTGCAACAATAGTTTGCGCTTCCATTGCTCACCTCTCTGTCCGGATTCCTCGTTTGATCGATTTTAGACTTCGCTTATTTGACTTTACTGAGCCCTAAAAAGTTTTAACTCAAAGAAATAATCTTGTTATAACCGCTATGCCCCACACCTTGCTGATCCGGTGTGGGGCATATAAAACCTAAGCATATAATACTTAGGCTCAAATGAGACGATCACTATTTGATGCAGACCAGTATATATTAAGTAGTAAATTCCCATCAGATTCACAATAACTTCCAGTCCCATTATATAATCGTATATGGGCTCAAAGAAGAATATTGTACTATTTTTCTCATTCCTGCCTGCTGCAGATGTGTAATATATTAATCGGTAATAAACTGGAAGGACGAAGCACATGTTCAACAATATTCTTAATTAAATGTAGCATTCTCTTACAAAATTTCATTAAGTTTGGGGTAAACCGTAAGCACATTTCGATAAAATACAGCTTCGTGATACTCTTCCGGTATAACATGCTTGATAAATTCTATATAAGGTTTAATAGGTACAAGTGGCCAATCTGATCCAAATAGAACTTTATTATAGCAATTCGAAATGACTAAGGCTTGTTGGATATACTCCACGTAAAGCCTTTTATCTTTAATTTTCATCACCTGCTCTTTATTCCCTGCGATGAGTCCGGATAAGTCTGTGTAAACATTATGATTCTTGGCGGTGACCTCTGCTGCATCAATCATCCACGGGACGCCCATATGACAGATCACAAAGGTAACGTCCTCTTGTTTTACAGCTAACTCATCAATCGTTAACGGATGGGAATATTTCAAAAGCCCTTTTGGGGATTGTGTATCCCCACAATGAATCGCCACGGGAACTTGGTATTTGCGAGCTAGCTCATAGATGGGATCATAGATCGAATCATACACGTAATATGGAAAATAACCGGGATAGAGTTTAATCCCTGTCACTCCCTCTTTTTTAAGTTCTCCTTCAATATAATCAAGTTCTTTATGATCTTCCTTAAGCCTTTCAGGATTAACGCCTACACAAGAAAGTAACCCTTCTACAGTCCCATCTGCCAAAACAAATTCTTCCGGACTCCCCGAAGGTTGGTTGGGCTCCCGACTGGGGGTTGACATGATGATTCCAGCTACAACACCGGCTTGTTCAAACTCTTGTCTTAGCCCTTGAGCACTAAATTCCACTTGTGATATATTTTTCGCCGTTTCATTAAATCCAGGGCGACACGAAAAATGCAAATGCGCATCAATGATTTTCAAAGTACCATTCCCCCTCATCGCAATGTTTCAATTGCCTGTTTCGCCCATTGAGAATCCTGTAATACCGCCCGACCGACGCCGATGAGGTCAGCTTTTTCTGCTACCAGCAATCTCTCAGCCGCTTGGGGTTCGGTAATGCCGCCAGTTAGAATGACAGGGATGGATACAACCTTTTTAATTGCTTCTGACAGAGGGGAGAAATAGCCTTGCTCGGAACTCCCCGGAGATTTATATCCTAAGAAACTCCCGGAAATATCGAGAATGGTGATGCCTGCTTTCTCGAATTCTTTAGCTGCTATCTGGCTATCTTCAATCGTGATGCCGCCTTCTTTATAATCGCAAGACCCTAACCGTAAGAGTAGTGGAAAGTCGTTGCCCACAACAGCTTTGACTGCTGCGATAACCTGCAGATGGAGGCGAAGGCGATTATGAATCGTTCCACCGTACTCATCAGTTCGCTGGTTGCTCAAGGGGGAGAAAAATTGGTTAAGTAGGTAGCCGTGGGCAGAATGGATCTCCACCCCGTCAAAGCCTGCTTCCTTGACACGACGGGCAGCATCCTGAAAGGCTTGGACGATATCGGTAATTTCCTGTTTGCTAAGCTCTTTAGGAGTATTTCCATTCCAAGGATGAGGAACTGGAGAGGGAGCGACCGGAATCTCTCCGATGACTTCCTGAGAGGTGGCACTACCTGCGTGATTAATTTGCATTACAGCTTTTGAACCATTGCTGTGAATAACCTGGGCTAAACTACGTAATCCTTCCACCAGATGATCATTAGCGACAGAGAGTTGATTCTTGCTCGCTTTACCTTTTGGACTTACGAAACTATGTTCAACAATGATAAGTGAGAAACAGCCGCCCTTCGATTTTTCTTGATAATAGTCGAGAACCGCCTTGCTTACACCACCGTCCTCTTCGGACTTGGCAGTGGCCATGGGAGGCATAATCAGACGATTATGCAGGGTCAACGAGCCCGCTTGCAATGTATCTAGTAAATGCGCCATAAAAGGAACCCTCCTCAAGTTTCAAACGTTATCCCATTGAAAAAGCCTGTCTTATCTGATCTCGTATTCGATAATACGATTGATACATTTTTTAATATTCCCGACTGCAACGGGAATTAATATGAATGAGTAGTGTTTATTAATTCAGTATGAACCGTTGTTATAGCCCCTAGTTCATGAGTTTACCGGTCTGCTTTGCTTACCTTCCGAAGCCGGCCCTTAATCGGAGTATTCTGCAGATTCTGCAGCACCAACTCACCCTTATTGTTTAAGATTTCAACAAAGGTTGATACATCCAGGATATTGATGATTCCGATATCTGCCGGGGTTATGCCCTCAATACTGCAAAG
>NZ_JABZFS010000048.1:0-9591 GCF_014237355.1 Desulfosporosinus sp.
TGAGTCCCGCCGCTATTTGTGCGTTTTCGAATATCTGCTCTGCAGCAATTTTTGCAAAGGAATCTTCGGATCTACGAGCGCTGTCTAAGCGTTTAATCATTGGATGAGCGGGGTTTATTTCTAAAACACTAGGACCAACCTTGTTAAGGTCTTTATTTACCAGCTGCATCATCCGTTGCATACTGTTTGTCCCGTATGGACTAAGCACTACCGCCGGGCTGTCCACTAAACGCTTCGATTCCCGAACTTCGGTTACCTTACTTCCTAAAACCTCTTTGAGCCAAGTTGTGAGGGCCAATACATCTTCCTCCGAGAGAGCATGTTCACTTCTCGTCTGTTGTTCAGCATCCCCCAGGTTTAAATCTGCTTCATCCGCAGAAATAAGTTTTTTGCCCTCGTATTCCCTGATCGCTCCAAAGATATAGTCATCAATTGCTGCATAAGTATAAATAACTTCTAAACCTTTGTCCTTGAATATTTCAAGATAAGGACCAGACTCTATGACCTCACGCGAAGGACCGTTCACATAATAAATAGCTGCTTGGTCTTCTTTCATTCGTCCTACGTAATCAGCCAAAGATACTAATTCGCCAGCCTGGGTGTTTGATGACTCAAATCGCAAAAGTTTAACAAGTTCTTTTTGATGCGTGAAGTCATTGGCTGCCCCTTCTTTAAGATAGAAGTTGAATTTCTCCCAAAATTCTTTGAACTTTTCAGGTTCAGATGTTGATTGTCCATCGAGGAATTTGAGAAAACGACTTGTGACTACTTTATTAAGCTTACCTACCAAAGCACTGTCTTGCATGGTTTCCCTTGAGATATTAAGGGGGAGCTCTTCACTATCGATTACCCCTCTTAAAAAGCGCAGCCACTCTGGCAAAACAACCGGGGACTTATCTTGAATTAGAACTTTTTTGCAATAAAGACTTACTCCAGGCTCTGTGCGTCCGAAGCCAAATTGTTCGAGATTCTCCTTAGGTACAAATAATAAGGTGTTAATATTTAGGGGAGCGTCTGAGGAAAAATGGAGACGAAAAAGTGGTTCATCATAGGCATTGGCGACAAACTTATAGAATTCGTTATAGTCATTATCTGAAATCTCGTTCTTATTTTTTGTCCAAAGGGCGTCAACCGTATTTACCTTTTGTCCATTAACCATGATAGGATAAGGAACAAAACTGGAGTATTGTTTTATAACACGTTGAACAGTCTCTTCCTTAGCAAATTCGTAAG
The DNA here is from genome assembly GCF_014237355.1 of Desulfosporosinus sp. Classification (NCBI taxonomy): domain Bacteria; kingdom Bacillati; phylum Bacillota; class Clostridia; order Eubacteriales; family Desulfitobacteriaceae; genus Desulfosporosinus; species Desulfosporosinus sp. The sequence goes on from NZ_JABZFS010000048.1 coordinate 1,234, forward strand.
CATCTTCTTTTAGTTGAAGAACCATCTTCGTTCCTCGAATGCGGTCCTCTCCTTCAGAAATTGTATAACTCCCTACACCGTCTGATTCCCAGGTATAGCATTGGCCCTCCTGATGATAGGAACGAGTGTAAATAGTCACTTTGTCAGCTACCATAAAGGCTGAGTAAAAGCCAACCCCGAACTGCCCGATAAGATTAAGATCCTTTTGATCCCCTTTCGTGCTTAAATGTTGGATAAATTCTTTAGAACCTGAATGTGCAATAGTCCCTAAGTTCTCGACTAACTCTTCCTTTGTCAATCCAATTCCGGTATCTGTAATCGTTAGTGTATGTGAGTTATCATCCGTGTCGATATGGATTTCTAACGCAGCGTCTTTATCCTTAACTTCTGGTCCTGTTAACTGCGTATAACGCAGCTTCTCCATAGCATCTGCAGCATTGGAGATGAGTTCTCTTAAGAAAATCTCACGCTCAGTGTAAAGGGAATGAATGACGATGTCTAATAATTGCCTGATTTCGGTTTGAAATTCCTTTGTTTCCACAGCCGTACTCATTTTGTTACCTCCATGTTTTTAAATAAGTAGGGGGCACCGACAAGTCGAAGCCTCTATTTATAGTTTAATCAAAATTTGCCAAAAGTGCAAAGTCTTTTACTCATTCGTTTTTTAATTACTGGTTTTTGATTACTTTAAGCATTTCCTGAAGACAGGTTTCGAATTGTTGATCGTTTTCTGGTGATCGTTTTTTGGGACCTTTAGTTTTTCCTCCGCCTCTGCGGAATTTTGCTTTAGCCTCTCGTTCCTCCAGCAAAAATTCAATGGTAGAAGGGTTAAATTCCCTCCCTAGGGGATTTATACACTTTACCCCTTTTCCCAATAACATGGCTGCTAGGCCCCAATCCTGAGTCACTGCCACATCTCCTGCTTGGGCAAGATTCACAACCTTAATATCTGCTTCTTGTGAGGAGTTTCCTACAACTATGTGATGGTCAGATACGATATTATGATTAAAGCTAGCTACAGTCCAAACAGGGATCTCGTAATCTTGAGCTGCTCTAATACAAATCTGCAATACTGACTTCGGGCAAGCATCCGCATCGACAACAATTTTCAACTTCGGTTCACACCTTCCCCATGGTGAATACGTAGGGGTAATTTAAAAATTACCCCTACATCGGTTTCTCCTTCAAACCGCCTTCTATTTGAATCACTTTATTCTCTTTGAGTAGTTTGCCCACTGCCCTTTTGAAGGCTGATTTGCTCATGTTAAGACGACTTTGGATTTCCAGGGGACTGCTTTTATCATTTAGTGCTAAAAAACCATCATGATTCTTGATTCCTTGGAGAATCTTTACCGTATCTGTTTCCATTTGGATATGTGCAAGTTCCCTCGGAGATAAGTCAAGTTTACCATCTTCACGAACTCTTATGACTCTAGCTTCTACTTGATCTCCTTCTCTGAGCTCCGTGAAATATTCGTTAAGCGGAATAAGTCCCATGTATTTATTATCAACGGCTACAAACGCCCCTATATCAGGATTCACTGAGTAGACTGTACCAACGACTTTGTCGTTCTTCTGATAGGGTGTTTCAGCAGAGAGATACTCATAAATCTCAGTTGTAGAGCTCAACCTTTGACTTTTATCTAAGTAAACCTTCACTAAATAACTTCGTCCTATCTCAATCGGGTAATTCTGCTCCTTAAACGGAAGGAATAGTCCTCTTTCTAAACCCCAGTCTAAAAAAGCGCCAATTTTAGTCTTAGCATTGACCTTGAGATAAGCTAAGTCCCCTAATTGGGCTAGCGGTTTTCTCGTCGTTGCGATTAATCGTTCCTCAGAATCTCGATAAATAAAAACTTCAAGTTCCTCTCCCTCTTTGGCACCCTCCGGTAGTTGCTTTATGGGCAGGAGGATATTATCATGTCGAACACCAGTACCCGCATCTAAATAAGCTCCAAAGGATGTGAAATTTGCGATTTTAAGACGATGGTATTTACCGATCTCAATCATTGCTTAGTTTCCTTTCCTATCTCAACTGTTAATTAATGTGTGCCAATAGAGGCAATCATTGCTTTCATTATAGCGAAATGGAATCAAAGGTGCAAAAAAACAATGTAATTTTTTTCCTCAAGTCAAAAGTTAAGTTAATTAACTCTAGATTTTGTCGAAAATTTAAAAAAACTATTTGGAACAGCATATTTTGGCTAGTCCCAAATAGTTAATAAGTGAATTTATACATTTAAAATTGAATCTGTTTGATTCTCAAATAATTAAGATAAAACTACGAAATTAAAAGAAACTCGAACTACCCTTAAACTGTTCATAACAGTTTGGACGACAGTATTGACAACCATTAGTACAACAGGGCCCAAAAAAACTTGAAGAAAATTGGAGGGGATTGTGCTCTTTATTAATGATTGTAACTTTGGTCCTTACTTCCATGGAAGCCAAATCAGCATGAGAAGTTGAGGCTTCTTCTTGCAGTTTTTTCATAGATCGAATCTCCTTTTCCATAGTTTACCTAGATTAAGTAAAAAATGTTTAATCTTTTTACTAAGGTATGCTTAATGGAAAATTAAATTCTTATATTAAAGTAATTCTATTTTCTTAACCAACGGTCAAGAGCAAATTTATTAGTTTCACGGTTTAAATCCGCCAGACTAGTTGTTAAAGGTATCTCCTTTGGGCAAGCACGAACACAGTTTTGTGAATTACCACAGTCTGCAATACCGCCCTCTTCAAGTAACGGAGCCAACCGTTCATGTTTATTCATTTCTCCCGTTGGATGTGTATTAAAGAGACGAACTTGAGAAATAGCCGATGGGCCAATAAATTTAGAACGCGAATTAACTTGAGGACAGGCTTCCATACAACAACCACAGGTCATACACTTAGACAGCTCATAAGCCCATTGTCGTTTTACTTCCGGCATTCGTGGACCCGATCCCAAATTGTAGGTCCCATCAATAGGAATCCAAGCGTGGACTGTTTTAAGATGATCGAACATGATTTGCCGGTCAACCATTAGATCTCGCACTAGTGGAAACTTAGTTAGAGGTTCTAAAACAATGGGTTGTTCAAGCTGATCGACTAATGCCGAACATGCCTGCTTCCCCTGCCCATTAATATTCATGGTACAAGCCCCGCAAACCTCCTCTAAACAGTTACATTCCCAAACGACCGGGGTCGTCTTCTTACCGCTGGCAGTTACCGGGTTTTTCTGAATTTCCATTAAACAAGATATCACATTCGATTTTTCACGATAAGGTATTTCAAACTCTTCCCAACGGAAGGGTTTATCTGGACCATCCTGACGACGGATTTTTAACCGTATTGTTTTTTGTTCAGCCATCATTAACCCTCCTATTTATCAATGTCGTAACGGCGGGCACGCAGTGGAATCAACGACACATCAACTGGTTCATAACTAAGCTCAGGTCCTTTGGATGTCCAAGTAGCAATGGTTGTTTTCAACCAATTCTCATCATCTCTTTCTGGATACTCTGGCTTATAGTGAGCTCCTCTGCTCTCATTACGATTCAAAGCTCCCAACGTAATAACTCGAGCAAGTTCCAACATGTTCCAAAGCTGACGAATAAACGTTCCTTCTTGGGTTCCCCATTCAACATTGTCACTTCTTCCGATGTTATGCCAGCGTTTCATGAGTCCCTGGAGAATGACATCAGTTTCTGCCAATTTATCATTGTAACGCACGACTGTCACATTCAGCGTCATAATATCTCCCAGTTCTTTATGAAGGTGATAGGGGTTTTCTGTGCCTTTCATGGACAGTATCTTCGCCCATTGTTCCTGTTGGCGTTTTGTTTCTTTCGCAAATGCTGGTTCATTGCCACTAGGGGTCTGTCGCTTATTTTTCTTAATAAATTCCATGACCTTAGGCCCAGCTACCATACCTCCGTAGATAGCGGAAAGTAAGGAGTTAGCTCCTAGACGGTTTGCCCCATGATACTGATATTCGCATTCTCCAGCTGCAAAAAGTCCTGGGATATTTGTCATCTGATCGTAATCCACCCATAGTCCGCCCATTGAATAATGTACCGCTGGAAAAATCCTCATAGGCACTTTTTTGGGATCATCCCCTACAAACTTTTCGTAAATCTCCAAGATCCCACCCAACTTAAGTTGTAGTACGTGAGGATCAATATGTGACAAATCAAGGTAGACCATGTTTTCTCCATTGATGCCAAGCCCTTTGTCGAACACCACCTCATAAATTGCACGTGTGGCGATATCACGAGGAACCAGATTTCCGTAAGCAGGAAACATTTCCTCAAGGAAATACCATGGTTGGCCGTCTTTATAAGTCCATACACGTCCACCTTCTCCACGTGCTGATTCGGACATCAGCCTAAGCTTGTCATCCCCTGGTATTGCAGTGGGGTGAATCTGGATGAACTCGCCATTTGCATATTTAACCCCTTGTTGATATAAGGCAGATACTGCACTACCCGTACAGATTGTGGAATTTGTACTTTTGCCAAAGACAGCTCCTGGACCTCCTGTTGCAACGATCACAGCATCTGCCGCAAATGACCTTATGCTCATATCTCTAAGATCTTGTGCGACGATCCCTTTACATAATCCTTCATCAAGAACAACCGAGAGTAGTTCCCACTGTTCGTATTTCTGCACCAAGCCTTCAACCTCATAACGCCGAACTTGCTCATCGAGGGCATAGAGGAGTTGCTGTCCTGTTGTGGCGCCTGCAAAGGCCGTTCGACAAAATTTAGTTCCTCCAAAACGCCGGAAATCTAAAAGTCCCTCTGGGGTTCGACTGAACATAACTCCCATCCTATCCATCAGATGGATAATCCCCGGTGCCTCATCACACATGGCTTTTACCGGTGGTTGGTTGGCTAGAAAGTCCCCCCCATAAACTGAATCATCGAAGTGATTCCAGGTGGAATCCCCTTCTCCTTTAGTGTTGACCGCTCCGTTAATCCCGCCTTGTGCACATACAGAGTGCGACCGTTTAACTGGTACTAATGAAAATAAGTCGACGTGCGTTCCGGCTTCGGCCATTTTAATTGTCGCCATCAGCCCCGCTAGGCCGCCTCCCACTACGATGACTTTACTCATTCCCTGACCCCCTACTCTTTAACTTTCTTTGCAAAAATAACCGTTGAGTTTACTTTAAAAATGCTGAGATATCATACAACCCGATTGCTGACAGGAGAACAAAAACTACTCCTAACGTATATAACCAGATCTTTTGGGAATGAGGTCCAACCGTAAGACCCCATGTAATGGCAAAGGCCCACAGGCCATTCGTGAAATGGAAAATTGCGAATAGTACACCTAATACGTAAAAGATTAATCCCACAGGCTGACTTAAAAATTGTGACAATGCTGCAAAATTCGCCTCACCGAAGCGCAGAAGGTAAACATGAATAACTACGAAAACCACCGTATAGAGACCAGAAATTCGTTGAATAACATAAAACCAATTCCGAGCGTAGTTATATCTCAAAACATTGGCCTGCCCCGTATAAACCACATAAGTTCCGTAGATGGCATGAACGGCTATGGGGATAAATATTACAACAAGTTCAATAATAAAAATACCCGGAAAACTTTGCATAGTTTGGATAATTCGGTCATACAGTTTCGCTCCACCAAGGGCCGTTAAATTTAGAATCAAGTGAAAGGTTAGAAAAAAGCCGATGGGTACCAGCCCTAATAAGGAATGAACTCTTCGAATCAAAAAGTGATTACTCGTTTGCGTCGTACTCATACACTCCATCCTCTCTTCCGAACTCATCTGACGAATAATTAAAGTCCTTTTTCTTTAGAGTGAACATTCTGTTCTCTAATCTCCCTCCATATATTATTGGTCTTCACTATTTTTATGATAGCAACTTTTATGCCAATAAAGATTGAATTAATTTATATTTCTGATTTTTATTTTAAAAATAGATTTAACTAGGTAATTACTGGTGTTGTTTTATATTAGAGCCTGATAATAATCGAAAAAGGACCTTTCCAAATACGCAACAGTATATACTTATAATTCTAATCTAATGCTAATTTCTAGAATTTAGTATCAAAATCATTCAAGAAATTAGAAACGATACCGTGGTTCATCATTAGGACATTGTTTTAAGTTTATTATAAAGAGTCGCTAAAGATATCTTTAAGGCTTTGGCAGCTTGTTTCTTTCCTTCAACCGAGTCACCATAGCGTTCTAAAGCCATCCTGATCATCTTCTTTTCCATCTGTTCAATAGGCATAATACCTTCAAATACTTGGTCATGATGCTGTATTACTGAAGGGGAGTCTACTAGATTAAGGATCTGTTTATGAGTAATTATTTCGTCATCCACTGTAACCATAGCACGTTCTACGACGTTTTGAAGTTCCCTAATGTTACCGGGCCAGTCGTATTGCAATAATATTTCCTCTGCTTGGGTCGTAAGTCCCTTAACGTGTTTTCCAAATTTACGGTTGAACTTGGCTATAAGGGAATGCACATAAGCTGGAATATCATCTTTGTGATTTCGAAGTGATGGCAAGCGTAATTCTACAACATTAAGTCGGTAATAAAGATCTTCGCGAAAATCTCCTTTCTTAGCCATCTCCAGCAAGTTGCGATTAGTTGCCGCGATAACTCGAACATCAACTTTAATTGATTGTGATCCACCAACTCGCTCAAATTCCATTTCTTGCAAAACTCGTAATAACTTGGCTTGTAAATACAGATTCATATCTCCAATTTCATCTAAAAAGATCGTGCCGCCATTAGCTAGCTCCATCTTTCCCAGTTTTGTTTTTAATGCGCCAGTAAATGACCCTTTTTCATGCCCGAAAAATTCACTTTCAAGTAATGTTTCTGGGATCGCTGCACAGTTAACCTTAATAAAGGGTTTGTCTAGACGCAAACTGGAACCATGAATTGCATGTGCAAAGAGCTCTTTACCCGTACCTGATTCTCCGGTAATGAGAATGGTTGAGTTACTTTTAGCTGCTTTACGAGCCAAATCTAAAGCACTTTCAAATTCAGGATGACTTCCTATAATGTCATCAAAGGTATACGAACTTGTAGAGATTTGATTAATACGAGTTTGTAAATCGTTAATGACTTGATTAGAAGCTTTCACCTGTTCCATTAGTTTATAGATATCTGTCAGAGGTTGAAAAACTACAACAGCACCTTCCATTTTACCATCAACAACAATGGGAGATGCATTTGCGATGACTTCCACATCCGCTCCTCCGACAACGGCACGGTGGGCAAATACCGCTTCATGAGTCCGAAGAGAACGGGCTAAAGCGCCATTAGGAGAAACATCAAAAATATTGTTACCAATACGTTGACCAGCATTAATTGATGTTACGCGACTAAAAGAAGGATTAACATATTTAATCCTACCGTCAATGCCCGCCACTTCAATAGCCTCCTGCACTGAGTTCAAAATGGCATCGAGTTCCCCTTTTACCCGTTTTATATCTGCTAGCTTTTCTTTTTCTTCTATGATGCACATCATTAGATTGGCTCCTTGAGCCTCAATCACTGCGCTATAGTTTTCTTTATATTGCTGTATTAGCTTTCGAACAGAGTCAACCCCTGTAGCCTCAATGATCACATCGAGATTGGGAACCTTGAAAAAATCTTCGAGTAAAATACAAGTTTGCACGCCGTCTAATTGTGCGGCCTGCATTCCAGGAATAGTTTCAAGCCGGTCACAAACTACAGCGATCTGAATATCCTCAATACTACGTAATGTTTTATAGATCGCCCCCCCTCCTTGGCCCATGCCAACGATACCTACTTTTACTTTACGAGCCATTAGTTTAACCCCCCAAATATTGGCCATGTTAGTTCTGTAGTTATTAGAATATTCGCGCCTTAAGTTTGAAGTCCTGCAACAATTTTTTAATTTTTAGAATTGTTTAACTTATAAATTCTCAAAAGGCAGTTTGATTTTACTTAAATTGAGAGTAAAATCTGCAAAAGGTATTAAGCAGATTTCACTCTCTTGTTATGAAAAATTAATAGAACTGTTCTCGAATAGTTTTTTATAATCCACACACTGTTGTTCGTCTTTTTTCCATATTACATAAAAATCTCATATATAATGCATAGAAAGACTTTTCCTGAAGAGGGGTAGTGCCTGTTCATAAAAAAGTTCCTTGCAGAAGTACCTAATCCATTAATACTCGTGGAATATAGAGTGATAGCTCTGGGAAGAACACAAACAGGCCCAATGCTACAATCATCAAGACAATGAAGGGAATTACTCCTCGGACAACTTCTCCGAGAGGCTGCTTAGCCATTGAACTAACTACAAATAGATTTAAGCCAACCGGGGGAGTAATCATCGCCAATTCCATATTGAC
>NZ_JABZFS010000070.1:0-9242 GCF_014237355.1 Desulfosporosinus sp.
CAAACTCTCCAAAAAAAGTTATTTCACTTCTAGAAGAAGATGATTGACTCATGATTTATTTTGAAACTCTTTCGAGTCTCTCTCATTGGCTGTCCTTGTTGTTTAGTTTTCAAAGACCAAAGACCATCATTTTTTCTTGACCCGTTTGGGCCGGAATCACATCTTAGCATTTTCAACTTGCGTTGTCAATAGCTAATTTAAAACTTTTTGTTTGATGCTTGGCCTGTTTTTTGGCCGGATGCATATATTAGCATCTTCTACTTAGGTTGTCAATAACTAATTTTCAATGTGTTAAATTATAGAGTTAATTTGTAACATTCTTGTTTGGCCTGTTTTTAGTCAGGTATACATAGCATCCCAACTATAGATGTCACTGGACCTTCCTTACCCTACTTTCCGCTAAACTGATCATTGCTGTATATGACGTCCTCAATTCCTTTTACCACAGAAGAAACTCCACTAGCTAGAGGCTGCATTTTGCGCTAACGTAGTTCTGAACCATAAGCATGACGAAACATATGCCTAAAATCTTCGGTATTCATCTAGTACTTCCGCCAATTCCAGGACTACTAATTCCAGGTCTTATGTTCGGGATATCATGAGCCATCGACTTCAGAAGCTCTCGGTTATAATCTCCCCCACCTGTTATTGCTCCACCATCAATCACACGCGAGATTCTTTCAAACATAGATTCTGTACCTGTATTAGAAATGGTGAAGAAAGGCCGCACAAGAAATTCTCGACTTGGGATTTCCGTTGGGAGTTTTTCAATATCTCGTGAGACCAGATTAATTTCCTGGCCCAATTTTTTAATAGCATCCATATCTATTTTTAAATCGCCCATTAATTTATGATACTGAATGATCTTTTTTTCTCCACTTGTCATAAACTTACCCCTTCACATTCGATTTTCTTGCGCAAGGTTTCAGGTGCATATTCTACTTGCACTAGATCTACAAAAATAGTAGCCGCAATTTCCTCAGCAATTTTAAGTGCTTTGTAATACTCCTCTTCCCAAGTGAGCTACTACATATTCTTTGAAACTCTCGCTAACAGCCCTATTGTTTCTCCATTTGAAATATAACCGTCATGTAGGTTCATGATTTTTAGCAGATCTGCTACTTCGAGCTTTTCGCTTTTGCCTAGGATCAAGTGTCCATCTGTTTCATCTAGGTGTGTAACGGCCAGCTCCACCATTGCTGTCCTGTTTAAGAACGCCAAATCTCTTTCTAAAGAATGCTTGAAAGTAGCTACATCAAAATATCCATATCTAAAATTACCTTGATACGAATTTGTCTGATTTGTTTTATCCCATAAACCCTCCGGTTTAAGGTCCGCACTATCGCACTCGGTCTTAATTAGTCCGGCCCCATGTCTCGTAAAGTAAGATCTAGTTACATAACATACGGAAAGGTCGCAAGCATCGACACCGCTTAATATCTCTAGGGCATTTTTAATTCCAGTGTTAGATGGTGTCAGATGCGGGTAATATTCCATATTATCGGCATCCAGCAGTAACCCTTGAGCACCCTCGAAGACAATGTTGTCGTATTCTTCGATGATATTATCTTCTACAATTTCCGTGTGCTGAAGCATAAACAATAGGTCAGCGCTATAGTTTTCTGTGATGTTTTCGTTCCGGATCAGCTCCCATTCGCTATCCGTTAATTCCGTATTCAGCTCGTCTAATCGTTGGGGAACATATCCCTCAATGATGACCGCGATCATCGTAGCCAATTGGTCAAAGTTCTCTCGGATATACCCTATGGTTGTTTTCTGATGGTTGCTTGTTCTCTTGATGGTCTCATAAATCCCTACCCCGCAGCTTCCATGCCTATTTTTATCCCTATGAGCCTCGACCATTTGATTAATCATGACATCACAAGGGAATGTTACAAGGCAATCCTTATGGATATATACTTTTGACACGACTCCCTTACTTTCCAGGACTTTGTATTCTTTAACGAAGAGCATTGGATTAAGTATGAAATAAGGGGAGAGGTAGGTGAGATTGTTTTCGTTAAAACTGCCCGAGCCAAAATGGCTGAAGACATGTCTTCTCCCGTCTGATTTAACCACAGTGTGTCCTGCCTGAGCTCCGCCGTTAAACCTTACGTTCAGCACCTTTTCCTGGGCAGGGAATGAGGAACAGAAATAGTCTGTCAACAATCCCTTGCCTTCATCACCAAAGTTTGCTCCAATCACAATTTTTACTTTCTTCATCCCCCATACCCCCGTCCTCTTAAAATTCGATGAGCCCCTTGAATTTTGTGATTCCGGTTAAACCCTTTAAAGCTTCTTTAACAATTACAGCCGTTGTGCCATCCCAAGAATTCACAACCGAGTCAATGGATCTTCCGCTCATAGCTTCCAGAATCGATACGATAATTTCAGGAATACGCTGGTAATCCGATACTCTAATGGCTCTTTCACCAAGTAACTCCCGCCATTTTTCCAGGTCGCTATCCAGGTGGGACCCACCTTGAGCCATGCACAGATGGAAGACTTCATATTTCCGGTTCACCTCTGCCAGCATTTCTTGCACCGGAATGCCGGCCTCAACACTATCTCCAAAGACCCTTTGGATCTCCCCTGAGGTCAGTTGTTCCGGGTAACCGTCATCTCCGATGGTAAATAAAAATCCTTTTCTCCCTTGCTTCTCGAAGGAATCAATTTTTGTATGGCGAGCAGCAAAGTACCAGGCTAGGGGGTAACTTTCAAATCCATTGCCGCCGCCGCCTTTTTCAAAGTAAAGCTTCGTCAGCTGTTCTGCGATGCGAATATCCGATTCAAATTGCGTAACTTGGAGAGGCGCAGTATCCCCGGCAGGAGCATCTCCGATGGCGTTAAACATAATTTGCGGGTCGGTTACAGGATTTCTGTCCAGGATTTCCTGAACAAGGACACCAAGTTTCTCAGCAACCACCTGCAGAAGATGACTCATTGATCCGGTTACATCAAGTCCGATAATAATCGGCGTGCTGTTAGGATGTTCGCTGCTGTCCCGGCTTTCTCTGAAAGCAACATGCTTAGGATCAAATTCTGAGGTCATCATTCTGGAAGCATAAATTGTACTTGTGGATTGTCCGGCCACTTTCTTAGATGAGTACCTAGCCCAGTCTGCTGGTTTCCAACCACCATGTCCCATAAACCATTCCTCCTTAGTAATTAATTGTTATCTTAAAATAACTAAGCAGTCATTAACGGCTGTAGACTTCCCTCTCTCCCACTTCCATTCTGATAAACTTTCTAACTCCATAGGAGTTTCGCAAAGCCGTGTTCCAACGCAAGAACTCTTTTCTGGCCGAGTCTGCAGCCCCTCTCTCCAGCCAAGCTTGATAACTATCCGGCACTTGTGCCTTATTTAGCAACACCCTGCCGATAAGTTTAATGGATTCCAGATCCGTTGTAATGCTGCCCGTTTTGTTTGTTTTGGTTAAGGGACCCATCACATCGTAAATCTCTTTCTGGGTTCCGAGCATCTTTTCACCCTGCCCGACGCAGTACCACCAGCCGCCGAATAAGGCGATTGAGTGGTTTTCTGGTGATACAAAGCAATTTTCCAAACTAATTCCATTATGAGCTAGGCCATTGAAATCCAGGAAACAGCAGATACTGCCTAACCGGCTTAGGATCCAGGCTACATGCCTTGGTTCTATCGTTCCTTGATAATAATTGAGCAGATCCTGTAATCTAACGAGGTCTTTGGTCTTTTTTATAACCAAAACCCATTTCCCTTCGGCTGTCTCGAACTTATCTATGAATTCCGGGAAATACCGTTTAAACTCATCCTCCATGGCTTTGTTTTCATACGTTAAGGAACCAACCCGCTTAAATGCGTTATCAAAATATCTCTTGTGCTCTGCCTCCAGTACAAAAACCACAACAGAGGATGCCACGTATTGCATGCCAAGCTCAAAGGGGAACTCTTTAATAAATGTCAACCTCTTGTGCTTGCCTTCTTTGGTTTTAAATTCGCTAACATTGCTTTCTTCCCATTGTCCGGATGCAAACATTACTTCGGCCTGGGCATAAAGATCTCTGATCTTCAGAAAAACATCTTCAGCCATAGTCTCTTTGTTGCGGTCGGGATGGTACTTCTGTACAAGCAACCGATACTCTTGCTTTGCCTTAAGAGGGTCCTTGGAGTAGAGATCCCCGCATTTTACCGCTGCCAAAATCTCCTGGGGATTATTGATATCAACCATGGTGTCACCACCTTACTCCATTAATTGTTTATCTTTGCTTGAATAACCTGGCCGGTCTGTGGGCTTTCCCATCTGTCCAGTGTTCTGTCTCAACGATTTTATCGTTTAACACCCTTCTAAAGGCTTGAACTTGACGGCCGAGCAGCAGTTCATAAACTGTCTGTAGTTCCTTAACTGTGAACAGTTCATTAACCAGATGAAACCCTACATCGGTATACATAATTTTATTTTTGATCCGGTTAAGGGCATCAGCAATAATCATCCTGTGGTCGAAGGCCAAGCTTTTAATCTTAAGGCTTGGGCCCAATACCGAAATGAAACTTAGCATATCCACCTCCCACTCGGATGTTGAGGATTCTATCCAGAACCATTCCGCTTCCTTGCTGGCCCTTTCTGAGTTGAGAAGGATTTTCTCTTTGGGAGCCAGGGCAATGTAGCCTATACTAATAACCCTGCCCCTTATGTCCCGGTTTACATCATCTCCATAGGAGTATAGCTGTTCCAGATAAATATCATCGAGGCCAACCTTTTCCCGAAGTTTTCTTTTGGCACATTCAAGCAATGGCTCATCAAAATTTACAAAGCCTGCCGGTAAAGCCCAGCATCCGTTATATGGTTCTTCATCTCTTTTAACGAACAGTATCTGCAGCCCTTTTTCTGCCACTTTCCGCTTATTATTGAGGGGCTTATTATCCGTTGTCAGTACCACTACGTCTGTTGCTACACTCATTCGATGGTGTGTGCTAAAGTCACATTTCATTGGTCAAGATCCTTTCGAATTTTCTTAACTCAATTATATACCAACTTATACTTAATTGCAATATGTTAATAACTAATTGTATTTAACTTTTATTGAGGAAAATCTTTCATTGACAGTTTGATGATGTTTGTATCCCAAGGCTTTTGTGGTTCTTCTTGATCATCTTTTTTCAAAATTCCAAGTTCATTTCCAGTGCAAAGTTTTGATATAAGACTTTCGACGTCGTCTTCAGAGAGCTTTCGTAGGGTGGTCATGAATTCCCATTGATCCTTAAAAGGCTTAAACTTCTCATCGATAAAAACGCTGTTCGCTAAAAAATGGCAAGTTTCATCTAGGCACAGAGGATAAATTCCCACAACTATATTGTTAATACCTAGCAAATGATGACCAAGACAGGATATTTAAGATTGCCTTCGTTCGTTTATTGAGTTCGCTAGTTAATCGAAGAGATATTTGACAAAAAACACGAGGAGCCCCTTCTCACCTAGTGAGTAGGGCTCCCTTCCTATCCAAAAAAGTTCAATTACGCCAAATTGGCCCCCGACAGCATCTTGATCACTCTCAACTGGCTTTTCAAATTCCTTTTTTCGGCATGAACTAGATAAACACAAAGAAACCTAATCCGACCAGCTTAAAGTATTGAAGTGCATTATTATTGACAAAGTAATCGGCTAGTGGATTTCCTTTTACTGCCCCATGGTTTATTGCTTGAATGGTTGTGATGTAATCTAGGGCGTTTAATAGGCAGAAAAGTAGGAGTAGTTATAAACTTTTTGCAGAGGATTACCCCCGTTGGTCAATGGCACTCATTCAACATCGGAGCGGCGAACAAATCGGCAGAGGTTAGAATCCTACTTCCAACCTGTTCGATCTTTGGCATTGCTGGTTAGAAGTTAGTCAAAACATCATGCTCTGATTCAATTAAAGCAGTCTCGAACCACTCTTCATAGGTAATATTGAGCGATTCGCATACTGCGTCAAGCCTTGCCTTAACTATCTCGTCGGCTGGGAATGCTATGCACTTACAAATCACCTCACGGTTTTACTTGAGAATCTTTACAAAACAAGTACGCTCACGTGGACCGTCAAATTCACAGAAATAAATACACTGCCACCGGCCCAAGAGCAATTTCCCATTATGAACAATGGCAGTTTGGGATGCCCCTACGGTGCTCGCTTTTAAGTGAGCGGCAGAATTCCCCTCAATATGACGGTCTTTATCCATATTCCATGGGTAAATCTCATCAAGTCTCCGCATAAAGTCTTTCTGTACATCGGGGTCCGCATTTTCATTGATTGTGATCCCTGCAGTAGTATGGGATGAAAATATTACGACTAGCGCTTCTAGGACATTTTCCTGATTTAGAAGTTTTTGGACTTGAGCTGTTATGTCGAGCATTTCGTCGCGTCTTTTGGTCTTCAGATGTATCTCATGAATCATAATTGATCTCCTTCGCCTGCCAACTTGTTAGTCCCCAACCCAAGCACATTCCTTGACTGCCACAGTTTCTTTTTACAAAGCTGGTTTACCTATTCCTAAGGCATTAGCACATTTTATCAAACGCTTTAATGGATAAACTCATTAAAAATGTTTTTGTACATATCCCTTAGAGTGATATTCCAGTCAACTTTCTTCATATCTAAGTAAAACATTTCATGTTCTTGTGGTGTCATCTTTTCAATAACAGCTCTGCACCACTTTTCATTTTTTTCAAAATGCGGTCGCAAATGACCCAATGCTTCATCCAGAGAATCATCTAAAACATTTTGCCCGTCTGAGAGGAATTTGGGTAGAAATGGAGAATATAGTCTGATGTTCCTTTAAAGGAAAATATACGAACAGGTTCGTATGAAGTCCATTCAGTGTACCTTAACAGAATTACCCCCTAATCACTTTGGGGGACTACAACACTGTTTTTGTCTGATGTTAAAACAATGCGTTGTGGGGGTTATATATGGATAAAATCGTAGAGATAAGAAAAATGACTATCTGGGAATCAATACTATTATTTAGCATTCCATCAGCCTACTTTATTATTATTACCAATAGCTTGATCCCATATCTAGTTAAAGACTTAAATCTTCATCCTGCATTGGGCTGGTTTATCGGAGGGTATATTGTTTTTGTTCCCCTCTTTATATTAGCTTTGATTTTCTACAGGCGAGAAGGAAATGAATTTAGGATTAGATTAATACTTGAAAGATTAAGAATAAAGAGACTATCAAAAAATGACTGGAAATGGACAATTACCTCTTCTATAGTAATCCTAATATCTACAAGTTTAATAATGTTCACTTCAAAGATTATATCAGAAGGCTTTGGCTTTAGAGAACTTGAAACTACCCCGTCTTTTATGGAATTTCAAGCATTACAGGGATATGAAAAATTTTATTTATTAATTTGGATTCCAATGTTCTTTTTTAACATTGTGGGAGAAGAAATACTATGGAGAGGTTATATCTTACCCAGACAAGAGCTGCAGCATGGCAAATATTCTTGGGTTATTAATTCTGTTCTATGGTTGGTCTTTCACGCTTGTTTCGGATTGGACTTGATAATACTTTTAATTCCTATACTAATAGTAGTACCCTATGTTGCCTATAAGACTAAGAATACTTCAATTGGCATTCTTACACACGGAATATTGAATGGCCCAATGTTCGTACTAGTCTCAATTGGTTTAATCAAATAGTGCCGCCTCCAAAGAAACGTGTTTAGTTCCTACCTTCGCTTCATCTTCTCTACCGGTTGAATGTTAAACCTTTTGTCATAACTACCAAACCGATTTATTCTTCCTACATTTTTCATATTTAAAGGTAGCGGAGCTGGACAAACAAATCCATAGTGATGAGGCGATGACTATATTTGTGAATATTCGTTATGCCATCGTTACAACCATGGCAGCAGAAAGCTCAATAGTTGAGTGCGGAAGCCGTACAAAAAGGAGTGAATGGCGAAGATCTATGATTGCCCTTAATGCACTTTGTTTACAGCATAAGGTAAGCATGGCAGACATATAGATTAGTAAGTAAAGGGTACCCTATGCACCCCAAAAACTTATGCCTCCCGATATACCCCCCAATGCTTTGGTGAATGAGTACACAATATTTTTGTGTTTTTCCACGATGGTATTTAATCACATCATCCAACGAAAGCAGGCTTTCGGTCTGACGCTCATTTACTCGTTTTTCTGTGTATTTTTCCGTGGACGTAGTACGTTGAGACAGTCGTGGTGATAGAGCGGAAGTAGCTTGGCATCAGCGGTTCCTAGGGTTTTGGGTTGATTTTACAGTGTGTTTTTATGTTTCCGTGGACGTAAGAAAGCAACATATTTTAAACGGGGGTACACTTCTACGCGAATATAGGTGTACCGTATTGGGGTATAAGGAGTATTTTGAATAATTATGTGTAGATTTGAGAAAAACGACCCTCCAAATAGGGGTTGCCTCGTAAGTGCAAGAGAAAAAATTTGATTGGGAATTTTCTGATATGTGACTGCGGCGGTTCCATGAAGCCAGAGCCGGGGCCTACTGAGTTGTTAATTGGTTATTTCCTCTGCTTTTCAAGTCCAAGTTATTTTGGAGGTCTTTTTTCTCCTGAATGGCTTGGTCTCTGTCCTAGACAGCCTGCTGCAACTCCACTCTGGTCATCCTCTCGACATCATGCTCGGCGATAAACTCCTTCCGCTCCTCTTCCAGGATCCCAAGGAGGATGAGCTGGGTGTAGGTCAGATTCGTCACCGGTGACGAATCCGGATGGCCGTCATCGTCGGAGGAGGGAAGCAGGACCTGGCATCCTTCAGGCGACTGCCGATCTCAACGGCGCCGGCAAGGTTCAGTCATCGGCAATAGTTGTGCCAGATTCTTAACTCCTGCATCCGTCATCAGCATCTGTCGCTATGATAATACTATTTGCATGGATTCTATCTGGCGCTTAAACATTTCTGTCCAGGCATTACCTCGTTTGAAAAAATTATTTTTTCATATTGGTTAATTAAAAATCCAAAGGCATCCTTATCTGATTATAGACCCCAATGAACATCGAAAAGACCACTTTCTATAAAAAAAGTGGTCTCATTGCATTCTCATAATAATGAGGCTTATGACTGTGTATGAAGCACTTATGTTTGCGGTAGCATTTGCGACTCTTATAGTGTTAATACTTAAAGGAATGCAAAAGAGCAAGTAGTCCACTTTGCCAGGCTTCTTGCTCTTTCAGATCGCCGCTCACTGCGGCCAGTTGTATAGCCGGGATGTTAGCGCATCCCGGTTTT
>NZ_JABZFS010000029.1:0-9000 GCF_014237355.1 Desulfosporosinus sp.
GGCTGTTGTCCTCGGGGTTTTTGCCAATCTATTAAGAGGAAATTATAAAGGAGGAGGGAAAGACTAATGGCATCTAGAGTTCAAACTGGAAATCATGCACCAAAAAGAATTGTGGGAGACAAGGTTTTGCGATTTAGTAAAGGAGAACGCCTTAGCCATTGGGTTCATGCCATTTCTTTCTTTGTTTTGCTCATTACCGGATTAGGAGTTTACAGTTCTTTTTTTCAGCCGGCAATGGCTATTTTTGGGGGAATTCATGTTGCTCAATTGATTCACCGCATTGCAGCAGTTTTCTTTGTTGTTGTAGTTGGGTTGCTTTTCTTTGTCGGAAACCCAAGGTTTCACTGGAGATGGTTGAAATTTACGTTCAATTTTACAAAAGCGGATTTACAACATGTTAGTGCCTTTCCTAAAGAATTCTTCGGTGGACATGGAAACTATCCGGCTCAAGACAAGTACAATGGGGGAGAAAAAATTAATTCCTTGATCACCATCTTTGGCACGCTTTTCATTACTCTTAGTGGTATTGTCATGTGGTGGGCACCCCATTTTCCGCCAGGCTTAGTTCGGTGGGCTTATCCCGTGCATGATCTTTCTATGTTTATGATGACGGCAGCTGCTATGGGACATATATATTTGAGTCTCTTACACCCGGATTCCAGGGTCGCGATGTCCGGCATGCTCAATGGTTATGTGTCGACAAAGTTTGCGCAGGCGCATCACGCTAAATGGTATGAACGACTAAAAAATGAGCAGCAGAATCTCTAATAGATATTGATAATGAAGGAGTGGTCCTTCATAGTGAACACCAGTGAACTGGTTCAACTAAAGATAAAAAAGATGTCAGGAGAATGTTGATGGACAACGCCTTTCAGATGTATAACCTCCTTAAGAAAGAAGTTAAGCAATGGCAATCCGAGCGAGGTTCTTTTTGGACCGAAAGGCTCAGACCAGCTCAGGTCCCCCCGTACTATCCTATTAAAGAGTTACCTGAGAATGCGATTCTGGAACTATGCCAACGGTTAAACCAGGTCAGTGATACTGTAGTCAGCGATATTGAATTATTGGAAACCTGGAAAAAGTTTAGAGCCTTTCAACCTGTGGCGAACGCAGAACTCTTAAGCCGTTTGCAGCTCGCCTTATGTGGCGTCGCTCAGGCGTTTCGAGAGACGATGGTTAAGATGGATAATAGTTCAGTGAATAGCCAAGTCAAGAATTATGTTAAATTTAAATCCACTCAGACCATGACATGTCCTATCTGTGGAGAGCCAGCGGGGGTATCCGTTCTTTCCTTACCTAATGGCAGGAGGTTCTTACATTGTTCCATATGCGAACACGAATGGTCAGCTAAGCGCGTTGGGTGCATTCGCTGTGGGACTGAGGAGGCTTCGAAATTAAACTATCTTAAGTCAGAGGAGTATCCGGGGGCAGAGCTAGTTATCTGCCAAGCTTGTGGTCAGTATTCAAAGGAATATGATTTGCGCGTAATGAATATTGAGGATGTTAATTGGGAAGCGATTAGAACTCTCCCTTTGGATTATGCAGCAGAAAACTGGTTGTCTGAACATGCTCATTTGCTTGGTAAGATCCAGTAAGTACGGAAAGGCGTTTGCCGACTCGTCGAATAAGAACTTCAAAATTGCCGGCCAAGCCAGACTTGGCTGGCAGTATGCTTGTTGCTGAGGTTGGGTCAGAGTCGGATAAAGGCCGGTTCTTTCAGGAATGCACGTCAACAAAACGACAAACCAACAAGTAGGCGAAAACTGCTGCTGGAGCCCTCGGTAAACTGGCCAGACTTGGTCTGGCGGTGAAGGAGAAATCAGTAAAGACGCGAGCTCGCTTGCTGAATATATGGTGGAAGACTTAAAGAGTGGCCGCCTGTTCCCAGGACGAATTTGAAGCCGGAGAAACGTATGGGCCCCCATGAAAGGAAGTTCCAAAAGATAGGTTAATCGCAGTTGTAGGATGGGAATAACTGGATTAAGCGTATTAAAAGCAACTTGTTTTTAAAAAGGTTATTTCAAGAGGTATATAGAATATAGTTTGAAGAACGGATTTCCTGGTAGTTAGTGTATACTTGCCAATATAACACACAAAGACAGATAAACACTGAATATAAAGAATCATTAAAGAGAGGGATAAAGATGGAAAATTATGAGGTTAACAAGAAATTGTCCATGTGCGGATTGGACTGTTCAAGATGTGCTGATTATGATAACAGTGAAATAATGTACTTGAGTAAGAAATTATCCGAGCTATTGAAAGGTTATAAAGGACTTGCGAGACTTAAATCTGAAAATGTACCGATTTTTAAAGGATATTCTGAATTTGAACAGATTCTTAATCACTTTGCCAAGGGTACTTGTAGTGGATGTAGGAGTCAAAACGTCAAATGCCCTTTAGAATGTCATGCGAAAGACTGCCAAGTTGAGCGTAACATTAATTTCTGCTTTGAATGCAGTGAGTTCCCATGCGACAAGCAATTTGAAGGTAAACTAAGAGAACGGTGGATTTATAGAAATGAGAGAATGAAAGAAATCGGAGTAGAGAATTATTATATTGAACAAAGTCAGTTGCCTAGATATTAGTGAAGCACACACTCTTATAATTTTTCTCTAGTTGCAAGTTAATAAGCGTTTAAAACAAAAATAGACAATCGTAATTCGCATTCTTCTTACAATATACCAAATAATGGGCATTGTAGTGCGACATTCGTAAGTAGGATAATTCGGAAGGTGTTTATGGTCTTTTCTTTACTATAGTTTTTTAACTTTTCTATCAAGATATTTAATTGCAATTGCTAAAAGGCCCCCCCAAATTAATCCGCCAATGAGTTGTGAAATTGATGTATTAACACTTATTATTTCTAATCCCTTAACCTTAAATAGAAGTGTAATTACATAAGAAGCAAACCAAATAAATGCTCCCCAAAATGCTCCTTTAAAAATAAGGTTCTTGCTGGTTAGATAAGGTATTAAAAGTATAAATAAAATACCGCCTAAACCCCAAAAACCAAAAACAACAAATTGTGCAAAAGCCTTTTCTATAAAAGAACTTGCTTTATTTCCATAAATTAGGATTGATGCGAAATCAGTATATAATAGCTCTGTAAATTTTAATATGGACTTAGAAAATAAACCCCAGGCCAATGAACCTACTCCTCCAATTAATCCAGCTATGAATCCTCTTGTAAACCTATCTTCTAAAATCATTCTCTAAATTTACCTCCAATTCGTCTTTAAACTTAGGTTTGACCAAACTAGAATTTTTATCCATGCCTGACTAACTACCCTAATGCGAAATAGATGAGTTATCTATCTCGATTGTTCTATTTGCAACCCAGTAAAGGATAACTGAAGTTAATTAAAATAATTCATAAAGAGGCTTATTAAGCCTCTTTATGAATTAATAAATGGTTTATGGCAAATTCTAAATATAGGAAAAAACCATAAGGGGAATTACTATAATAGCTACTGGAGAGTCCTATTAAAATGGATTTGATTAAGTTTGGACAGTGGACGGGTAATAAGTTATTAATAACATGTTATGAATTTTTAAACTGGGATAACCATGTGGAATTAGAACTTGATAGTGAAACGTTGAAAGTAATTATTAAAAGTCAAATAAGCGTTAGTACACATTGGCACTATAATAACATTTCGTCTTCCTTAGACTTCCAGTATTTTTAAACCGTAACTATGAGTAGGATAATATTATATACAAGGAGCAGGTAATGGCAACAACCTGTTTTCTACGGGAAGGTAAGGATGAGGTCCAACCGAACACAACATCCACTACGAGTAATCGACGAGGTTTTGGACTGGGAGGGGCACTCTCCGGAGGAGCTCAAAAATATTCGAGATCACCTTGAAAAGCTTAAACGGCTGGGGATCGAGGCAATCAACGATTGACTGCGTGATGGTTATCTGAATTTTAATTTGTCTATGAGATTATAATCCGTAATTGAAGTTAGGGCACATCAAAAGGAATGGACTTACTATGTCCGCTTTTAATTATGGGTATCTTAATTACGGGTTCCATTCTTAAGGTATAAGTAACAGAAGACAACAAGGTAGCTGGAGGTGTATAGAAATTGAATTTTGGTGAGATTTTTAAGGATATTTCTGCGGGACTTTTGGTTACAGATGCAGATTTCAATGTGATCTGGGCCAATAAATTCGAGGAAGAGTTCTATGGGAAAAACGTTATGGGTTTGTGGGCTTTAGACTGTCACAAGGAAGAAAATCGCCAAAAGATTGCCGACTTTATATCGCGGTTTAAAACCGGGGAATTAAAATCCTTTACCAAAATAGCCTTTGGGATGGTTATTACCTATAGTAGCTATTTTAAGCATGGGGAGTTTGCCGGAATGATTCGAACAAGAATTTATTTGCCCGAAGGGGCTGATGCAAAGGAGACAGCTCATTATCCAAAGTAAAATCTTAGGCTACTGGGACCTCACAGCAGATGCTTCAATATGGCAAGGGATGTAATTGCTCTGGTGTGAGTGGTCTAAAGGGCCAATGGGCAGCGAAAATTAAAGGGGCCGCCGTCCTGGCGTCCTCTGAATATGAGGCTGTAAGGTAATGCCCCCTTGAGATAGATGAATTTCTCAATTCACATAAGACGTCAGCAGGTTAGTACCTACGTCAGTTACTGTATCCGGACAATAATTCGTGTAAATTAGCAGGAATGGACAAAAATGAGCAGAATTATAATTGGAACAGGTAGGAATGAAGGCGCGAAGATGTAACGGTGGAGCTTATATAAACTTGATTTAAGGGATTATACAGAGGCTCAGCTTCCGGAAAGGATAGTAGAATGTCGAAGAAATATATTATGTTAAGACCTGAAGAAGAGGCTGCAGTGGAAGGGGAAACAACCATTAAAGAGATGTTTTGCTTTGGGGAAAACTCCAGCAATTACCGCTTTCCAGATGTGGAGGTCAATGATAAAAATCAAAATAAATTGCAGGAGCTGGTAAATGAATATAGCACCCTGATTGGACAGGAAGAGAACAAGGATCTGGATCTGAAGGCATTCTTCGTAGGGAAAAAAATCAACATCGAGCATGTGGATGAATTTGAAGAACCGCGGGATGTCTTCATCCTGCTGGTCTATTTCAAAGAGGTCTGCAAGCTTAAGGATTTTGAGCCTGTAGCCGTTATTGAGACGTGAATCTGGCAATGGTGTTTTTTATTAGCCTGATAATTGAGGATATATACAATATCGTGTATAATTAACTCTTATACTAATTGGAAAACAATTGAGCGTTAGAATATGATGTATGACAAAAGATTAGTTTAAGGAGTTAAAACATTGAACCAAACGGATTTAAAATCAGAGATTTCTTCCCGAAAAACCTTTGCAATCATTTCTCATCCGGATGCAGGGAAAACAACTTTAACTGAAAAACTGCTCCTTTTTGGAGGAGCAATTCGAGAAGCTGGTTCTGTGAAAGCCAGGAGAGCGGAGCGCTATGCCACATCAGACTGGATGGAACTTGAGAGGCAGCGGGGGATTTCTATTACGTCTAGTGCTCTACAGTTTAAGTATCAAGGATACGTAATTAACATCCTGGATACCCCAGGCCACCAAGATTTTAGTGAAGATACCTATCGAACCTTGACTGCAGCTGATAGTGCAGTAATGCTGATTGACGCAGCAAAAGGGGTAGAGACCCAGACTAAGAAACTATTTGAGGTTTGCCGTAAACGAGGAATTCCAATTTTCACCTTTATTAATAAATTTGACCGTGAAGCTAAGGACCCTCTAGATTTGATGGATGAAGTAGAGAAGGTGCTAGGGGTTGAATCCTACGCTATGAATTGGCCAATCGGTATGGGACAGGATTTTAAGGGGATATATGATCGCCAGACTGGATACGTAGAGCGTTTTATGGAAGGAAGTGCAAGATCCAGTGCTAAGCCTCCTATATCGGGTCCTCTAAATGACTCAACCGTTCAAGAGGGTATTGGAGAAGATCTTGTGAACCAGCTAAGGGAAGAAATCGAACTTCTAGATATGGCGGGAAATACTTTTTCACAAGAACGAGTGGATCGTGGGGAAGTAACACCCGTATTCTTTGGGAGTGCTCTCAATAACTTTGGTGTTCCTAATTTCTTGCAATACTTTCTTGAACTAGCCCCTGCTCCACAACCAAGGAGCACAAATCTAGGAGAACTAGATCCAGAGACGCCTAGTTTCTCAGGATATATTTTTAAGATTCAAGCAAATATGAATACCCAGCATCGAGATCGAATAGCCTTCATCCGTATTTGTACAGGTCGCTATGAACGGGGTATGAACGTTATTCATACACGTTCTCATCGTCGTCTTCGTCTCGCTCAACCGCAACAGTTGTTTGCTCAGGAAAGAACCATACTAGATGAAGCATTTGCTGGAGATATTATCGGAGTCCATGATAGTGGACTTCTAAGGATCGGAGATGTTTTAACTGAAAAGGACGGGCTTCAATTTGAAGCAATGCCTTTCTTCAGCCCTGAAAACTTCGCCCGAATCAATATTGCAAATGCTCTAAAGCGCAAACAGTTTATTAAAGGAATTCAGGAACTTCAAGAAGAGGGAGCGATCCATGTTTTTCGAGATCTGCATGTTGGGGTGGAAGCACCGATCATTGGTGTTGTCGGTCAATTACAGTTTGAGGTGTTAGAATACCGATTGCGTGAAGAGTATGGAGTACAAGTTAGTATCCAACATCTCCCCTTTGAAATTGTGCGATGGGTTGAAAAGGACGATAAGATTATTAAACTTCTTACTGAATCTAGTATGAGTACGGTTGTGATAGACAAAGATGAAAACTATGCAGTACTGCTGTTAGATGAATGGAAGGCTAACTGGCTAAGTGACCGTTATGAAATCAAGTTTTATAGACAACCGCTTTAAACCCCTAGCTGAGCGGTAAATGTACGATCCAAAAGAATGTGTCCGCCAATTGAGTCTCCAAATTCACCATTGACTAGAATCCGGACGCCGTTAATTCCTGGAATCTGCGTCAATGACCAAATGATTGATCTAATTGTCATGCTCTCGACTAAAGCTCCACCGGGAAAATCATCTCGGATATCCCGACTGAAGTCGATGGTAGCAAGACCATTTTCAGTAGTGATGGAAAGTAGTTTTGTTTTTGGGGCAATGGTAGGGATTAGATTACTTGACTGCGGGCCTTGAATGAGTTCACTCATGACAAGGCTTGCTTTTTGAGCGAGATCTAGTTTTGGCCAGATTGATTGGTCTATTTGACGATCTTCAGGTACCAGTTTCTCTAAATTATCGTTGGAAAAGTAGAGTTTATAGGCTTTCTCGCTTGCAGATGGAGGTATATCTTGAGTGACAGTTGGTGAGTTTTCCCGTACGCCCATCGGAAAGACCTCGAAGTAATGCTCAACCCCTGTACCTATGGCATTGGCTACTAAGTTGCGGTAATCCTCTGACAACAACAGTTTTCTTTCTCGAGGATTAGAGATGAAGCCAACTTCAACAATGACAGCGGGAACTTCCGTTTGATTGATTATGTAATAATCTCCTGCTTTGGCTTTTCGTTTATTATCAGGTTGAACCAGACTAAGCTGTTCGTGGATTGTTTCTGCTAGTGCTTTTCCATTTGAGGATTTTAGGTGATAGTAGGTTTCCATCCCATAGGAGTTTGGTTTGGGAAAACTGTTTGCGTGAACACTAATGAACAAATCAGCGTTATTTTCTTTAGCAATATTAATTCTGCTGTTTAATTCAACTCGTTTGGCCATGCGCCCTTTGACGAAACCTGGTAGGAAGAAATCCTTATCAACTTCGCGTGTTAGAATGACTATACATCCTTTAGATTCTAAGACTTTACCTACACGTAACGAAATGTCTAAATTTAGGTCTTTTTCCTTGATCCCAGAATTCTGTGCGCCAGGGTCAGCTCCTCCGTGACCTGGGTCGATGACTATTACTTTATCCTTTAGACCGGAAGAAAAGGCAGACGTCAGTTTAAATGAGCCTGCTCCAAGGAATAAAATGATTAAGGCCACCGTAGCCCCCAAAACCCATGACTTTCTAATAAAAACTATAATCGGCCTATCAAGCATTCTGGTACCACACTCCCTTTGCAAGAGTCACACCATAATGTATATTGTAAGAATCTGTTTCGTAAACATAAATCGGGAAAAGATTTGCGAAGATTTACAGTATTAATGGAAGAAGGGACTGTTGTCTAGTATGGCTTTAATTCTAGTGACTTTGTTGAATATCCCCTTTGGGTATTGGAGAGAAAATGTAAAAAAGTTTTCGAGACAGTGGTTCTTATCCGTTCATTTACCAGTTCCAGTAATTGTGTTCCTACGTATACGATTTGACTTAGAAATAGAATTAGAGACTTATCTTATGTTCATGGGAGCTTATTTCTTGGGCCAATGGTTAGGCGCTAAGTGGAATCAGTGCTGGAGAAAATCGCTGCAAGTAAGCAATTGTTTGCTATGTGATATACTGCGGAGTCAATGGATTATCATAATTCAACGATAGGCATTGTAACAATCAAGGAAATAACGCATATAGTATAGTGTGTCAGAGCATTATTACTTATTTTTCATAGAAATTCACGAGTTTATTTGTAAAACATGGGCATAGAGGTGCATAGAATTTTTAAAAATGTTAAATAATAGTTGACATCAAATAACTATGATGCTATTATAACTGAGCGCCTCAAAGACGCACGATGGGTTGAATAAGCCGAAAGGTTATAACCCTAAGCGAAATCAATCAAAGCAAAATTAGTTGTTGACAACATAAGTTGAAAATGCTAAGATGTGATTCCGGCCCAAACGGGGCAAGAAAATAATGGTCTTTGAAAACTAAACAACAAGGACAGCCAATGAGAGAGACTCGCAAGAGTTTCAAAATAAATCATGAGTCAATCATCTTCTTCTAGAAGAAGTGAAATAACTTTTTTTGGAGAGTTTGATCCTGGCTCAGGACGAACGCTGGCGGCGTGCCTAACAC